>CAYSHZ010000077.1:0-13611 GCA_964430905.1 uncultured Thermoanaerobaculia bacterium | reverse complement strand
GTGCAGGGACTCCAGGGCACCGACGCTCTGGCCGTGTCACCGGACGGCGAAACACTCTTCGTCACCGGGTTCGAATCCAACGCCGTGGCGGTCTTCTCGCGTGACCCGGCGACCGGGTTGCTGACCCCGGTCGAGACGGTGTCCCAGGGAGATCTGCAGGGTGAATCAGGTTCGGAAATCACCGTCGACGGGCTGGCTCAACCTCAAGGCATCGCCGTTGACGACGGCGGTGCGGACCTGACCGTCGCCGTCACCGGTCGAAACGACGACGGCGCCGGTACCTTGGCCCTCTTCACCTGGAGCGTCGCCGACCTCACTCTGACCTTCCGAGAAATCGTCGTCGACGGTCAGGACCTCGGCGGCCAAATGGTCACCGGTCTGGGCGGCGCCGCGGGTATGATCGCTGCAGGTGACCGGTTCTACGTCGCGGCGGACGATGACGACACCCTGTCCGTCTTTACCGATTCTTCGGGAATCGCTCTGCTCCAATCCTTCGAAAACGGCGGCGGCGGGATCGGGCCGGGAGAACCCGACCCAAACCAATGGGTCCGGTACACGATCACCGTTACCAACCACGGGCCTTCCCGGGTGACCGGCGCCTTCGTCCGGGACGTCTTCCCCGACGGTTTCGAAGACATCTCCTGGACCTGTTCCGTCGTTCCTGCAGACGGTAACGACGATCACACCGCATGCGAGATCCCCGGCGGTTCGGGAGACCTCGACGAGACCATCGACGTCGCCGTCGGCGGCCAGGTGATCTTTTCCGCGACCGGGAGACTCCGGCCGGAGCTGACGGGCATGCTGAGCAATACTGCGACGGTCGAGGCGCCCGAAGGGCTGGTCGACCCCTATCAGACCAACAACAGCGCTACCGATGACGACACCCTCCTGACGCCGATCTCCGATCTCGAGATCGAAAAGACACGTCTCGATCCTCCGGTTCCCGGGGAAACGGTGACCTACGTCGTCACCGTGACCAACGCCGGCCCCAGTCTGGCACCCGCCAACCGTGTGACCGACGTCGTTCCCGAGGCGCTGGTCGACGTCGTCTGGTCGTGCCTGGCGACACCGGCGCCCGGTCTTCTGACGGCGCCGTCTTCTGCCGGTCCCTGGCCCCTCGACGGCGCGGCGGCCACGGTCCCTGCTTCCGATGGAACCCGCCTCTTCGCGGTCGGATCGAGTCAGGGACAGTTGACGGTATTCGATCGGGACACCCGGACCGGGGCCCTGAACCTCGTCCAGACACTGACCGACGGTTTCGATGGGCTCGATGGCCTGGCCGGCGCCGTCGATGTCGCCCTCTCCCCCGACGACGCCGCGGTCTACGTCGCCGCACAGACCGACGATGCGCTGTCGGTCTTCACAGTCGACCCGATTTCCGGGCAGTTGGATTTCCTCGAGCTTCACCGGGACGGCATTGGGATCGTCAACGGCATCGGCGGGATCAGTGCACTGACCCTGACGCCCGACGGCCGAACCCTCTATGCCGCCGGCTCGGCCGACAATGCCGTGGCGGTCTTCCGCCGCGATTCGTCCGGGAACGGCCTGACCTTTATCGCGGTCCACCAGGAAGGATTCGAAGGAATTGACGGCCTCGGCGGGGTCGCCGACGTCGCCGTCAGCCCCAACGGGTCCCACCTGTACGCCGCCGGAACGCTCGACGACGCCATCGCAGTCTTCGAAATCGATCCATCGACCGGAGAACTTGCCTTCGTCGAGAAGGTCGCCGACGGGGACGTCCATGACACGGGAACCGTCGAAGGTCTTGGCGGCGCCTCCGCAGTCACCGTCAGCGCCGACGGTGAAATGGTCTTCGTCACCGGTGAAACCGCCGACGCACTGGCGGTCTTTTCCCGCGATGGAGTCACCGGACGCCTGACCTTCGTCGAACGTCATCTCGACGGAACCGACGGAGTTTCCGGCCTTCAGGGCGCCTCGGCGCTCGTGATGAGCCGGGATGACGATCAGGTCTACGTCGCCGGAACGCTGTCGGACGCCATCGCCGCATTCGGGCGGACGGATGACGGCGGTCTCCGGTTCCTCGAATCGTACGACTCGGCTTCCGGCACTCCCGGGCTCACCGGGGTCCGCGGTCTCGCCGTCAGCACGGATGCCAAGCATCTGTACGCGGCGGCCCGGATCGACAGCGATATCGTTCTCCTCGGGACGATGCTGGGATCCCGTTGCAGTGACCACGGAATCGGAGACGTCGATGACACGATCGACCTCGTGCCCGGCGGTACCGCGACATATACGCTGACCGGACTCCTGATTCCCGGCGCGACCGGGGAACTGGTCAATACCGCGAAGGTTCTCCCGGGACCGACCGTCATCGATCCCGATTCCACCAACAACACCGCGACGACGACCGACAACACGATCACTCCGACGGCCGATTTGGCGATCACCAAGGACGACGATCTGACCGAGGTCGACGCCGGCGGGAGCCTGACCTACCGGATCGAGGTGGTCAACAACGGGCCCAGTGACGTCCACGGCGTGACCGTGACCGACTTCTTCCCGTTCTTCCCCGACGAAATGGCGGGCCTGCTCCAGGACAGCGTTTCCTGGACGTGCATCGCAACCGGCGCACTGCGACCGACCCAGACCTTTGTCGACGGCGTCGACGGTGTTGACGGCCTCGACGGAGCGACCTTCGTCGTTGCGGTCCCCGATCCCGACGGCGTCGGAGGAGAACCCGGCGGAAAACACCTCTACGTCACCTCCGGGGATACCGATGCGGTTTCGACCTTCGCCTTCGATCCCGGCTCCGGCACCTATCACCAGATCGGCGTCATTCGGGACGGGGACGTTCTCGACGGGGTGACGGTTGATTCTCTCGCGGGCGCGGCCGGCATGGTCCTGAGCCCCGACGGCCGGTTCCTCTACGTCGCCGCCGAAACCGACGGCGCTCTCTCGATCTTCGAACGCAACGGCGATTCCGGTTCTCCCGACTTCGGACGGCTGTATTTCGTCGACGCCGTGGTCGACGGCAACCCGGTCATCGGCCTCGGCGGTGCGTTCGATATCGCGATCAGCCCTGATGGTCTCGACCTTTACGTCGTTTCCCGAACCGCTCAGTCGGTCATGGCCTACCTGCGCGACCCCGTGACCGGTCTCCTGACCTACATCGAACGCAAGTTCGAGGGGGGCGACGACGTTCCGCTCCAGGCACTCCAAGGTCCGCGCGACATCGTCATCACACCGGATGGCGACCATCTCTACATCGCGGCTCAGGACAGCGATGCCGTCACGTCGTTCCGGCGGGATGCCGCGACGGGACGGCTGAGTTTCGTCGAAGTGATTCACAACCTCGACCTCCAGGGCTCGGTGACGGTCAACGGGCTGGACTTCGTTCGTTCGGTGGCCCTCAGCCCCGGCGGTCGTTTCCTCTACGCCGTTTCGCTGGCCGACGACGCGGTCGTCGTGTTCGAACGAAACCGCGACACCGATTCTCCTGATTTCGGCCGCCTGACCTTCGTCGAGAGTCTCCGCGACGACACCGGAGGAGTCGACGGTCTCGACGGCGCCACTGCGATCGCACTGGGCCCCGATGGAGGTCATCTCTACGTCGCCGGCTTCAACGACGATGCAGTCGCCGTCTTCCGGAGGGATTGGACCGATGGACGCCTGACGCCGATCGAGGTTTTCACCGACGGCGACCCGACCCTGGTCAACCTCGACGGAGCTTCGGGGCTGGCGATCCTTCCTGACGGTTCGAAACTCCTGGTCACCGCTGGGAATGACGCTGCGCTGACGATCTTCGACCGGACGGCCGAAGGCGCCTGTTCGCCGAGCGGCATCCCCGGAGACCTCGGAGAACTGAATGAGGCGATCGACCTGACGGCCGGCGCAACGGCGACCTTCCTCGTCGGAGCGACCGTCGATCCCGGTGCCCGGGGAACGCTGTTCAATACGGCGACGGTCGTTTCTCCCCTTCCCGATTCCCAACCGCTGAATAATTCCTCCGCCGACGACGACACCACGATCCGCGTCCGAACGGATCTGGGGATCACCAAGGACGACGGCGTCGAAACCGTGATCGCCGGACTGCCGCTCACGTACTCGATCGTCGTCACGAACTCGGGCCCGGCACGGGCCTACGGGGCCACCGTGACGGATACGCTGCCCCCAAGCCTGACGGGATGCGTCTGCACCCGGTCCGACGAACAACCCTGTGCGATCGACGGAACCAACACCCTCATCGATACCGTCGACCTCGAACCCGAGGCCTCCCTGACCTACTTCATCGACTGCCTCCTCGATCCCGCGACCGGGGTCCCGCTGACCAATACCGCGTCGATCGCCGCCGAGGATCCGGCCCACGACGCCGAACCCGCAAACGACCAGGCGACCGATTCCGATTCCGTCGTCGCCGTCAGCGATCTCTCGGTCGCCAAGGGCAACGACCTCGACGAGGTCATTCCCGGAACCGTCGTCACCTACCACGTCGCCGTCGACAACCTGGGACCCAGCAACCTCTCACTGGGCCGGGTGACCGATACCTTCCCCGCATCGATGGGGAATATCCTCTGGGGTTGCGTACCCACTGCGGGTGCTTCATGTTCGGCCGGTCCCAACACCGGGGCCCTCGTTGATCTCGTATCGATCCCCGCCGGCGGCTCACTGACCTACACGATCCAGGGGCTCGTCGACCCGTCGGTCCTGGGGACGATCGCCAACACCGCCGTTGCCGAAGTCCTGATCGACGACACGACCCCGGGGGTCAGTGCGACCGACCCCGATCAGTCCAACAACGTCGCGACCGACATCGACGATCTGACGCCCGTTGCCGATATCGGCATCACCAAGACCGATGACGCCGACCCGGTCACGACCGGATTCCCCCTCAACTACACGATTTCCGTTTCCAATCCTTCGGGTCCCTCCTGGGCTCACGATGTCGTCATTACCGAGAGCCTACCGGCCGGCGTCACTCCGATGTCGACGACCGGCTGCGCCGAGGATCCCGCCGGGTTACCGATCTGTACCGTCGGTGCAATCCCCAACGGCGCCTCGGCAGAGGTGACGGTCTCGGTCACCGTCGACGAGGGCACCTTGGGGACGATCACCAACACCGCTTCCCTCGCTTCCCTGTCCGACGATCCCAACCCGGCGGACAACACGACGACCGAAGACACCCGGGTCGATCCCTGGGCCGATCTCTCGATCGAGAAGACCGACACCGTCGATCCCGCCGTCGCCGGGACCGAGTTGAGCTATTCGATCACAGTGACCAATCCGGGTCCCTACGACGCGCAGAACGTCGTCGTCACCGACTCGATGCCGACCGGCGTAACCTTCGTCTCCTCGTCGGGCTGTTCGGAGGATCCGGGCGGGCTGCCCGGCTGCAGCCTCGGCAATATCGCCGCCGGCCAGTCGGCCGCCTATACCCTGGTCGTCACCGTCGACAGTTACACCCTGGGCACGATCACCAACGACGCGTCCGTCGCCTGCGACTGGTTCGATCCCGATACTGCGAACAACGTCACATTCGAGGACACCGAAATCACCGCAGAAAGCGATCTCGCCGTCACAAAGGACGACGGACTGCCGTTCGTCGTCCCCGGCTGGGACATCACCTACACGATCGTCATCGTCAACGACGGCCCCAGCGACGCGCCGTCGGCCGATGTCAGCGACACGATCCCTCCCGAACTGCTTGACGTCTCCTGGACCTGCGTCCCGACGGGTGCCGCCTTCTGCTCCGACGGCACGGGGAACTTCCTGCTGGATTCAGTCGACATCCCTGCCGGCGACAGCGTGACCTATTCGGTCGACTGCACCGTCGACCCGGCGATCGATCTGACCGATCCCATCACGATCTCGAATACCGTCGAGGTCGCCCTTACCGGCGACGGCACCGACCCTGACCTCTCGAACAATTCCGCGACCGACACCGACCCCGTCGAGGCGACCGACCTCCTGTGGGGGGACGATTTCGAACGCGGAGACACGTCGGCGTGGTCGGATGTCGTCGGCGAGACTAAGGCGCCGGCAAAGATTCTTGGTTCGTCCGTCGGAAGTCCGGCATTCAATTCCCGGTCGTGGAGCGGCGAATGATCCGCACCTCCGCAGCCCTTGCCCTGTCGTGCGCCCTCCTTCAGGCGGTGGGCGCAGCAGCGGCTTCCGGCCCCTGGGATCCGGGTGGCGATACGATCCTGGCGAAGGTCGGCGATGAAACGATCACCGTCGGGCGTTTCCGCTACGAAATGAAGCTTCGCGGAGCAGCGGTTCCCGGCGCGTTCTCGACGCTGGACCAACGCCGGGCCCTCCTCGATGAGATGATCCGTTTCAGAACCTGGGTCGTTCGTGCACGTCAGGCCGGATATGACCGAAAACCCGATGTCGTCGCGGTATTCGAGCGGGCGATGGTCAACGCCTTCAAGATGGACCATTCCCTTCCCCCTGAAGCGCTGTCCGTCAGCGACGAGGAAGTCACCGCGTACTATGCCGAGCACCAGGCGGAGTACGACCGACCGGAACGCGTTCAGGCGGCCATCGTCTTCTTCGCCTGCCCGTCCACGGCGACCGAGAAACGAAGAGCCACGGTCGAGAACCGGGTCGAGCAGGCTCTGGCGGAGGCGCAGGCGCTCGAGCCGCACGTCCGGGACTTCGGTCCGGTCGCCCGGAAATACTCCGAAGACCGCGCCAGCCGGTACACAGGGGGCGTCATAGGATGGCTGATCAACCATCCTGACCGCCGTTCCCGGTGGGAAGAACCCGTCGTCGAGGCTATTTTTTCACTCGATGAACCCGGCCAAATCGGCGACATCATTCGGACGGAAAAGGGCTACTACCTCGTTCGACTGGTCGAAAGGGAACCGGCCGCCCCGAGGCCTCTCGACCAGGTCGAGGCGGGGATCCGCCACCACCTGATGCGCACGAAGGGCCGGGCCGCGGAAGAGGCACTGGACAGTGAAATACGGAACGGCCTGGACATCACAATCAACGAAGAGATTTTTTCCGAAATCAAGGGACCCCCGCCGGCAGCCGACGCGGAACACCGTCCGCCGCAGCTACCGAAGGGATGAGGAGGAACGATGAAACCGAAGGCCATGACGCACCGTATGCCGACGCCGCGAAGATCGCCGGGGCGTTTCTCGATCTTGGTACCGGTCGGGTTCCTGATGGCAATGACGATGGCCCTCCCCCGTGGGGAATGCCAGAGCAGCGTCGTCCAATCTTTCGACCTCAAACCGGGCTGGAACACGGTCTTCCTCGAGGTCACACCGGAAGACCGGAACGTCGAGTCCGCCTTTGCCGGCATCCCCATCGCCAGCGTCTGGACCTGGATGCCGGATGACGAAACCGTCCAGTTCATTCAAGACCCCACTGAGGAGAGGCCTGCGGACAACGGCTGGTACTGCTATTTCCCCCGGCCCCGCCCGGAAGCGTTTCTGACCAATCTCTTCGTTCTCCAGGCCAATAGGGCCTATCTGATCAAGCTGGACGGAAACCAACCGATCACGTGGAACGTCGCCGGAACCCCATCCCTGCGTGCGATCCAATGGATACCTGATTCCTTCAATCTGGTCGGCTTTCACATCGACCCGTCCAGGCCGCCCACCTTCGGTGCCTATTTGGCCGACCGCAGTGCTCTCGAGAACGGTCCGGTCTACCGGCTCGGCGCCGGCGGAAGCTGGGAACTAATCGAACAACCCTATTCCGAGAGTATAGAATCCGGAGAGGCTTACTGGGTCTTCTGCAAGGGAACGACCGATTTCGATGGGCCGATGGAGGTCAGTGTCGAGTGGAGCGACCGGATCGATTTCGGTTCCTCCCTGGCTTCACAGCTCCTCGTCGTCCGCAATCGAACGGTCATCGACGTCGACATCACCCTCCACACGGCAAGTTCTCAAATCCCCGTGCCCCTTTCCCTGATGGTCAAGGACGAGGAGACTGGCCGGGAAAACTGGACGCCCCTCCCGACGACCTATTCGATCCCCGCTCCTGCCGGCCAGGAACTGCTCCTCAAGTTCGGCGTCCGCCGGGCGGACCTGACCGCCGACGATGCCGGAGGAATCCTTGAAGTCCGAAACGGTCTCGGCGCCCGCCGACTCGTCCCGGTTTTCGCACGACGGTATCACGCCCCACCCCCGGGCCAGGCCAAGGCCGGCCGGGCGTCAGGGGTCGCCACCTTTGCCGGCCTGTGGCAGGGAACGGTCCTCGTCGACGCCGTCAGCGAGGCCCAACATGGGGAAACGACGCCGAAGAAAGCCGGAATGGTCTTTCCCTTGAGGGTGCTGATCCACGTTGACAGCGTCGGAACCACTCGACTGCTCAACGAGGTCATCGAGATGTGGCAGGACGGGACGGTAGTTCCCGACCCCGAAAACCCGGACTACCTCACGACCGAAACACCGGGGCGCGCGGTCCTTCTGACCAACGAGGACCTGATTCCTCAGTTCACCGGAATCGTCATGCGGGACGACTCGCCGGTCGGCATCCGCATGAGTTCGGTCGCCTACGACTTTCCCGGTGACACCCTGGAGATGAACGGAGATTTCAGCCCGACGGGCACCCTCGAGGCGACCCTGACGATGGACTCGAATTTCCCGACCAATCCATTCAAACACCGGTACCACCCCGATCACAACAACCTCGACGAGCAGTTTCTCAATCCCGTTCAAGAAGCCTACGAAGTAACCCGGCGGATCCGCTTCGTCTTTTCCGCCACGGACCCGGAGGAAAAGAACGAACCCGACTGGGGCGATTCCCTCCTCGCGGGTCAGTATTTCGAGGAGATTTCGGGTCTTCATCGGAACACGATCTACGTCGCCGGAACCTTTCGGATGCGGAGGGTCGCCGGCGTCCCGGAGTTGAACCAGTAAGGGTGGAACGATGATGACCAACGGTCTGATACAGGGCAGGAGCGCGATCATGCGACATCTCAACACGTACTGTCGAATCGGCCTGATGATTCTTGTGGGTCTCAACCTGACCTCGGTTGCATCCGCACGGTGGCCCGTCGCCGGCGGCGGTGACCAGGATGACGATGCAACCCGGGTCATCGTCGCGCCATCGGGTGCGGTGTACGAGGCCGGAACCTTTCGGAGCGTCGCTCATTTCGGAGGCACCGACGTCAGCTCCGAGGGTTCGTCGGACGTCTATATCGTCCGCTACTCCGAGGCCGGTCTGGTCGAATGGGTCGCCACCGCGGGCGGCGCCAGCGTCGATCTCCTCGCCGACATCGTGCTCGACGACGGAGAGAACCTCTACGTGATCGGCAACTTCTACGGCACGATCCGCTTCGCCTCGGGGGGACTGGGGGGCGGAACGGGCGCCCTCTCCCTCGATGCCGAAGACGCCTATTCCGACGTGTTCATCGCCCGCCTGGCGTCCAACGGTTCCTGGGACTGGGTCCGCCGGGCCGGCGGCCGGTACGGTGACGAGGGCAGCGCGATCGACTTTCATCCCGGTGACGATACAGTTCTGCCCCCGGTTCCCGCGTCGGTTTTCATCGGTGGAAAATATATCTGTGATTTTGCTCTGTACGACGGCACCAACCAGATTGAGGTCGGCCCCCTGAACAACACAAACTGTACCGGTGCCTCGGACCATGACGATGCCTTTGTGGCTCGAATCGATACCGACGGCAACTGGATGTGGATCAAGGATTTCGAAAACGGAGTCCGGGGCAAGGACGAGATCGACGTTCTCGCTGTCACCCATGACGGCCTGGTCTACGTCTCCGGACCGATGCAGGAGGAAATCTCGGGAGGCGGCAATTTTGTCGGAACTATCGGCGGAAACGCATGGCATCTGGTTCAGAGAGGCCACTCACCGTATTATTCCTACTTCATCGACGATCCCCCTTATATCTCCGATCGATCGATCTACATCAATCGGAGCTTTACAATCTCGGCCTCCACTCACCCGAAACTCGAGTTCTGGTATTGGGTCAACTCGGAATGCGCCTGGGACGGCGCCATCCTCGAGTATTCAAAGAACGGAGCTGAATATACGCAGCTGTATTCCTTCGAAAACGGTGGATACAACACGATACTGAACATGGGTGCAGAGAACCCCATCCAAGGACATTGGGCATGGTCCTGTGATTCCGGCGGGTGGGCATATACCAGGGCCGACCTCGGGGCTCTCGGCAACGGGAGCTACAACTTCAGATGGCGTTTCGCATCCGACCATTCCATCGGCGGAGAGGGCTTCTTTTTCGACGATGTCCATATCTATGACGACAATGGAACCCTGTTCGAGGACGACCTGGAGACGGTCAATACCTACACCCATGTCTCCCGTCTCTCGCATACCCTTGCACCGGACCCATCGGCTGTTCCCCCGGCCTGGGACTGGGTCGCCACCGTACCGAGTTCCGTCAGTTTTTCGGACATCGCGATCAATTCCAACGGCAGGGTCGTAGTGGTCGGAACGGCCACCGCCCCGACGATGCTCGAGCCGGGGATCACGATCGGCGCCGCGGGGACGGCCGTCGCGAAGTTTCGCCCAACGACAAGCCGTCCCGACTGGACGGCGGCCGCCTCCTCCGCGGGAACCACGGGCCTCGGACTGACCCTCGACGAGGAAAACGCGGTGTACATTACGGGATCGTTCAGCGGCTCCAAAACGTTCGGTGCGACGACGCTCGATTCCGCCGGAGGATCGGACATCTTTGCAGCAAAACTTGACAGCGGGCTGTTCTGGCAGTGGGCCAAGAGGGCCGGCGGCCCCTCCGACGATATCGGATTCAACATCGATACTTCCGGAGAAATCATCACGGTCGATGGAGCACCCCAGGTCGCAGACCTCTTCGTCACCGGTTCCTTCGAGGACCAGGCGGCATTCGGTACCGACGACTGCTCCACCTCGCCGGAACAGTGCCTGCAATCCTCCGGCGGCTCCGACGCCTTCGTCGCCGACATGATCAGCGAGGAGTGGTCCAGCATCGAGGGATGGAACGCAGGCGACGAAATCATTCCGCCCGAGGGGGCCTATGTCAGCCATCTGACCGCAATCCCCGAGTTCTTCATGGGCGGGGAACCGGTCGATGCGATCACACTCCAGCTTGTCTTGTGGGTTCATGACGGCGTCGCCGGCCACGACGGCAAGCTCTTCGCGCTGCAGCCGACCGGGGAACTGGAGATCCGTTGGCACGTCGCCCAGGATCCTCTCAATCTCGACCGGATTCCCCAAATCGGCAGCATCATGTGGCCGCAGAAACGGTGCATGCCCCAGGATGAGGGAAGCTGCTACCAGGTTCACGTCGCCGGTTCTCCCGTCGAGATCGAACCTCCCTCGGGAGGGTTTACCTACCTGACGGTGGTCGATCCCGCCCACGACTCCAGCGGGGGCTCGGTCGATGAAAGCAAGGTGTTCCGAGCGGAGCAACCGGGATACTCGGTGGTTCTCTACACCATCGGCGACACGACCGACGTCGCGACCGAGATCGTCCGAACCTCCCCCTACGATTCCGCTCCGGATTATGTCGACGGCAAACCCTGGACGATCGGCGTCGAAATTACCGACACCGAACATGACGAAATCGGACGCAACGGATTCGTCGTCAATGAAACGGCATTCTTCGACCCCTGGATCTACGACCGGGACGCCCGAACCGGGCCGATCATCCCCGTCAACCGCGTCAGTGCCTACCGGCCCCAGGACGCCTCGAAGCATATGGTCGTCGTCTGGTACAAGAAAAACTTCAAGAACGTCTTCTGGGGTGAAAAACCGATCCGGTACGACTGTGTCTGGCCGGCGGTTCCCGAAAAGATCATCATCGCCAGTGAACAGGGGGCAGAAGTCCTCGGTCAGAGTCCGCTCGATCCCCTTCTCTACCCCTCGAAGCAGCTTTACAACCAGCCCGATCCCTCACAGCCGGGGTACAACCCCAACGATGAACACGCATTTTTCGCCCCGTCGAACACCGGGTCCGGCATCGAAGCCCTGTTTGCCCTCCGCGCGGATTTTGGAGCCAACATTGCCAACGACCTTTCCGCGGCGTCCGATCCCTATTGTCTCGTCAAATACCGCGATCCCAACACCCAAGAGTGGCGCTTCCGCGTCTTCCAGGTCTTGGCGACAGGCGCCGGTTTCGAGTCCTTTCACTACACAGGAACCGCGGGAACGACGGTTTCACCCCCCTACCCGATGCGTCTCCTGCCGGGCTGTTCGGAAACCCGGATCGTCGGCGAACGGGACGGGGATCCGCAACCTCCGGCCCCCTTCTTCCGGGACTATGCCGCCAATCTCTGGGCCAAGTCCGCCGGAGACGGCGCAATCGCCTTCCATTACCCCCTCCAGCCGACGTTCGTTTATGACGTCGACAACGACGATGTTCCCGATTTCGGAGAGGGCCAGTGCGTCCCGTGGCAGCCTCGACTGTCCGAGGCTGACGGTGGAACCGCCAATCCGGAAGATCCCATCCTGGCGCTCTTCAGCATCACATGGCCGACCGACGTGCCGTCCCTGCTGGTCGGAGAAACCCTCCTCAAACCCAAACGCGGTCTTCCCGAGATCTACAACCAGGCGGCCGTCCGAGTGGTCTACGACCAGTCCTACGAGTACGCACTGGCAAACGGAATCTACAACCTCGACCAGCGCCTGGTCCGATTGATTGAACCGCTTTCCGAGCGGGCGCTCTACTTCGACCCTGCCGATCCGCCGTCGGAGCCAGAACCCACCGTTTGCTACGGTCTCGGCGGTATCCCCGGTGACATCGCGACCGAAACCGACACCACAGGACAACAGATCATCCTCGGGTCCGCGGACGGCCTGACCAAACTGCCCTACGTTCTCCGTTCCCGTCTGAAGTACGACCCCCTCAACCACAAGCTGAAATTCAAGGGCACCTTCGACGATTCCGGCGCCGGTGAACCGTTGCTGTTACTCAACGTCATGACCCAGGGCGAGCGGGACCTTCTCAAGGAGATCAGCGCGGATTCCAACTGGGACGCTTGTGTCAATACGATGTACGACTATAGCCGGAACCCGGAATTGCTGGACCTCAACAGCCAACCATGCACTGTGGAGTGTACTGAATTCGATGTCTTGGGAACCACTTTCACGATCTGCATCCCCAAGAACTGCAGTTCTCGCGACGGTCAGGTCGATCAGGCCCTTCTGATCGGATTCCAGGATTCCAACGACGACGGATACGCGGAACCCATTGAAGGCAGCGGCCCAGGCCACGCCCTGACCGCAGGGTTCGCGAAGGGAACGGGATACGTTACGGTCGCTTTCAACGACGATCCGACCCTTGCTCCCCTCCCCGTCAGCCTCAGTATCATCAAGGTCGACTGTCTCCGGTATCCCGAGGACGCCGACCCGCCCGACCTGCTCAGCACCTACATCGGCGAAATCAAGGTCATCGAGTCAGACAACGTCTTCGACGAACAACTGACACTGCGGCACAGCGGCGATTTTGCCGGGCAGGCGGACAATGTGGAATTCGAGTGGTACTTCCACCCCGATGAGGACGGAACGCCGCCGACACCCCTACCCGATCCCGAAAACGGCCAGATGAACGGTTGGCAAAAGTTTCCCCTCGACGACCCCTTCGGCGCCAATGAAGTCACGATCGGCGGTCCCAATATCCTCGCCCTGTCGGACAACTGGTTCGTCGTCCGCTACCGTGGACTCGACGGATGCAAC
>CAYSHZ010000076.1:0-13624 GCA_964430905.1 uncultured Thermoanaerobaculia bacterium | reverse complement strand
GCCCCCGGGGGCCCTGAATTTCGATTACTTTTTTTTGCTGATCGAAGGCCGTCGATGTCCACTTTTTGTGGTCGATGACCGATACCTGGGCCGATCGCCCGAGGATGGCAACTGCGCCGGAGGCCAGAGCGAGGATGACGATCATCAGACGGGCGCGGTTCACGGCATCCCTCCGTCAAGGGTGATCGCCGAGGGCTCGGGTGGTGCCAGCCCCAGTGGGCGAGCCTGTTCCGCCAGGGCCTCGGGGGCCCTGAGCTGTTCCATCCGGGTTTCAAGGGTGCGTGCCTGATACCTGAGACTCTCGACTTCCGTCCGAAGCCGGACCAGATCGTAGTTCAGGGAAATACTCTGGAGACGGGGCCATCCGATCAGGGCCAGGGTCAGGGCCAACGCCACCGACAGCAGGCCAAGAAGGGCGAAGGCGGCCGGCCAGTGCCGGTCTCTTTGCGCTGTGATGTAGCGATTGGTCGGAAGCGGGATCGGACGCTCCATCAGCCTGAGTCTCCCAGGCGCTGCGCGATACGAAGGCGGGCGGAACGGGAACGGGCATTCGATTTGACTTCTTCGTCAGAGGGCCGAATGGGCCGGCGAGTCAGGACTCGAATCAAGGCGGGTTCGGCTTGCTCCAGGGATGGCGGCCCAGGAGGTGTCGGGGTTCTGCCTTCAAGACGACGGAGCGTGTGCTTGACGATCCGATCTTCCAAAGAGTGGAAGGAGATGACGCCGATCTTGCCTTCGGGCGCCAGCGCCCGGATTGCCGGCTCGAGAAAGGCTTCCAGTTGTCCGAGTTCATCGTTGACGGCGATCCTCAGTGCCTGGAATGTCCTTGTGGCTGGATGAATCTTCGATCCCGGTCGGCGACCAAGAACACCGAGTACCAGGCTGCTGAGCTCTGCAGTCGTTTCAATTTTCTTGACCTTGCGTTGTCGAACCAGGGCGCGCACAATCGCACGAGCCCTCTGCTCTTCGCCGAAATCCCAGAGAATCCGCATCAGAGCCTCCGGTTCGGCCGAGTTGACGAGGTCGGCCGCGGTCGGTCCGTCAACACCCATTCGCATATCCAGCGGGCCGTCCGAGGAGAAGGAGAATCCGCGTTGGGGCGAGTCAAGCTGTAAGGAAGAACACCCGAGGTCCGCGAGGATTGCCACCGGCGAGGGGGAGCCTGTGGCAACCAGGACCTCGGGTATTCGGGAAAATGGACTGCATACAAGAGTCGTTCGGTCACTGTAGTTTTCAAGTCGTCGTCGGGTGTGGTCGAGTGCTTCGGGGTCACGGTCAAGGCCGAGCAGGGGACAGTCCGGGTAGGCGGCGAGGAGGGCCTGGGAGTGGCCGCCGAGACCGATGGTGGCATCAACGAACAGTCCCGGGGCCTGCGGCCGCAGGCCTGAGACAACCTCCTTGAGGAGGACCGGTAGATGGAGCTCGGGCACTGGCGTCCTCCATCACAGCTCCAGTTGAGCAAGTTCTTCAAGTTCTTCATCGCTCAGGCTTTCATCTTTCAGAATCTCGGCCGCCCGATGTCTGCGAGTGATGACCAGATGGTTGATGCGGCCGGAAACAACCACTTCGCCTTCCATGTCGATCATCGTCCTCAGAAGTGCGGGGATGACGATTCGGCCGTGATCGTCCATCTCCAACAGTTGTCCGTAGTTGATCCTTTCCACCAGTTTCCGGACGGCGGGCTTGAAGGCGCTCTTGGATAGCAGGCGCTCTTCGAAGATTTCCCATACGGCCAGGGGGTAGATGCTCAGTTCGTTGGGGAAGAGGGAGCAGACATAGACCTCGCGCCCATAGCCCGACTCCATCTGCTCACGCAAGCGTGCCGGGAGCTTGATTCGCCCCTTGGCATCGACGGTTGCGGGGAAGCCCCCTCTGAATCGTTCCATAACCCCCTCGGCGACCACTTTGGCCCAATGCGCTCACTCGAAAACCACGACGGACCATGTTAGACCACTTCTGACCACTCAATCATGAATGCAGTTTGAGGCTGTGTCAAGGGGTTGTAGGCGATATTTCTTACAGGGTTCTTCGAGGTCCGGGGGTTGGGACAATGACCGGGTCACAGCTTCCGCTCAACCCGGTTCTTTTCGTCCACGAGAATTTGTCGGGGTCGGAAAGACCCCAGTTCGGATGCCTCCACTTGGCCATAGGCGACGATGATGACCCGGTCTCCTTTCTGAACGAGGCGGGCGGCCGCACCGTTGAGGCAGATTTCGCCGGGCGAGCCCAGGATGACGTAGGTCGTCAGGCGGGCGCCGTTATCGACGTCAAGGACGTCGACCTTTTCGTACTCGTGGAGGCCAACGGCTTCGCACAGGGTTGGATCGATTGAGATCGAACCGGTGTATTCGAGATCGGCGCCGGTGACGGTTGCGCGGTGAATCTTCGATTTGAGTACTTCGATTCTCATCGGTTGAGCTCCTGGGCGATGGCGGTGCCCTCCAGGGCAAGATCGGGATGGATGGCGTCGAAAAGGTCCGTTTCCCCGAACAGCCCGGCAAACCTTCCGGTTCCGATGACCAAGGGCCGGCGGTCCCTGAAACACTCCCGTGTCAAACGGTCCCTGATCTCCCGGATCATGCCGAGATGGCCCCAGTAGAGGCCGCTCTGGATGCTCTCCACGGTTGATCGGCCGCAGGTCTTCTCGGGCCGGAGAATCTCGACCTTCGGAAGCCCTGCGGTGTTCTGCTCCAGGGCACGCATCGAGATCGAGAGGCCGGGACCGATGGCACCACCGAGGTATTCGCGGTCGGCGGTCACGGCCTCAAGGATGGTTGCCGTGCAGAGATCGATGATGATCAGGTCCTTTTTGGGATAGCGCCCAACGGCGCCCATCGCGCCGGCGATTCGGTCTGCTCCGACCTCGGTCGGGTTTGAATAGCGAATCTTGAGTCCGGTTTTGATTCCGGCGCGAAGGACGAATGGCTCGATTTCGAAATAGCGCCGACAGGCGTTGGCCAGCGAGTGGTTGATGTCCGGCACAACCGAGCAGAAGCCGATGTCCGTAATCACTGAGGGGTCGTGGCCGTTTTCCCTGACCAGTTGTTTCAAGAAAAGTCCCAGTTCATCCGAGGAGGCGCCGCCCGATATCACCTTGCGGAACTTGGAACGGAGGCCATTTTCGTCAAAGATTCCGACGGAAATCTGGGAGTTCCCGACATCGAGGCAGAGTTTCATTGAATCACTCCTTTGCTGATCAAGTGCCAGAGGGTTCGGGCCATTTCATCTTTGGTCTCGCTGCGGGCGATGAGGCCCGTACGGTCGAAGAAGGTCGCTTTGTGGTGTTCCGGGCCGATCTCGCAGAGATCGTTGTGGACCACGAATTCGGGACGGGCTCTGTCCATCAGGTGTTGGACCGCTTTCTCTCGGAGAGTGGGGTCAGCCTCATCGGTCAGCTTGAAACCGACGATGATGATATCCGGATTGAGGGACCAGCCGTGAAGCTTGTCGATGATCTTCGGGTTGGCCGCCAGCCGGAGGGTGACCTCGTGGCCGGTGCCGATCTTGCCCCGACCGCCGGTGATGAACGGCACGCCATCGACCTCGACCGAGGCGATGGAGTAGTCACCGACGGCTGCGAGGTGGACGACGACGTCCCACGCCTCCTCGGAGAGGTTGCGGTGCAGTGCCCCCTCAAGGTCCGAAAAACTGACGAAGCACTCCCTCCGGCATCCAACGTTGGTCACGAGGGCCCGTTGGGCATGGAGCAGCAGAACCTCCGCACCCCGCTCGGAGAAATGGCGGGCAAGGACTGCCCCGGTTGCGCCACTTGAGGTGTTGGTCAGGCGGCGAACGCCGTCGATGGGTTCCTCGGTACCGCCGGCGGTGACGAGAATTTTCATTTCAGGGCGCCCTTGATCAAGGCAAATACTTCTTCCGGTTCTATCAGGCGACCCCGGCCGATCGATCCGCAGGCCTGGCGTCCCTCGCCCGTCGGGAGGATGCGGCATCCCCAGTCTTCAAGAATTGCCAGGTTTTCCCTGACGGCCTTGTGGGCAAACATGTTGGAGTTCATCGCCGGGGCAATCCAGTAGGGCTTGCGGAAATTGTTGGCCAGAAACAGGGCGCCGATCAGGTCGTCGGCGAGACCGGACCGGAGCCGGGCCAGGTGGTTGGCGCTTGCCGGATACACGATGAGGAGATCGGCCCAGTCCGGGAGATTAATGTGGTCCAGTGCCCGTCCAGGGTGGAACATGTCACTCAATACCGTCCTGCCGGTCAGACCTTCGAACGTCGGGGCGCCGACGAAACGGGCGCCGCCCTCGCTGAGGACGCACTGGACCTCGAAGCCGTCACCAACAAGCGTCGAGGCCAGCGAGGCGGCCTTGAATGCCGCGATCGATCCGGTGATTTGAAGCAGAATGCGGCCGGAGCGTGTTTCAGACTGTGACATTGTCGATCAACCTCAGTTTCCCAAACCGGACCGCGCCGAGGATCCGTTCCCCTCGTCGTTCGACGTACTCGACTTCGAAGCCCGTGTCTTTGAGCTGCTGCCGGAGGGTTTCGGGAGATGCCCCTGTGGAGAGGATTCGATGGAACTCCGGGGCGAGCCGCCGCTGCTCCGGTGCCAGATGGATGTTTCTGGAACTCAGGGCCAGACCGTCGGGCTCCCGAACGGTTGGGCATGGAACGATCTCCGTTCCCAGGAAGAAGGCCGCTGCCATGTCCCGCACCAGAGTGAGCTGCTGCCAGTCCTTCTCGCCGAAGTAGGCCCTGGTGGGGCGAACGATGTTGAGCAGTTTGAGAACGACGGTCAGGACGCCGTCGAAGTGACCCGTGCGGCAATTGCCTTCCAGTTCCTTACTGAACGGTTTTTCGGTGACCCGGAAACGATAGTCGTCGGGGAAGAGGTCCTGGTATCTGGGAAAGAGGAGCCAATCCACGGCGCAGTCTTTGAGCATTTCCAGGTCGGCCTCAAAGGTTCGAGGGTAGTTCTCGAGATCGGCAGGGTCGTCGTACTGCGTCGGGTTGACGAACAGGCTGACGGTGACCCGGTCATTTTCCCTCCGCGCTCGTTCGATCAGACTTCTATGACCGGAGTGCAGGGCGCCCATGGTGGGAACGAAGCCATGAGAGAGGCGTTGCTCTCCGGTTTCCGATGACAGGCGGATCATCTCCGGGACGTTGCGGATGACCTCCGTCATCGGTAGCTCTCTTGTCCGTTGGGGAACCGTCCCGAGGTGACATCGTGATGGTAGGCCTGGAGGGCCTCTCGGATCAGGGTGGATCCGTCCATCCAGGTACGGACGAATTTAGGCCGGAAGGAGGTTGTGATCCCCAGCAAATCCTGGAGAACCAGGACCTGTCCGTCGACATTGGGGCCGGCGCCGATGCCGATGGTCGGGATGGCCAGTGCCCGGGTGACCTCGGCCGCGAGGGTGGCGGGTACAGCCTCCAGAACCAACGAGAAGCAACCGACCTCCTGGAGTTTGAGGGCGTCTTCCTTGAGTTTCTCGGCGGCCTGGTGGTCTCGGCCCTGGACCTTGAATCCGCCGAGCTGGTTGACCGATTGGGGGGTCAGTCCGAGATGACCCATGACCGGGACGCCACTTTCGACGATATGGCGGATTAAATCGAGGTTGCCGGTGGCGCCCTCCAGCTTGATGGCGTTGGCGCCCGAGCCCATTATCGTCTCGACCGTACTCATGGCGGTCTCGAACCCCTTCCGGTAGGAGAGGAAGGGGAGATCCCCGATGATGAACTTCTCGGGCATACCTCGTCTGACGGCCGCCGTGTGGGCGGCCATCGTCTCGACGGTGACCGGGATGGTCGTTTCGTGACCGTAGACGACCATCGCCAGGCTGTCGCCGACGAGAACGCAGTCAATGTTGGTTTCGGCAATCAGGGCGGCGCTCCAGCTGTCGTAGCAGGTGACCATGGAGAGGGGGATGCCGTCGCGTTTTCTCTTCTGAAAATCCTGGATGTTCATTGGTGATTCTCCTGTTGATCAACCATTTCGGTGATCGAGCGCAAGACGGGTTCGAAGGGATCGCCCGCCAGGGCCTCGAGATCGAGGCGTGTTGTTTCTTGGTCCTTGCGTACCAGAGGTCCGGTCGCAGCATCGGCGCCGGAGACGCTGATATTGTCTGAAACCTGTTTGAGGTAGGGCAACAGTGTTTCCCGGGGAAGGCCGAGGCGGTTTTCGAAATCGGCAAAGGCCTTGGCCCACAGGATTGTCGAGACGTTTCCGGCGAGGACGCACAGGGCGTGGTACAGGGGTTTCCTCTGTCGATCCAGGGTGAAGGAAGGGTTGATCAGCGAGGGGAAGGCCTGGCGAAAGGGGAGGGCGCCAGCCTCTTCGATGAACGGCATCGAGCGGTAGGTCTCGAGGTTGTACAGAGTCGGGCCGAACGTCATCAGGGGATGGAGACCGGAAAGCCCAGTGACACTTCGGCAGCCGGAGAAATGGACCGTTAGTTTTTCCAGCAGGAAGGGGTGGTGTTCGATAAATTGCTCGAGAGCATCATCATTGATGGCCAGCAGGATGACGTTGGCTGCGGCCAGATCCTTCTCCGGAGAGGATCGGATTCCCCGGTGCCACCGGAGACACGGTATGCCTTCAAGCTGAAGATAGTGGGCCATGTGGGTCGCCACACGCCCGCGGCCGATCAGGCCATAGGTGGGTCCAGTCATACGGTACCTGTCCTTCCGATCAAGTCCGTCAGTCATATTGGGCTTCTTCGCGTCACCGTCCCACGGGGATCGATGCGCACGGTTACCGTAGAATATTTCTTCAAAGGAATCAACCGGTCGGACGGGAACTAGCCGGCGCAGACCATATTGCGCCCTGACCTCTTCGCCAGGTACAGGGCGTCGTCGGCTCTCTTGAGGGCGACGTCCAGGCTCTCATGAGCTAGGCGACACTGGATCACTCCAATGCTGACGGTACATCGAACCAGACCCTCGGGCGCGTCGATCGTGACTGCAGCAAGGCGCTTCCGCAGCCTTTCGGCGATCGTCTCTGCGATTGACCGGTCGGTTTCGGGGAGAATCACGGCAAATTCTTCGCCCCCGAGTCGACCGAGAATGTCTTCTGAACGCAGGACATCTTGGGCTTCTGCAGAGAGGCATGTCAGAACCGAGTCTCCGACTGCATGGCCGTGGATGTCGTTGATGTTCTTGAAGTGATCCAGATCAAACATCAGGATCGAGAGAGGCCGGGAATGGCGTCGGGCCCTGCCCCATTCAAGCTCCAGTCTCTCGAAGAAGAGGCGCCGGTTGCACAGGCCGGTCAGGGGATCGGTGGTTGCCAGCCGTGTCAGTTCCTCCTGCATTTTTTTGCGTTCGGTGATGTCCCGAATAATGCTCTGTACGGCGGGGAGACCATCGTACAGGATGGGTGCCGAGACCACCTCGCAGGGAACCTCAAGGCCGTCCAGGGTACGGACGACCAACTCGGTGGCCGGAAGAGACTCGTTGGACTGAGAGAGTTGGGCGAGGCGTTCGAGGATTGACTGCCGGAAAGGCGGCAGGACGAAATCAATAAAAGACTGCTGGAGGAGTTCTTCCGGGTTGGTGGCGCCCATCAGTCGCTGTCCGGTGGGGTTGAGATACATGATCTGGCCTTGGCGGTGAACAACGATGGCGTTTGGAGACATCTCAACCAGGGTCCGAAAGCGATTCTCGCTTTCGGACCGGGCCTGTTCTGCGGTGGATCGGGCGGTTATCTCGTTTCGCAGATCGTCCGTGACCTTGCGTTGGACCTCGGCGACCGTGAATTCCCGACGCATAGAGATATTGTGTTCGCGGGAGACCAGGGCGCCGAGGACGTTGACGAGGGTCATGTAGAGGACAACCTGGACGAATTCATCGGGTCTGATCTCCAGACACAGGCAGACCGACACCAGAAAGAAGACGGAGAAGGCCAGACTGACCGCCAGGGACCACCTGAGGGAAAGCGGCAGAAAGAGATAGTAGACCAGGACCAACACCAGGGCCGTCAGGGCGTGCAACAGGAGCTCACCCCGAATCACCCAGACCATGCCGCAGGTCATGGCGGAGATTGCCATCAGCGGTGGAACGACTACATAATCCAGACCACGGTCAGGATTGCTCCAGCGATCGGCCATCAGGATTGCGACAAGAATGATCATTGTGACCAGCGCTCGGGAGACAACGATGATAGTGATCAATCTGGAGTTGTTGCCGACGACGAGGACATCAACCAGGGTTCCAAAAACAATGAAGGCTGCAGCCGTCAATCCGACGATTCGGAGATTTCGAATCTTTGATTGCCAGGTTGATTGTCGGAATAAGCTTTCCTGCTCAGGAAGAAGGAACTGGCCTGAGAGCATACTGGTCTGGCCGTCGGAGGTGTTTTTTTCGGAATCTTGATGGACACCAAACCCGGATTTTCCGCTCGTTGGATCATGATGAGACTGGGAAGAAACACTCTCAAAGGTGTTCACTGTTGGTTCCCCTCTGTTCTTACCCAGCATAACATCACGCAAGGCAGAGGCCTGCGGCAATTGTGCCGGACCGGGCCTTCAGTGTCGTCATCATCGATTGTATATGTCTTGGGGGTTTCCCCCCGGTCAGCGTGGAAAATCATCAACAAGCAGATTCAAGGGGGAATCTGATTGCTACCCGAGTGCCGACGTCTTCTCTGGAGTCCAGGATTAGATGACCACCCATCTGCTGGACCATGTGCTTGACGATAGCCAACCCGAGGCCCAATCCACCGGCGCCAGGCGTACGTGCGCGATCGACGCGGTAAAAACGCTGCATCACGGCGCCGAGTTCCGATGCGGGGATTCCGAGGCCGGAGTCTTCTACCTCGATCTGGGCTGTGGTTTCGAGGTGTCGTGCGGAGATTCTGACCCATCCTCCGGGGCGGTTGTATTTGATGGCGTTGTCCACAAGGTTGGAGAGAACCCGGGTCAGGGCGCGTGAGTCGAAGTCAAAGGACAGATCTTCCGAGAGGTTAGTCCGAAGATCTACTTCGGCCCGAGCGGCGACCTCGGCAAAGTCAAGGACCACCTGCCGGATGATGGGAACTGCCGGCTGATAGGTGCTCTCCATCTTGAGTGTTCCCGCTTCGATCGAAGCCAACTCGTAGAGTTCATCGGTCAATCGCGTGATCCGCTCGACTTGCCGAACCATCATGTGTGTCAATTCGGGAGAGATCTCCTCTTCAAGCGCCTCGACCGTTGTGCGCATCACGGTCAGGGGTGAGCGAATTTCGTGAGAGAGGTCCTGGACGAAACGCCTCCGCAATTCCGCGGCCCGGCGAAGGGGACCGACCTCGGTGACCAGAACCACCGCACCGGCCTGACTCAGGGGGAAGGGACGCACTTCCCAAACTCCGCGGGGATTTTCGATCAGGATATGTTGTCCGGGGGTACCGGCGACGGCGGATCGGATTCCTTCGACGACTCCAGGATCCCGTTCGAGATCGAGAAAGGATGTTCCGATTTGAACGGTATCGACACCCAGAAAGTGCTGGGCCCGGGGGTTGCAGAGGCGGAGATGAAGGTCTGCGTCGACGACCATCAGACCCTCTCCAAGACCGGTCGAAATATCGTCGATCAACTGGGATGTGTCCGCCTCCCGGCTCCGGAAGGTTTCGATCTGATTGTGGAGTTTCTCGACATGAGAGGCCACCTGGTGGATTGATTCCAGGTTGAGGCTTTTCACCAGGGTTTGAACCGGCTGTTCTGAACGCCTCCAGCTGAGTTCGCCCAAGAGCATGATGGTCGCAACCCAGAAAACGGCGAACACGATCCTGATTGTTCCTGAAAATGAGGCTACCGCCAGCCCAATTGCCAAGAGGGGCAGGGCCACGAGGGCCGTCACAAGAAAATGGTGTCGCCGGGTCACGGACAGCCCCGAAAACGGTAGCCGACGCCAATGACGGTTTCGATGACGTCAGGATCAATCTTCTTTCTCAGTGCCCTGATATGAACGTCAATGGTCCGGGTTTCGACATCTGATGACAAGCCCCAGATCCGCTCCAGAATCCTCTCTCGAGACAGGACATGGGGCCGGTTCGTTATCAAGAACCAGAGCAGGTCAAGCTCTCGAGTCGTCAGCCGGATTTCCGTGCCGCCGCACACGATATTCCGAGATCTGTAGTCA
This sequence comes from uncultured Thermoanaerobaculia bacterium, assembly GCA_964430905.1. GTDB lineage: Bacteria > Acidobacteriota > Thermoanaerobaculia > Thermoanaerobaculales > Sulfomarinibacteraceae > DAOWGJ01. Next base: position 3,547 of record CAYSHZ010000076.1, on the reverse strand, counting down.
ATGGTCAGCCGTCCTTCTGAAAAAACGTCCTCCGGGACGCCGCCATCGAGACGGCGCCGTCTCAGCAGTGCATGGATTCGGCTCTTGAGTTCGCGGACGGAGAATGGCTTGACGACATAGTCGTCAGCACCCATGTCGAGGCCGAGGATTCTGTCGTGTTCCTGGGCCCTGGCCGTCAACATGATGATGGGAAGGTCTCGAGTTGCGGTTTCACCGCGAATCTCTCTGCAGATCGAGAGGCCGTCCATGTCGGGGAGATTGAGATCGAGAAGGAGGAGATCGGGGGGCTTCTCAACGACCTTGGACAGACCCTCCAGTCCCGAAAGGGCATGATCGACCTCGAAGTTCTCGCGCCCCAATGCCAATCGGAGGGACTGGACGAGGTCGGCGTCGTCTTCGATCAACAGCAGTCGTTCACGAGTCACAGAATATCCTCCAGCCCCTGGTGGCGAATCGGTGTACCTTCTTCAAGATAGACGATCTCTTCGGCAATGTTGGTCGCCTGGTCGCCAATCCGCTCTGCGTAGCGTGCAACAAATATCAGGGCAATGGCTCGTGAGATCGTCTCGGGGTCACTGATCATGAAGGTGATCAGCTCACGGAGGATCTGAACGTACAAGGCATCGACCTCGTCATCTCGTCGAATGATCTTTCGGGCAGACTGGGCATCGCGTCGGACATAGGCCGAAATCACATCCGAAACCATCGCTCGTGAGAGGTTGAGCATCCGTGGCAGGTCGATCAGAGGTTTGACATTCGGTTTGTCGTTGAGATACAGCACCCGCTCGGCGATGTTGACGGCATGGTCGGCGATCCTTTCCAGCTCCGGGCCGAGCTTGATCGCGACGATGACGAAGCGAAGATCTGTTGCGGCTGGTTGGTGTTTGACGATGAACTCGGCTGCCAATCGATCAATTTCGACTTCCAACTGGTCGATGGTGTCGTCACCGTCGATGACCGTTTTGGCCAGGACTGAATCCCTTTCCATAAGGGCGCGCGTGGCATCGGTCAGGGCTTGCTCAACCAGGCCGGCCATCGTAAGAATGGTCGCCTTGATCTGTTCCAGTTCCTCTTCAAAAAGTCGTTGCATCTATCCGTCCTTTACAAGCCGACACCTGATCGCCGACAGCTAATAGCTGACAGCTGACAGCTGACAGCTGACAGCGTCTCCATCATCCGAACCTCCCGGTGATGTAATCCTCTGTCACGGTATTGGCCGGGGTGGTGAACATCGTTGTCGTATCGCCAAACTCGATCACCTCTCCCAACATGAAGAAGGCCGTCACATCGGCAATCCGGGCTGCCTGTTGCAGATTGTGCGTCACAATGACAATGGTATAGGTCTCTTTGAGATGCGCCAGGGTTTCTTCAATTTTGGCGGTCGAAATCGGATCCAATGCCGAGGCTGGCTCATCGAGAAGGATGATCTGCGGTTCGTTGGCCAGTGTTCGGGCGATGCAGAGCCGTTGTTGCTGTCCACCCGAAAGGCCGAGGGCGGAGTCGGACAGACGATCCTTGACCTCGTTCCAAAGGTCGGCCCGTTGCAACGCTCTTTCGGTGATCTCTTCGAGCCGCGCCCTGTTTTTGATTCCGGCCATTCGAGGTCCATAGGTTATGTTATCGGCGATCGTCATCGGGAAAGGATTGCTCTTTTGAAAGACCATCCCGACCCTGGTGCGGAGTTTCTCGAGGTCAATCTCGCGGGCATTGACGTCGTGCCCTTCCACAAGAACCCTGCCCTCGATACGAATGCCCTCAATGGAGTCGTTCATGCGATTGAAACACCGCAGATATGTACTCTTTCCGCAGCCGGAAGGACCGATCAATGCAGTGACCTTTCGTTCAGGCATAGCCAGCGTAACCTTCTTCAAAGCCTGGGTCTCGCCGTAAAAGAAATCCAGGTTCTCGGATGCGAGAACGGTTGATGCTGTAGAAATCGAGTCCGACATTTTCTCTTGTGCCTTTTTGTGTCTTTTTGTGGCTATTTCATGAGTCTTGTGACTGTTCATACCTCACCCCCACGGAAGGCCTTCTGCAATCGCCGCCGCAGGACGATGGCGCCCAGGTTGAGGCCCGCCACCAGGCCCAGCAGCACCAGGGTCGTCGCAAAGGCCATCGGTTTGGCCGCTTCGACGTTGGGTGATTGCATGCTGACGTCGTAGATGTGGAACCCCAGATGCATGAACTTCCGTTCAAGGTGGAGAAAGGGGGCGGAGCTGTCCAGGGGGAGGCTTGGCGCCAGCTTGACGGCGCCGGTCAGCATCAAGGGGGCAACCTCGCCTGCGGCCCGCCCGATCGCCAGGATGACGCCGGTCAGAATGCCGGGCATGGCTGCGGGAAGAACAATAGTGCGAAGTGTCTGCCACTGGGTACTCCCCAATGCCCTGGAACCGTCTCTCCAGTCTCTGGGTACCGCCAACAGGCCCTCGCGGGAGGCAACCACGACGACGGGCAAGGTCAAGAGAGCCAGCGTCAGGGAAGCCCACAGGATGCCGCCGGTTCCAAGCGTAGGCGTTGGCAACCGATCGGCAAAAATCCACCGATCAAAGGACCCTCCAACTCCGTAGATAAAGAAACCCAGACCAAACATACCGAAGACGATCGACGGCACTCCCGCCAGGTTTTGCACTGCCTGGGTGGCCAAGGTCAGAAGCCAGCCCTTGCGGGCGTACTCCGTCATATAGATGGCCGTGACGACGCCCAGAGGCACGACCGCGAGGGTCATCAAGAGGACCAGCAGGACGGTTCCGAAGAGCGCCGGAAAGATGCCGCCCTCGGTGTTGGCTTCTCGTGGTTCTTCCACCAGGAAATCGACCCCGCGCCACAGGGTTTCCCAGATCTTGCCGGGAACGGACAGAGCGTTTGGAAAGCCGACTCTGATGACACTCGCCAGGTCGACGGTGACCAGACCTCTGCCCGTATCAACCACGAGACATCCATTCTGAAGCTCTGCGTCGATGTCCGAGATCGAGTGGTCCACGGCATTGAACGTCGGCCGGAGTCTGTCTTCGGTTTTTTGGAGACGATTCTCAAGGTCTTCGATCACCTTCAGGGTTTCTGGAGATCGTGCGCCGACGGATCGTTCCTTGAGGTCAAGTTGATCTTCGATCCGAGTCAAGGGACGTCTCAAGACCTCTCTCTGATCGAGCAGAGAGAGACGTTGGGTGCGAAGTTCCTCTCCCCGGTGAAGGACAGTGCGAAAAGCGAGAGCATCAGAGGGGTCGACAGGGCGGCCCGAACTGTCGATCACCTCAGTCAACCGCCCGAACACGTCCCCGTACCCTGACCGCTCGACCCTGATCAGGTCCGATGGGGTCTGCAGGCGCTCGATCTGATCGTTGTCGATCCACCGGAAATCCCGGCCATCGATATCTCGGGATCCGACCTTGAACCTGGTTCTCTCTCCCGTGCCCGATGGCAGAGCCTCGGTCTGTACGGCAGGTCCAAAAACCCTGCTGCCGTCTGTCAGGTTGACTTCCATGATTTCGGCCGGCCAGAACCAACCGAATGCGTTGAAGGCAACAATTCCAATCAGAACGGCCAGCAT
>CAYSHZ010000075.1:0-13625 GCA_964430905.1 uncultured Thermoanaerobaculia bacterium | reverse complement strand
TCGCTGAATCTGAACCTGTCCCTGCCACCTGACCCTGTCATCTGATACTGCTCGGCGAGCGCCTCAGACCCCGAGTCTCACCGAAGGCCGGGGATGTAGTCCCGGCCATCCGATACCGACCCTGACGTTGACCGCCCATCGGCGCCGCAGGCCCTGAAGAAAGGCCCGACGCCACAGTCCCGGTGTGCTAAAGTGCGCATCCCCGTCGCGAGGCGGAATGTCCCGGAGCGGCTCTGACCGCCCCCCACGAGGAGGGAATGATGACCCAGGAACGAATACAGAAACTGATGTCGAGGGCGGGCCTGTGCTCCCGTCGTGAGGCCGAGCGAATCATCAGCGAGGGCCGGGTGACGGTCAACGGTGTTGTCGCCAAGCTGGGATCTTCGGCGGACCCTGCAACCGACCACATCAAGGTCGACGGCAAGATGCTGCGGCGCGAGGAACCTCTCCGGTACGTTCTGCTCTACAAGCCGCGACAGGTGATGACGACCTGTGATGATCCCGAGGAGCGGACGACGGTGATGGATCTGATTACACCCGAGATTCGGGAGAGGGTCTACCCCGTCGGTCGGTTGGATTACCATTCCGAGGGCTTGATTCTGATGAGTAATGACGGGGATTTGGCGACGCGGGTGGCTCACCCCCGATATGGACTTGTTCGGGAGTACCTGGCCAAGGTCCGGGGGAATCTTTCCGACAGCGAATTGACCAGGCTGCGCCGGGGCGCCCACGTCGACGGGAAAAAGGTCGTGCCCAAGAGCGTCAGGAGGGAAAGGGTCACCCATGACGGCAATTCCTGGTGGCGCATTGAGGTCACCGAGGGACGAACCCACGAGGTCCGGGAACTCTTTTTCCGGGTCGGCCATCCGGTGCAGCGCCTGCGCCGGACGGCGATTGGGCCTTTGCGTGACGATCATATTCAGCCCGGGCAGTTTCGGGATCTGACCCGAACCGAGGTCGAAAGACTCAAGAAGGCGACTCGAAAAGTGGCATCGAAGTCATCGGACCGAGGTGCCAGGGGCCCCGGGAGGGGTCGCCGTGGTGAAGGGCGTGCCACCGCCAAACGAAAGAGTTGAGCTCCGCACCACCGGGGTGAGAAACGGGTTATTGGGGTACAATCCCCCGCCTTGAGGAGGAAGAATGACTGAGACCCAAACCCAGCAGCCTCTCGACAAGCTGATGGCCGACCGGCGGACGAAGTTGGAAGCCCTTCGGGATCGGGGGCTCGACCCCTATCCTTCGAGGTATCGGGTTGAGACGTCGGTGTCGGATATCCGCGAGGCCTTCGATGCGCTGACGACCCAAGAGCTCGAGGCCAGGGCGGCGACGGCCCGCATTGGTGGCCGTCTGCTCGCCATGCGGCGACAGGGCAAGGTGATCTTTGCCGACATCTCGGACGGCCAGTCTCGCCTTCAGCTCTTCTTGCGCAAGAACGATCTGGACGAAGCCACCTGGGAGGTGGTCAATCTCTTAGACCTTGGAGACTTCATAGGTGTCGAGGGTGGAATCTTCAGGACACGGACCGGGGAGCTTTCAGTCAGGGTGGCCATGATTGAGGTCTTGGCGAAGAGCCTGAGGCCGCTTCCCGAGAAGCACAAGGGTCTGACCGACCCGGAGACTCGGGCGCGGCAGCGCTACCTGGATCTCCTGTCGAACGCCGAGTCGCGAGAGGTCTTCGTGGCGAGGAGTCGGGTGGTCGCTGCCATCAGGCGCTTCCTGGGGGATCACGGTTTCATGGAGGTGGAGACGCCGATGATGCAGCCGATCCCTGGCGGCGCGACGGCCAGGCCTTTCGTTACCCACCACAACACGCTGGACATTGATCTCTTTTTGAGAATCGCACCTGAACTCTACCTCAAGCGTTTGATCGTCGGGGGCTTCGAGAAGGTGTTCGAACTCAACAGAAACTTCAGGAACGAAGGCATTTCGACGAGGCACAATCCCGAGTTCACCATGCTCGAGTTCTACTGGGCCTATTCCGATTACGAGATGCTGATGGACTTCACGGAAGAGATGGTGACCGCGGTGGCCAACGAGGTCATGGGCTCGCTGGAGAGTCCGTGGGGGGACGATGTGATCGACTTCTCCCGTCCGTGGAAGAGACTCTCGATGAGGCAAGCAATTCTGGACTACTCGGATGTGACCGAAGATGATCTGGTCGATCGGACTTCAATGGAACGAGTTGCACGGCGATTGGGTGTCGAGCGTATCGATGAGAGATCGGACGGTCAATTGCTGGCGGAACTCTTCGAGGTGACGGCAGAGACCCAGCTGATCAACCCAACCTTCATTACGGACTTTCCCCGAGAGATTTCGCCGCTGTCAAAATCGCGTCCGGACGATGTCGAGACGGTCGAGCGTTTCGAGCTGTTCGCAGGAGGCATTGAGGTTGCCAACGCTTTCACCGAACTCAACGACCCGGTCGAACAGCGGCGTCGTTTCGAGGAGCAGGCCGCCAGATCCGGCGGAACGGTTGACGAAGACTTCCTGGTGTCAATCGAACACGGAATGCCACCGACCGGTGGTGAGGGTATCGGCATTGACCGGCTGGTGATGCTCCTGACGGGCCGGCGTTCAATTCGTGACGTCATTCTCTTTCCGGCCCTCCGCCCCAGGGAATAGTCCGGCCGCGAATGAATTTTGAGATCGCTTTAGTGGGTGACGACCATGTCAGAGGGTGGGATGCGCGCTGAGCTGCACCTGGCTCGGCGGTACTTGATCGGTCTCGGCCGTAGGTCCAATGTCGCCACGGTGACCTTGATCTCGCTGGTTGGTCTTGGCCTGGGTGTTGTGGCATTGGTGGTTACCTTGGCCCTCCTGGAGGGATTCCAGTCCTCCATCCGACGTGATCTGGTTGAGCAGACGTCTCATGCCCAGGTCCAAGCGGCATCCGGCCGGATTCTTGAACGCTCAGACCAGTTGGCGTCTCTTTTGCATGACTCGCTCCCTGATGTGGAGATCGTCAGCTCCGTTCGTGGAAACTGCCTGGTTGCGTCGGTGGTCGATGCCGTTCCGGCACTCCTTGTCGGCCGTTCCGACGTGGATGGAGTGATGGCGGATCATGTCCTGGCGGCCCGGTTGGGCCTGGGTGCCGGCGGGGTCGTCGATGTCATTTCCCCGAGGCAGCGCCTGACTCCACTGGGGCCGGTTCCGATTCGAGCTCGGGTCGATGTGCGGGAGGTCTCAGCGGGAATACCGGGTATGGAGGGTGGCGTCCTGCGGGTTCCTATCGAGGTGGCGCAGAGGATCCTTTGGGGTTCCCCGGAGGTTGAGACCCTGGAATTGAAAGACCCTTCTGCACCGTGGCAGTTGGGGGAGACGGTTCGGGAAGTCCTGAAGGAGCGGGAAGATGTGGTCGTCCTGGGGTTGGCCGATCTCAACCGCCCATTGCTGTTGGCGCTCGCTCTTGAACGAATTCTGATCTTTATTGCCGTTGGACTGATTCTGGTGGTGGCGGCGCTGAATCTGTTGTGCAACGTTGCGATGCTGGCTGCGGAGAAACGACGGGATCTGGCAGTCTTGACCAGTCTGGGATTGGAACCGGTTCGCGTTCGGCGTCTGTTTCTGTTGTTGGGATTGGCCATAGGAGCTGCCGGGGCCTTTGGCGGAGCGGCGGTGGGTGTATTGACGGCATGGATCCTGGATACAACGGGCGCCCTGCCCCTGCCACGCGGAGTCTTTGTCGTGTCGTCAGTCCCTTTTTCCGTCGATCCGGTCATGGTGGCCAAGGTTGTGGCATTGACCCTTCTCCTGGCCGCGGCCGCCTCGTGGCTTCCGTCACGGGTTGTGGCTCGCCGGGAACCAGCGGAGGGTCTTCGCTATGAGTGAACATGACTTCATGGTTCGACTCAATGGCATTTCCAAAGCCTACGGGGAAGGGGATGCCAGGGTTGAGGTCCTTTCCGGGCTCGATCTCGAGGTCAATAAGGGTGAGATGTTGGCAATTGTCGGTCCCTCCGGGGTCGGGAAAAGTACGCTGCTGCACCTTGTCGGTCTTCTGGATCGTGTCGATCAAGGGACGGTGGAGTTGGAGGGGCGAGACGTTGGTGTGCTGGGAGCTTCCGAAAGGGCCCATCTTCGGAACACACTCCTGGGTTTCGTTTTTCAGCATCATCACCTCCTGGATGAGCTGGATGCCCGGGACAATGTTGCTCTCCCGATGCGAATCGGAGGGAAGCCTGCTGCCGAGGCCCGAAAAAGGGCAGTCGAGTTGTTGGTAAGGGTGGGTCTGGAATCGAGGATGACCCACTATCCTGATCAACTGTCCGGTGGAGAACAGCAACGGGTCGCGGTGGCCCGGTCCCTGGCGATGCATCCACGGTTGCTGTTGGCCGATGAACCGACCGGGAATCTTGATCGGGCGGCTTCGGATGGGGTCTTTGACCTGATCCGGGATGTACACGACAGGGAGAATCTGACGTCGGTCATCGTGACCCACAACGAGGCCATGGCAAGGCAGTGCGACCGTATTTTCAGGCTGGCACCGACCGGGGAGTCCTCGGGTTATGTCTAGGGTTTATCAGGAAAATTCGAAAACGGGGTTGATTTGCGAGCCGTGCAAAGGCATCCTTCGGGAGGCCGTGCGGATTGGGGCGGCTGGTCGAAGACCGGCAGCCCGTGACGGTCATATCGGATAGGGGAGATAATGAGGTCGAGCGTTCTGAGCATTCTGCTGATCATACTGGTCTTTGCCGGTTCCGGTTGGACCAGCGCGGAGGACGTCGAGGGTCCTGAAATCGCCGATGTCATCGTTGATGGGGGAGTGACCCTGACCGAGGATACGGTTGACTATTATCTCGGGATCGAGCCTGGCGATAGTCTGAACAGGGAGTTCCTGTCGGAAGGTTTCAGACGCCTCTGGGAGTCGGGCCTGGTCGAGGATCTGACAATCGAGTCCGAAGAACTCGAGGATGGTCGTGTCAATTTGATTGTGACCGTCGTCGAGCGGCCCTTCGTCAACTCGGTGGTCTTTGAGGGCAACAAGAAGATCAGTGCGACCGACATCAAGGACCGGCTGGATGAGGCTGGTATCGAGGTTCCGAGGAACGTTCCCCTTCGAATGGCGCAGTTGACAAAGATCGAAAAAGCCCTGGGTGACCTCTATGCGGCCGAAGGCTATCGCTCGGCGCAGATCAGTTACGAAGTTGAGGACCTGGGCCGGAATCGTCGACGGGTGGTTTACACGATCGATGAGGGCGGCAAGGTCAAGATCGGTGAAATTACTTTTGCGGGGAACGAGGCTTTTTCCGACGGGCGCCTCCAGCGTGCGCTGAAGAAGACAAAGGAAGTCAAGCTCTACCGGATCTGGGGCAAGAGCATCATCTATTCCGATGAGGCATGGGAAGAGGATCGGGAGAATCTCAAGGAGTTCTATCTCAACCATGGCTATATCGATGTCAAGGTCGGGCAGCCGACGGTCGAACTGATTGCCAAGAACCCGGATGCCAAGACCCTCAAGAAGCAGAAATTCAGGGCGAAGATCACGATCCCGGTCGAAGAGGGCGAGCCCTATCGATTTGGCGAGGTGACGGTCGAGGGCGCCGAGGTCTTCCCACCCGAGATTTTGGCGTCGCAGGTTGGCGCGGAAAGCAACCACACCTACTCCTACAAGGTTGTCGATGGTGGTTTGGAGACGATTAGGGACCTCTATCACAATCGGGGTTACATCTACGCCTACACAAACGAGGTTCGGAAAAAGCGGGAAGGTGAGGATCATGTCGTCGACATCGTCGTTGATGTCTTCGAGGGAGATCGGTTCCAGCTTGGCCGACTCGAGTTCTCCGGCAATACCTCGACCAAGGACAAGGTGCTCAGGCGCGAGTTTCGGGTCACAGAGGGAAACTGGATGAACATGGGCCTCTTCAGGTCCTCGGTTTACAAGGTCAACGCCCTGGGCTACTGGAAACTCGAGGAAGAGCCGCTTGAGTTTGATTTCGACGAGGAAAACAAGAAGGTCAATGTCACCGTCAAGGGGCAGGAGGTCGGCAGAAACGATTTGCAATTCGGGGCCGGGTACTCCGAGCTTGATGGATTCTTCGTCCAGGGATCCTTCAATACGCGCAATTTCATGGGCCGAGGTGAGAGCCTCGGTGTTTCGGTGCAATTGGGTGGTCGGGCGGACTACTACAGTCTGAGTTTCTCGGAGCCCTACCTCTTTGACCGCCGGATCCTGCTTGGCGCCTCGATTTTCAGTTCCTCGACCGACATTGCCGATTACTATCGGGAAACCACCGGTGCGACATTGAGTATGGGATTTGGCTTGGGGATGTGGGGGTCGTTGACCGGTCTCTTGTCTTACGAGAACGTCAAGTCCCAGTTTGCCGTCAGCCGTTATGGTGTTCCCGGGGACAGCACCACCGGGCACGATCGGCCGGTTGATCTTCCGCCGCTTGAGGCCGTTCCCCTGGAAAACGCCCTGGAGTATTTCAACGGGAAGACGATGGCGTTGACGCCGGGCTACCGGTACGACACCCGGGACGACCCGTTCGATCCAAATCGTGGTACCGGGATCAATGCCCGAATTCGGATGGCCGGTGGACCTCTGGGTGGTGATTTTGACTATCTCAGGCCTGAGTTTACACTGACCAAGTTCATCCCACTGACCCGAAAAAAGAAGTCGATTTTTGCATTCAATGCCGAGATTGGGAAATTCTTTCCCTATAGCGATTCCGAGATTCCTCTCTATGAACGGTATCGTCTCGGTGGTGACAAGACCTTGAGGGGGTTGCCCTATTACTCGGTTCGTCCTCGGACCGAAGAGGGGCAGTATTTTTACACCGATGCGGGTTCAATTTTGGGTGGTGATCGGTACTGGCTGATCAACTTTGAGTACCAGTTCCGGGTTGGCGGTCCGGTCAAGCTGGTCTTGTTCACCGATATTGGAAACACCTATTACGAGACCCAGGGTTGGGACTGGTCATTGTATCGTCAGACATATGGTGTGGAGCTTCGGATCTTTCTGCCGATTTTCCAGGCTCCGATTCGATTCATTTACGGCATGGTTCTTGATCCCTTCCCGGACGAGGACTCCAGCGACTTTCAATTCTCAATCGGAACGACGTTTTAGGGCCGGGACGCGGCTCAACAGGAGGAAAACATGAAGAAATCAATTCTCAAAACAGCACTGGTGGTGGTGGCCATGACCGTGGCGACGACGGCGATGGCCGAGGTCAAGGTCGCAGTGATTGACATCCAGCAGGTCGTCACCGACTCGGACGCCGGCAAGGAATCTCTTGGGAAGCTCCAGAAACTCCAGGAGGCCAAGATTGCCGAGGGGCGTAGCCTCCAGGAGCAGCTCGACGCGATGCGGGAGCAGTTGTCCAAGCAACGGTTCACCCTGACCGAGGCCAAGGTCGCCGAGTTGAACAAGCAGATCGAAGACAAGGGCATTGAGATGCGCCGTTTTCAGGACGACGCCCAGCGAGAGTTGGATGAGGCCCGTCGGACGGCGCTTGGCGCCCTGGAGGAGAGAATCCTCCCGATCATTGATGAGGTCGGCAAGGAAAAGGGTCTGACCCTGATCTTCAACAAGTTCCAGTCCGGGCTTGTGTTTGCAGACGAAGCCGTGGATATCACCAACGAGGTGGTCCGTCGGTTCAACCTGGCCGAGTAGGCGAAGGGTCTTTCTGATGCGGGCGTGGTCTCTGGCTGAGCTGGGACAACGGCTCGGGGTCCGAGTCGTCGGAGATGCGGAGGCACTGGTCAGCCGGATCAAGCCGCTTGATGAGGCGGGACCGGGTGATTTGTCCTTCCTTCACAATCCCAGATACGTCGAACAGGCCATGGCGACCCGGGCGACGGCCGTGTTGATCGGCGACGCTGATCTGCTGCCGGGGCACAACCTTCTGGTGTGCGATGAGCCTTATTTGATGCTGGCCCGGGCCCTGGAATTGATGATGCCTCGACCCCCGGCCGATGCCGGTATTGATCCGTCGGCCTCGGTTGCCGGTGACGTCGTGATGGGTGAGGGCTCAGGGGTCGGCGCCCAGGCCGTGGTTGGTCCGGGTGTTCGGATTGGATCGGGGACCTTCATCGGGCCTGGCTGTGTCATCGGCGCAGGCGTGACCATCGGAAACGACTGTCTGTTCCATCCAAGAGTGGTCGTTGAATACGATTGCCTTATTGGGGACCGCTGCATTTTCCAGGCCGGTGTCGTCATCGGCGCCGATGGGTTCGGATTTGCCACGGTCGGTGGAGTTCACCACAAGGTGCCGCAGGTGGGCATCGTCGTTATAGAAAACGACGTCGAGTTGGGCGCCAACGTCTGTATTGACCGGGCGACCCTTGGAGAGACCCGAATCGGACCCGGGGTCAAGGTGGATAATCTGGTTCAGGTTGCCCACAACGTTGTGGTCGGTGAGGGGTCGATTCTGGTGTCCCAGTCGCGTATTTCCGGGTCAACCAAGCTCGGGAAATATGTTGTCATGGGTGGACAGGCCGGTGCTGCGGGTCATTTGAACCTCGGGGATGGAGCACAGATCACGGCCAAGACGGCCGTATTCAAGGATCTACCGCCGGGGAGTGTTGTTTCCGGTGTTCCGGCCAGGCCCCGTCGGGAATGGGCCCGGTCCCAGGCCGGCGTCGCCAGGCTGGGTGAGATGCGGCGACGACTCAAGGAACTGGAGCACCGAATGAAGACGCTGGAGAGCGATGATGATTGATGTACGAGAGATCATGGACATCCTGCCTCACCGGTATCCCTTCCTGCTGGTCGATCGGATATTGGAAGTCAACGAAACGAGCATCCGTGCCCTGAAGAATGTCACCTTCAACGAGGAGTTTTTTCAGGGACATTTCCCCGGACAGCCGGTCATGCCTGGAGTCCTGCTGGTCGAGGCGATGGCTCAGGCCGGTGGGGTCCTGCTTCTGAGCGGGGTCGAGGATCGCAAAAACAAGCTGATTTTCTTCACCGGCATCGACAACTGCCGTTTTCGCAAACCGGTTGTGCCTGGCGACCAGGTGATCTTCGAGGTTGAAGTGATCAATGTTCGAAAGACTTTCGCCAAGATGCGAGGGCGAGCCCTGGTCAACGATACAGTCGTGTGTGAGGCTCAACTGATGTCGGCGATGACGGAGAGATCATGAGCACCACGATCCACCCAACTGCTGTCGTCGATCCAAAGGCGCAACTCGGAGAGAATGTCACCGTCGGTCCCCTGGTCGTCATCGAGGCCGATGTCGAAGTGGGGGATCGGTGCCTCGTAGGGCCCCTGACACGGATCGCCGGTCATACGACCATCGGTTCCGACAATCGTTTCGAGAGCCACGGCTCGATTGGAGCTCCGCCCCAGGATCTCAAGTATGCGGGGGAGCCGACCCGTTTGGAGATCGGTGACAACAACGTCTTCAGGGAGTTTGTCACTATCCATCGCGGGACTCCCGGGGGCGGTGGGCTGACGACCATCGGGAGCGATGGCCTGTTCATGGCCTATGTCCATATTGCTCACGACTGCCAGGTTGGATCTCAGGTCATCTTTGCCAATAACGCAACGCTGGCCGGACATGTCGATGTCGAGGGCGGTTCGACTGTGGGCGCTCTGACGGCCGTTCATCAGTTCTGCCGGGTAGGAGAACACGCCTTCCTCGGTGGGGGCAGCATCATCACCAAGGATTGCATGCCCTTCATGAAGATTGTCGGCAATCGTCCGGCGAGGTGTTTCGGGCCCAATACCATCGGCCTTGAACGCAAGGGTTTTTCTGAGGATCGCCGAAAGGCTTTGACTGCCATGTGGCGGCTCTTGCGGAGTCCCAAGCTCAACACCTCTCAGGCCGTGGCGAAGATCAAGGACGAGCTAGCGGGGCAGCAGGATGTCGATCAGGTTCTGGCCTTCATTGAGAATTCCAAGCGGGGAGTGGTGCTCGCCCGGGGTTGAGAGTCCTGTTCTCCAGGCCACGAGGGCGCCTGCTAGACTTCCCCGATGAATATTCGATCGAATAGGTGGCGGGTTCCTGCGGCGGTTCTGGCCGTTATCCTTGGTGTCATTCTGATCATTGTCGTCGGTATTGGGCTGATCCTGCATTCCAGCCTTCCTCGCCTTGAGGGGACGGTCTCCCTTGATGGAATGAGCGCCCAGGTCGAGATTGACAGGGACGCTGCCGGTGTTCCGACCATTCGGGGTTCCAGCCGCGTCGACTGTGCACGGGCCCTGGGTTTCATTCATGCGCAGGAACGGTTCTTTCAGATGGACCTTCAGCGGCGCAGGGCTACGGGCGAGATGGCAGAGATCTTCGGCGCCCGTGCAGTCAGCTGGGATACAAGGGTTCGGGCACATCGGTTGAGGGGGGTTGCTCTTGCTGCCGTCGCACTTGAGAATGCGGAGGGGCGTGCATTGCTGCAGGCCTATGCTGATGGTGTCAACGCCGGTCTTGCGGATCTGGATGAACGCCCCTTCGAATATGTGTTGCTGCGATCTCAGCCTCGGGCCTGGGTAGAGGAAGATACGATTTTGGTGGTCCTCTCAATGTTCATGACCCTGACCCCGTGGGGAGGAGAACAGGAGCTCAATCTGGCAGCCCTGGCCGATGTCCTTCCTTCGGAGCTTTTTGATTTCCTTGCAACCCCGGGGACCCAGTTCGATGCTCCCATGGTGGGGGAGGCCTTCGAGACGCCAGCGATACCGGGACCCGAGGTCTTTGATCTGAGGGAGGCTGTTGCAACCCCCCTGGAGGAGGATGCTCCGCAAGATCTGGCGGCGGTGGGAAGCAACGGCTGGGCTCTGGGCGGCGGGCGAACGGCCGACGGCGGCGCCATCCTGGCTTCGGATATGCACCTCGGCTTGATGGTCCCCAATACCTGGTTCCGGGTCCGGCTCCAGTGGCCGGACGCCTCCAGTGGGGAAGCCTGGGATGTTTCCGGTGTCACCCTGGTGGGGACGCCCTTCGTCGTTGCGGGCAGTAACGGCCGAGTGGCATGGTCCTTCACCAACAGCTACGGCGACTGGGTTGATATCGTGCCGATCGACCCCGTGGGTCTGAGGGCCTATCAGGGCCCGGACGGCCCGGTCGAATACGAACGATGGACAGAAGAGATTGTGGTTGCCGGGGCGGCGACGGTTGAGACCGAGTACGCCTCGACCGTGTGGGGACCCGTGATTGGTGAAGACCACCATCACCGGCCGGTCGCTCTCAGATGGATGGCGCACTTTCCGGAAGCGGTTGGCCTGGGCCTGCGTTCCATGGAGACCGCCGTCGATCTCGATCGAGCGATGGATGTGGCGGCCACCGTCGGGATCCCTCCCCAGAATCTAATGGTCGTGGACAGTCAGGGCAACATTGGATGGACCATTGCCGGCAGGATTCCAAAGCGGGTTGGCTGTGGGTCCTCCGGGCAGGATGCCGAAGAGGGTCCCTGCCGTTGGGAGGGCTGGCTGGCGCCGGAGGACTATCCCCGAATTATCAATCCACCCTCGGGTCAGGTGTGGACGGCCAATGCGCGGGTGGTTGACGGTCCGTGGCTGGAACTGCTCGGTGACGGCGGCTACGCCCTGGGTGCGCGTGCATCCCAGATTCGGGATGGGCTGAAGGCTCTCAAGGACGCAGATGAAAGAGATATGCTGACGCTCCAACTGGACGACCGGGCGGTCTTTCTTCAGTGGTGGCGAGATCTACTGATGGAGACGCTGGATGCGTCTGCTGTTGCCGCCGACGCACGGAGGGCAGAGTTACTGGACGTCGTCCAACACTGGAGTGGGCGAGCTTCCGTCGATGATCCAGGGTATCGAATGGTCAGGGCCTTTCGTGTTTATGTCCGGCCGCTGGTCCTTGATCCCCTGTTCGAGGCATGTTCCGAGGTCGAAGGGACTTGTGGATGGGAGAATCTCGGTCAGAGGGAGGGCCCGGTCAGACGTCTCTTGAGGGAGAGACCGAGCCATCTGCTGAATCCCCGATTCGACAGTTGGCACGAGCTGCTGTTGGCAGGAGCCGACCATGTGATCAGTGATTTCACTGCGAATGGATCCACTTTTGCAGATCATCCATGGGGTGAGAGAAACACCGTTCGTATCCGGCATCCTCTCAGTCCGGCTCTGCCGGAGCAACTCGCCCGGTTCCTGGATATGCCCCCGATTCAGCTGCCCGGAGATGCCCATATGCCTCGGGTTCAGGGGGTCTCATTTGGGGCCTCGGAGCGTTTTGCGGTTTCTCCCGGCCGGGAGGCTGACGGGCTGTTTCACATGCCGTGCGGGCAAAGTGGCCACCCACTGTCACCCTACTACCGGGCAGGACATCAGGATTGGGTCGAAGGGCGCCCCTCGCCCTTTCTCCCCGGCCCAACCCGGTGGACCCTCCTGCTGAAAGCCGGACCCTGACGGTAGGATTTCGTTCGAACGTAATCGCGTTGGGTTTTCCTGAATTGAACCCTGTCTTCGTAGGGGAGGGGTTTATCCCCTCCCGTTTATTGAGGTTCGGGTACAGAGGCCCGCGGGGAATGATCATTCAAGACGTTCAGCTGAGATCTGAGAGCCGACAGCTTTCAATGATAGACTGCGCGGCGTGAAAAATGCGGTTTCAACAGTGCGGCAGGCGGCGAAGATCCGGGAGTTCTTCAACCCGGTGAAGCCTCGTCTGGAGATGGTCGAAAACTTCTTCGAAGAGGAACTGGCACAGGCCCTTCTGATGGTTCGTGAGGTCGGCGGTTACGTACTGGGGAGCGGAGGCAAGCGCATTCGACCCGCCCTCGTCCTGCTGATCAGCCGGATGCTGGGATACGAGGGTGATCGTGATGTTCGCTACGGCGCCGTGGTCGAGCTGATTCACACCGCCACCCTGATTCACGACGACATCATTGATGGTTCGGATCTTCGCCGAGGCAAGCCGACAGCGAATCGTCGCTGGAACAACGAACTGACGGTTCTGGTTGGAGATTGGCTCTACTCGAGGTCGATGGATCTTTGCCTGGAGTATGGGGATGTTGCAGTGATGCGACGACTCAATGCGGCGACGCTCCGCATGACCGAGGGGGAAATCCTCTCGGCGTCGGTTCGGGGCCGGGTCGATGTTGATGAAGTGACCTACATGGATATCACCCAGCGCAAGACCGCCGAGCTTTTTGCGGCCGCTTGTTGCCTTCCCGCGCTTTTTGATCCCTCACTCAACCGGTTTGAGGACCACCTCTACCGGTTCGGTATCAATCTTGGGCTCTGTTTTCAGCTGATCGACGATGTGTTGGACTTCGTCTCGGCCCGGGAAGAGATCGGAAAGCCTGTGATGGCTGACCTTCGCGAGGGCAGGGCGACCCTTCCTATCATCCTGTTGCTGGAAAAAGTGGATTCCTCAACAAAGGCCAGGATTGCCGAGGTCGCCGAGACCCGGTCCTTCCATTCGATGACCGAGGCCGAACTGTCGGACAGGATTCGGCAATCGGGTGTCCTGGACGAGGTTCGGCGAAGGGCCGCCACCCTGGCGGATCAGGCCGTCGAAGTAGCTCATTTCCTTCCCGAGTCTCCCGAACGTGATGCCCTGATCGGTACGACTCGGCTCCTTCTGGATCGCAAGAAGTAGGTTCCGGTTTCAACTTTTCGTTCCCACTTGAAACGGAAGCTTCCCACCTTATGCCATCAGGCTGTGGATTTCCTTGTGCGGCAACAGGAACCATCACAATCCCTCAGAATCAGTGAGCCGGTGAGAAG
>CAYSHZ010000074.1:4813-13749 GCA_964430905.1 uncultured Thermoanaerobaculia bacterium | reverse complement strand
CTGGGCGGATTTGTGGGCGCAGGAATGTATGCACTCCTTTACGCTTCAATTGCCAACACCTTTCTGATGAACCCGCTTTTTGGTGGCAAGACGACCCTGGTTCAGACCGGCCGGTATTCGGCGCTGCTTCCCAGTGTCCCGGCCTGGATTCCGGCCGTCCTCGTCGGTATTCTCTTCATCGTTGGGGCTGCCCTCCTGCCCGAGCCCGAGAGGGAGTAGACCCCAAATACGAGCCCCTGGGTTGATGGTTCAGGGAGAGCCTTTTGCGGTCAATTCAGCCAGTTGATGACCGCAGTTCCGGCGGCCAGCAGCCCCCGAAGGCCCAGGATCACACACACCAGGACAACAATTCCCATGACCAGGTTCTGAAAGAGGTTGTTGGCGCCCCTTTCCCCGAAGAGTGTCCGGTCATTCATCGTGATCCAGAGGAAGATTGCAATCAGGGGCAAGAGGATGCCGTTGAATGCCTGGGCCAGGATGATCATCGGAATGGGCTTGACTCCGGTCATGCCGAAGACCGTTCCGATCACCAGGACGCTGATCCATACCAGCCGGTATCGGAGAGAGTCTTCCGCCCAGAGACGACCTTCTTCGCCTCCCAGCAGGGTTCGGGTCGTGATCGCCGCGGCGAGGGGCGCCGTGATTGCCGATGTGAATCCGGCGCCGAAGAGCCCCAAAGCCAGGGCCACCTTCGAGCCCCGTCCCAGTTCCCGGCCCAGAACCGTCGCCAGCCGCCCGAACTCAAGGCCTCCCCCGAGGCTTGTCCCGACCACGAGGACGCCCAGAGAGATCAGTCCGCCGCCGCCGATCGCCAACGCCAAGCCCAGGCGCATCTCGCCCAAACGGCTGCCCCGGGCCAGGGCCGAGCCCAGGAACAGATTGTAGGGAACGACCGTCGTGCCGATCAGACCCAGGACCAACAGGGTTGATCCCTGTGGAACCCGGGGGATGATCAGGCCCGAAAACAACTCCTTGAAACTGGGGCCCAGCCGAACGGCCGTCACCAGGAATGCGATGCCCATCAAGGCCACCAGTGTGCCGAGGATGCGGGCGATCCAGGTGGAATTTCCCAGGGCGAGGAGGGTTGCCGCCGCTACGCCCACGATCAGGGTCAAGAGGGGTGCCGGGACATCGGAAATCAGCTGCAATCCGGCCACGCCTCCGAGGAGATTTCCAGCCTCGTAGGCTGCACACCCCAGCACGATGCCGACTGCGACGATGGCGGGAATCCGATCCGTCCAGCGGGAGCCTGCGAAACGCAAGCGGATTGCGTCGCCCATCTCCTTCCCCGTAGCGACGGTGATGCGCCCCGAGGCTTCCTGAAGAACGAGGCAGGCGATCGTCGAGAACAGCAGAGCCCAGGCCAGGGCAAAGCCGAAGTCGCTGCCTGCCCGGGCCGCCGTCGTGATCGTTCCCGGCCCAATGAACGCGGCCGCAATCACCGCCCAGAAGAGAAGGTCCAGCAGTCGTCTCATGGTTGTTCCTCGTCGGGTGGACCCCAGCCGCCGCCCCCCGGCGTTTCCAGCACGAAACGGTCGCCTTCCGAGACCTCACACCCGTCGATTTCCTTCAGTTCAATGACATCTCCATTGGCCCGGATGATCCGTTGGCGACCGGCAAGGCCTTCTCGTCCGCCGGCCGCTCCGTAGGGGCCGATCCTGCGGTGCTGGCCCAGGAAGGACAGTGCCAGGGGTTGGAGGAACTCCAACTCCCGGATCAACCCATCGCCCCCTCGTTGTTGCCCTGCGCCTCCCGAATTCCGACGAATTCCGAATGCGTTGAGACGAATGGGATAGCGGTGCTCCAGGATTTCCGGGTCGGTGATGCGCGTGTTGGTCATGTGGGTATGGACGCCGCTTGCACCGTCGGACCTTGCGGTTGCTCCGCTGCCGCCGCCGACTGTCTCGTAGTAGCCGAATGCCTCGTTGCCGAAACTGACGTTGTTCATCGTTCCCTGGCTGCACGCCGCCAGGCCCAGAGCCTCAAGCAGCGTGTCCGTCAGGCGCTGGCTGGTCTCAACATTGCCGCCGACAATTGCCGGGCAGAATGCCGGATCGTCCGGGAAGGGCGGATTGAGGATGCCCTGTGGCAGGTCCATCTCGATCGGATCGAGGAGACCCTCGTTGAGAGGAAGATCGATATCGAGGAGCAAGCGCATCACATACATCGTGACGCTCCGAACGATCGCTGGGGTGGCGTTGAGGTTCCCAGGGTGAACCGGTGCGGATCCGGTGAAATCCAGGTGTGCCCGATCTCCGGAGATTGTGAAGGTTGCCGCCAGCGGCGATCCATCGTCCAGCTCCTGTCGTCCCTCGTGCCGGCCGTCTCCCAATCGTCGGAGAGCCTCGTGGACCTGGCGGGCCGCCAGCCGTCGAAGCGCCTTCATGTGCCGTTCAACATGTTCGGCGCCGACTCCCTGGGCCAGGCCGATCAGGGCGTCGCGGCCTCGAATAATTGCAGCCATCATGGCCCTGAGGTCCGCCAGATTGTCCGCCAGACTGCGGGTTGGAAAGGGTCCCCGTTTGAGGAGATTCTCGACCCGGTCCCAGCGGGCCCGCCCGTTTTCAAACAGCAGGGTCGGCGGCAGGACCACGGCCTCTTCGGCCAGCGATCGGGCCCGCGGCGGCATCGAACCGGGATGGATTCCGCCGAGTTCGGCGTGATGGGCCCGGCAGGCGACATATCCCAGCAGGCGTCCCTCGAAATGGACCGGCGCCGCCAGAGTGACGTCGGGCAGGTGGGATCCGCCAAAGGCCGGATGGTTGGTTACGACAATGTCGCCCTCGGCCATCCGGAGGTGGCCGACCAGTGCGCGGACGCACAGACCCATCGCGCCGAGGTGGACCGGAATGTGAGGCGCATTGACCACCAGTTGACCCTGGCGATCCAGGAGAGTGCATGAATAGTCCTGACGCTCCTTGATATTGGTCGAGACGGCCGTACGTCGGAGCATCTCCCCCATCTCGTCGGCGATGCTTGAAAAGCGCCTGCTCATCAACTCCAGTTCCACTGCGGGTGGACGAACACGCCCTGAGGCCTGCTCCTCGTCATCCGTGACCCGATGGAGGAGAACACCACCGTCAGCCACTCCTTCCGCCTGCCAGTTCTCGGGCACCATCACCGCACTGTGCTTCTGCTGGATCAGGGCCGGTCCTCTGACCGGGCCGGTTGACGCCAACTCGACGGCCTCATGGCATCCGATGTCCTGCCACCGCCCATCGACGCAGCATCGTTGAAAGAGGACTGCCTTTGATGAGTCGAGCCTGCCGGGCAGGGTCTCCGGGTGGGCCGGCGGGGTCTCGGTTCGACTCCTTGCGATGACGCGCAGGGAGACAACCTCGATGCCGCGCTGTTCCGGCAGGTAGGCGAAGAGCTCCCGGTAGCGTCGTTCGAACTCTGTCTTGACCTCATGCCCGGGACCTGGCTCGATCTCAATCGTGGCGTCCTGACCCAGATAGCGCAGTTCGACGATGTGGCGAACGCTGCCGACGGCATCCGGCTTGACGCCCTCCCCCACCAGGTCATTCCTGGCCTCGACTTCCAACTCGTCAAGCCAGGCCTTCATCCGTGGGCCGACGTCGGCCAGGGGCTGGAGGATCTCCCGTTGGGCGAACCGCTCGACGGCTGCGTAGCCCAGGCCCATCGCGCTGAGAAGTCCCGCATCGGCCGGCACCAGGACCGTTTCCATCGAGAGAAGGTCCGCCAACCGGCATGCATGCTGGCCTCCGGCGCCGCCGAATGCGACCAAGGTGTAGCCGGCCGGGTCGATTCCTTCACGGACCGAGATGCCGCGAATGGCCTCGGCCATGCGTTCATCGGCAATTTGCAGCAGGCCCTCGAGGAGGTCGTCTCTTGCAGGGGGTGTGCCCTCGATTTTGCCAAGTTCCCGCTGAATCTCCTCCAGCCTTTCTTCGGCGCCGGCGGCATTGATGGGGATGGAGAAGCGTTCCGGGAGCAGGCGACCCAGCAGGATATTGACGTCGGTGATCGTCAGCGGTCCCCCGGCGCCGTAGCAGGCGGGTCCCGGCTGGGCGCCGGCGCTCTCCGGACCGACCAACAGCCGACCGTTTTTGACGCGGCAGATCGATCCTCCGCCTGCGGCAACCGTTTCGATCGCCAGGGCCGGAGCCGCCAATTCGGCCGTTCCCACCGTGTGCTCGAAGACATACGCGAAGTCTCCGTCGAAGCGGGCCACATCCGTGCTGGTGCCGCCCATGTCGAAGGTGATGATCTTTTCGAAGCCGCATCGTCGTCCCGCCAGCGCCGCGCCGACCACCCCTCCTGCGGGGCCGCTGAGGAGACTGTCCTTGGGCCGGAAGCCGTCGGGCCGTACCAGTCCCCCTGAACTGGTCATAACATGAAGATCGGCGCCTTCGGACGGGAGGCCCCGTTGGACCGCCTCGAGGTAGCCGGCGATCACCGGTCCCAGGTAGGCATCGACCACCGAGGTCTGGGCCTTGCGAAGGAGGCCCTGAAACGGGCTGATGGTGCTCGATCGCGCGATCGTCGAAAACCCTTCTTCGCGCAGGAGGGACTCCAGTCTGATTTCGTGGACCGGGTTGACGTGTCCGTGCATCAGGGCGATGGCGGCACACCGGAAACCCTCTCCATACAGGCCTCGAATCACCTCTCGCAGGGAGTCTTCCTCAAGGGGCCGGAGGACGCTGCCATCTGCGGCAAGCCGTTCGGGGACGCCGACCGTCTTCTCCGGAAGCGGCGTTGGGCGCACGATTTCCAGGGCAAAGAGGTCGGGTCGCTGTTGGCTTCCGATCGACAGCAGATCCTCGAAAGCCTCGGTGACGAAGAGGACCGTTCGGGCGCCGCCTCTTTCCAGCAGGGCGTTGGTTCCTCGGGTCGTGGCCAGGCGCATCGTCACCGGAGGCAGGGGCCGGCCCCCGGGTGTGGCCGTGATCAGTCGTGCCGCGAGCAGGGGCGCCTCCTCCCCGGACCGGAGCTCGACGGCCGTTCCGGCGGACAGGGATTCGGGCGGGTTCTCCAGGCGGATCGTGCCGCTATCGGCATCGTGATGGAGAATCCGGGCTCCGGTTTCTCCTCCGACCGGCGAAAGCATCCAACCCTCAAGGAAGCCGTCGGGGAGCTCCCGAGCCCTTTTGAGACGCACCAGGGAATCGGCGCCGATCTCGGCAATCGTGTCCCTCAGCGCCCCGGAGCTGAGAACCTTGAGGCGATGCAGGCGGCCCCCGGGATCGACGGCCATGCAATCGGTGAACGTGCCCCCGGTATCGATCCAGATCTGCCAAGACTGTGTACTGTTCATCATCCTCCACCAGGAAGGGGCTCCTCTTCCAAGGGGCGCCTTGCGAGAGAGATCTTACCGGAGTTGGGACGGCTCCGCCGTTGCGGTGTGTAGCGTGGGATAATTGCCGGCAGGGGGAGGGAAAATATGAGAAGAGGATTTTCAAAATTGGCGGTTCTGATCACGCTCTGGTGCTGTTGTGTCCCCCTGATCGGGACGGCAGCATCCAACGACGCCCAGACCGCGGTCGGCGCCGTCCTGGACACCCTCCACCAGGCCGCTGCCGAGGCTGATGGTGATCTCTATTTCTCCCTCTTTGCCGCCGATGCCGTCTTCCTCGGGACCGACCCCTCCGAGCGGTGGTCCATCGAGCAGTTCAAGGCCTTCGCTCAGCCGTATTTTTCCAAGGGTCAGGGGTGGGCCTACCTTCCCGGTGAACGACACGTCGATATCCTGCCGGGCGGGAAGACGGCACAGTTCGACGAATTGCTGTCCAATGCGGCCTACGGTGTCTGTCGGGGCACGGGCGTCCTGGTGCTGACCCCTCGGGGTTGGCGAATCTCCCAGTACAGCCTGAGTATCCCGATCCCCAACGACTTGGCCAAGGACATCGTCGCCCGCATCAGGGAGTTTGATGCCGAGGCGGTTGAATAGAACCTCCCACCATTTGATGTGAAAATTTCTCACCGGGAGGGGATCAACACCTCCCCTACAAAGAAAAGCGTTGAGGATGTTGCCCGGGATTTACCGCGATTTGTCTGCGCCCCGAAGCATCTGTTCGGGTGTCCGGGACGAGGTCCATACGGCGCTCAATGTGGCTCCGGACTGTTTCAACGGGAAATGTGTCACCCTGAGCCGGTGGGCGTCGAGCCACATCCTGCGTCCTCGGTTATCGGGATCCCTGCACGGGTCGCTTCCGTAGAGGGGATCGCCGAGGATGGGGAAGCCCGTGGCGGCGAGTTGTACCCGGATCTGGTGTTTGCGCCCCGTTGAGGGCGTGACGCGGAACAGGGCAAGCTCATCGGTCTTGTCGATCAGGTCGATGACCGAATGTGCGTTGGCCTTTCGGTCCTCGATCGTGATTTGGAGCCAGAAACGTTCGGGACAGCGGGCGATATGGTGGTCGAGGACCGCATGATCGATTGGCCGTCTTGAACCAAGTTCGCACACAGCCGTGTAGGTCTTCTCGACCGGGGCCGCTCGACCGAAGAGCCCGGAAAACAGGGATCGGCTTGTCCGTCTCTTCGAGAAGACGACGAGGCCCGAGGTCAGACGATCGATGCGGTGCAGGGGTACGAGATCTGGATTTCCCGTTGCCTCTTCCAGCAGATGCAGCAGGCTGTTTCGAACCCAGGCGCCCCCAGGGATGACCGGAAGATTCGGGGGCTTGTCGATGACCAGCAGATCCTCGTCTTCCCAGACCGTCGAAAAATCAGTCTGAACCGCCGGCTCATCGTCGACCTCGCGGCGGTAGTGCACCTCTTCCAGGGGGCGATAGATGCTCGTCGGGTCCAGGGTGCCCGACGTCGACCAGACCTTGCCTGAGGAGAAACGTTGATGCCAGGTCTCCCGGTCAACATGAGGAAAGCGTTTGATGAAGAAATCGAAAACCGTGTTGACACCTGCCGGTTTGATCTCCGGTAGCGTGACCGTCGATGGGCGAATAGGGGATGACACATCTGAACATAGCATCCCTCAAACAGAAGAGGTGTCATACGAGGGTTTTCGGTGCATATCCATGCGTTGGTTGTCGTGTTTTTGGGATGCTCCTGGCGATTGTCTTTGGCTCTGTCGGCGTCAACACCATGAACAGAAATTCATCGTGCTCTCTATTCTGTTTTTCTCCGTGTCTGGATGAATCGGTTGTCCCCATCCAGCCCGCCGGAAAATTGACTGTTCAACACGATGACCCAGTAGAGCGAAACAGGGAGTGCTTGAAAGAGCAGCCTGGGGAATGTGACTTCCGCGTAGTAGTCCAGGTTTCCCAGCTGAACTTCCGTTAATCCCAGCACGACAAAAATCGTCAACCACATCGCCGGTCCGATCAACGCCGGGATCATCTTTCGGTTCCGCCATTGGCGAATGGCGCCCATCCCGTAGCCGATGACAACGAGGAATGGCAAAGATCCAACCAGGTGGGCTCGATTGCGCCAACGAGTCATTCCATCATCAATCATCTGAGGTACCACGTCGATCAGTCGAGCAATTTCATTCAGGGTCGGAAACCGAACATCCGAGGACGTCGGGAGGTGTGAGTGAACCACTCTCAATACCACCAGGGCCATGATCGGGAAGACCAACATGGCGATGTCCGGTGTTTGTATTTTGGGTCGGATGACGGCGATCGAAACCACGCCGAGGAACAGGATCAGAACGGCCCAAACCCCGCCTTCATTCTTGACGCCAACCAGGGCCGTCATGGCTGCTGCCGCCCCGAGAAGGTTGATCCGTTCACCTGTTGCCAGCCACGAATTGAACCAGGCCGATGCCAGGACGACCAGGGCCGCAACCGGAAAGTCGGCGAACCCAGAAAGAGGATGGGCCAGTTCCTTGGGGGAGTAGAACACAGGGATGTACATCAGGATGACGCAGGCCGCAATTCCAATTGTCCTGCCGGCAAACTCCCCAACGACGTCGAAAAGGGCCACGAACCAGATGACAAGACAGATTCCCAAGGTCCGTGTGATCGAGATGTCGAGAAACTGACCCTGAACCGCCTGTTGATGGAACTCAAATAGTGGCAGACCCAGTGGGTATCCTTGATGGGCGTGAACTCGATCGACGTCTACAAAGAACTCACTGCGAAGATATTCGCCGTCGAACAATGCGACCGCCTTGGTGGACCAGATCGCCAATCCGTCCCCTCCGAAGAGTGGGACGTTTCCGGAAATAATCACGTTCGAGAGAAGCGGCGGCAGCATCAGGAGCAACAGGACGGCCGGGAGAATGATCTGAGACGGTCGGAGGTCGAAATGCCATACCGGAGCCGGCGGACCTCTGTCCGGGCGGACCCACCATAAGACCATCGAAGGGACGGACAGGCCGGCCCACGCGAAGAGTCCGAGCACTGTCAGGGCGGTCGCCAGAGAATGGGGAACCGGTCCCAACGCAGCAACAGCGTACAGAAGCAAAACCTGACACACGATGCCAACCAGATATGCCACCAAGAGCCGACGAAGGCGAAAGGAAAAATGTTGCTTCTCGATCAGACGGACAATCAGCATCCCTGTCCCCAGATAGCCGAGGTGTACGACAAACAGGGTGATGGTCGTCAACCGCCAATCTCCGATCCTTCGAGTGTCACCGTCCAACCTGAGAGGGATCCATCCTCAAAACCCAAGACCGGTAGCGGTTCTGGTTCTGGGATGCTGAGTTTTTCGATCGAGCCTCTGCCTGATTCGTCGATTGTGACCAGGATCCATTCTGTGTCCCGGAAACGGCGTCGAACCCTGGGCCGGTCGAAATAACACCGTGCCGGTTGCACCAAAAGGGCAACAAACCAGGGGGCCGTACCGGACACCAGCACCGGCAGGTCTTCTTTTTGGGAGGTTCGAACAGCATCGGCAGTCTCACTTTGGGTCCTCAGCCACGGACTGACGGCAAATCGTGCCTCTTCCGGGTCCTCAAGGGCGGCAACCTCGAAACTCATGACAAGCTGGT
Source organism: uncultured Thermoanaerobaculia bacterium (assembly GCA_964430905.1). Taxonomy (GTDB): domain Bacteria; phylum Acidobacteriota; class Thermoanaerobaculia; order Thermoanaerobaculales; family Sulfomarinibacteraceae; genus DAOWGJ01. The sequence continues at coordinate 4,832 of CAYSHZ010000074.1, read as the reverse complement.
CGATCACGCTCTTTCCATT
>CAYSHZ010000074.1:0-4713 GCA_964430905.1 uncultured Thermoanaerobaculia bacterium | reverse complement strand
CGGGGTTGGAGGACAGGAACCGGGCCAACATTGGAGGCGTCTGTTTCGTACAATCAACGAATGACCAAGAAGATCCTCATTGCCGTCGCCACGTTCTTGGGCCTGCTCGTTCTCTACAACACCTTCGTCGCCACCCCTCCGGTGACCAATGCCCACCCCTCCGGCACGGCGATGATCTGCTTCGGCGACAGCCTGACCTGGGGCTGATCGGCAAGTCAGAGCTGGTGTCAGACCGGATTCACCCCAACGGAGATGGCTACGAGATCATGGCCCGACGATTTGCCAAGACGATCGAGCCCTACATCGAGTAGGGCGGCGGGCCTCCCTTTTCGGCTTCAGAACCGACCGTCCGGTCCAAAGTTCTCAATTTCCACCGGAAATCCTGGGGAACCGGCAACTCTGTCTACGAAGGAGATGCCGACACCGTGCGGGGAAACTGTGAACCGGAGTACCACACAATCGTCTTCGATGCATTTCTGACCGAAGATGGTGAGATCCGGTGTTCCAGAGATGACTAACCCGTTCCCATCCGGAAAGTCCGAGTGGCACACCCCCCAAAGCCATCGATCACGACCACCCCCCGGTATTGCCGCTCTCGAAGCCGTCCGAGAAGATCTCCTCCCACAGAGTATTGGTGTCGGTAGCCAAATTGTCGGCGGGGTTCCGTTCGGTGACCCCTGCCGGACACTGCACCGTTGCCGTGTTCTCGAGGGTCGCACCCGTGGCGCCGGGATCGACGGTGGCTGTTGCCGAAATGATGACCGACGACCCCGCCGGAAGATCGACGCGCTCGTCGATGTTGCCGGAACCGAATGCGGCGCAGATGCCCCCGCCCGATCCTACGCACGTCCAGGTGATGCCTGTCAATTCCACTGGGAAGACATCGATGAGGGCGGCGTTGGCTGCATCGCTGGGACCCGGATTGAAGGCCGTGATTGTGTAGATGCTCACACGGCCGAGCACCGACCGATCGGCGCCGTCGTCCTTGGTGATCAACAGATCGGCCTCCGGCGTCAGGGTGTCGGTGTCGGTTGCCGTGTTGTCGCCGGGAGAGGTGTCGACAAATCCTCCAGGTACACTCACCGTGACGGTGTTCGAGAGAAGCCCCGTTGCGTTGGGGTCGACGGTGGCAAGGAGCGTGTAGGTTACCGAACCGCCCGGAGGCAGGTTGATGGTGTCAACGATGTCGCCCGAGCCGCTCGCCGAGCACACGCTTCCCCCGGAACCCGCACAGGTCCAGACGGCGCCCGTCAAGCTCAATGGCAGGACATCGCTGATAATGGCTCCGGTCACCGGCGTCGTACCGGGGTTCGTCGCGGTGATCGTGTAGGTCACGCCTTCGCCCGGCACGGCGGCGGTCTGAGCATCATCGATGACCACCGCCAGGTCGGCGGTCAAGAGAATGCGAATATCGGCCTCCTGAGCCTGAGCGCCGAGGCGGCGCCAGGGACCGTGGGGCGGGTTGAACAGCGGGAGGACCCCGGGGCGGTCGCTCCCAAGCGGCAGGTACTCCGTGCGAACCCGCCAACGGTAGACTTCACCGGGGTAAAGACCGTCCGCCTCGATTTCCAGTTCCACCCCGTCGGCGGAGGCGGTCGAGTCGACCCAGTCGGACCCCGAAAACGTGGCGCACCAGGTCGAATCCAGCGGCACCCCGCTCGGACAGGCCTGCAGTCGGAGTCGAACCAACTCACGGCCTCGCGGGGAGGAAGCGTGCATCGTCACGGCGAAACCGTCCACCGTTCCCGAGACTCCCCATGGCCGGACCGGGGCACCCCCGGGGCCTTCGAGCTGCCGGGCCGCCGTGAGGCGCCCCGCGCTGTTGCCCAGGAAGACAAAGGCCGCACCCTCGTCGGCCTCGCCGTTGTCGTAGAGTGGGGCGCCGACGATGACATCGGCAAAACCGTCGCCGTTGACATCACCAGCCGTCGAGGCGCTGTAGCCCAGCCGTGCCCCGGCCTGGTCGGACTCCAGTACTGCGTCGGCGTCTGAGGGGTTCGAACCGACAATCCCTGAAGCTGAACCGAGAAACACGAAGGCGGCGCCCTCATCGGTTTCCCCGTTGTCATACCGATCCGTTCCGACGATGATATCGGCGAAACCGTCGCCGTTGATATCACCTGCCGTCCCGATTCCGTAGCCCAAATAGACGTTGATTTGATCCGACTCCAGTACGGCGTCGGCCTCTGCGGGGTTCGAACCCGTAATTCCCAAAGCCGAGCCGTGGAAGACGAAGGCCGCACCCTCGTTGCTCTCGCCGTCGTCGTAGGACGGGGCGCTGACGATGACGTCTGAATAGCCGTCCCCGTTGACGTCGCCCGCCGTCGCGGCTCTCCAGCCCATCCGCGCGTTTTCCTGGTCAGACTCCAGCACGGCTGCGGCGTCCGAGGGGCTCGAACCGACGAGGCCCGAAGCCGAACCGAGGAAGACGAAGGCGGCGCCCTCGCCGGCTTCGCCGTCGGCGTACCAATCCGCTCCGACGATGACGTCGGCAAAGCCGTCGCCGTCGACATCACCCGCGGTCCCAACGCTCCGGCCGAGGGCGGCACTCGCCAGGTTGGACTCCAGCATGGCATCGGCGTCCGAGGGGTTGGAACCGACAACACCTGAAGCCGAGCCCAAAAATACCAGGGCGGCGCCCTCGTTGGTCTCGTCGTTGTCGTAGGCCGGCACGCCGACGATGATGTCTGAATAGCCGTCGCCGTCGATGTCCCCGGCCGTACCTACGTCGGCGCCAAGGTATGCCTCGGCCTGGTCGGACTCCAGCACTGTCGCGGCGTCCGAGGGGTTGGATCCGACGAGACCTGAGGCTGATCCCAGGAACACGAAGGCTGCGCCCTCGTTGGTCTCGTCGTTGTCGAAATACGGCGCACCGACGATGACGTCCGAGTAGCCGTCGCCGTTGACATCGCCCGCCGTTGAGACAACGGTGCCTAGGTTCGCGTCGGCCTGATCGGATTCCAGCATGGTATCGGCATTCAGCGGGTTCGAACCGACGAGACCGGAGGCCGAACCAAGAAACACGAAGGCGGCACCCTCGTCGGCCTCGCCGTTGTCGTAGGTCGACGCACCGACGATGACGTCTGAAAAGCCATCGCCGTTGACGTCGCCCGCCGTCGAGGCACTCGAGCCCAGACCGGCGCTAATTTGGTCGGACTCCAACGAGGCATGGGCATCGGCGGGGCTTGAACCGACCAGTCCCAAGGCTGAGCCATGGAAGACAAAGGCCGCACCCTCTTCGCCCCCGCCGTTGTCGTATTCCGGTGCTCCGGCGATGACGTCGGCAAAACCGTCGCCGTTGACGTCTCCAGCCGTAGAAACACTCCGACCGAGTAAGGCGCCATCCTGGTTGGACTCCAGCATGACGGCGGCGTCCGAGGGGTTGGAACCGACGATGCCCGAAGGCGACCCCAGGAAGACGAAGGCCGCGCCCTCACAGCTTTGGCCGTTGTCAAACCAGTCCGAGCCGACGATGACGTCGGAAAAGCCGTCGCCGTTGACATCACCCGCCGTTGAGACACTGGTGCCCAGGAACGAACCGACCTGGTTGGACTCCAGCACGGCATGGGCATCCGAGGGGTTTGAACCGGTAATACCCGAGGAGGAACCGAGGAAGACGAAGGCGGCACCCTTGTTGTCGTAATCCGGCGCTCCAATGATGACGTCGGAAAAGCCGTCGCCGTTGACATCGTCCGCCGTTGAGACGCTGGTGCCCAAGTCTACGTTAGCCTGGTTGGACTCCAGCACGGCGTGTGCGTCTGATGGGTTCGAGCCCACAATGCCCGAAGCCGAACCCAGGAAGACGAAGGCCGCACCCTCGTCGGTCTCGTCGTTGTCGTAATTCTTCGCTCCGACGATGACGTCGGAAAAGCCGTCGCCGTTGACGTCGCCCGCTGTCCCGACACTCCAGCCCAGGTATGCTTCGGTCTGGTCTGACTCCAGCACGGCATCGGCGTCTGATGGGTTCGAGCCCACAATGCCCGAAGCCGAACCCAGGAAGACGAAGGCCGCGCCTTCGCGGTAATGGCCGTTGTGGAAATTCTTCGCTCCGACGATGACGTCAGAAAACCCGTCGCCGTTGACGTCACCCGCCGTCCCGACACTCCAGCCCAGGTAGGCGTTCACCTGGTTTGACTCCACTATGGAGGCGGCGTCTGAGGGGTTCGATCCAACGATGCCCGTAGCCGAACCCAGGAAGACGAAGGCCGCGCCCTCGGAGGACTGGCCGTTGTGGAAATACTTCGCACCGACGATGACGTCGGAGAACCCGTCGCCGTTGACGTCGCCCGCCGTCCCGACACTCCAACCCAGGATGGCGTCACCTTGGTCGGACTCCAAAACGGCATCGGCGTCTGTTGGGGTTGATCCCACGAGGCCCGATGTGGAACCCAGGAAAATGAAGGCGGCGCCCTCGTGGGGCTGGCCGTTGTCGTAATCCGGCGCTCCAACGATGACGTCGGAATAGCCGTCGCCGTTGATATCGCCCGCCGATGCGACGCTGTAGCCCATGTTCGTCCATGACTGATTGCCCTCCAGTATGGCGTCTGCGGTTCCCGTCAACAGGGTCTTGAGAACGAGCGGATAGACGGTGCCCGCGTCATCGACCCGGACTTCAATCCGGTCTCGCCTGACAACGACGAACTCGGCGGGAACGTTTGCACCTTCGGAGTCTTCGGCCCGCGGCGCCTGGAGCAGGAGCCGGCGGCCCGAGGT
>CAYSHZ010000073.1:4795-13799 GCA_964430905.1 uncultured Thermoanaerobaculia bacterium | reverse complement strand
ATCGTTGACGCCGAGATAGAGCGTGCCGTCCTTGCCGAAGAATGTCAGGTGCCGACCGACAAAGAAATCGGGATGTCCCACATTGGCAATCAACGCCGCATGATTTGAACTCTTTTCCGGATCGTCACAGTAGTTCCAGTTGTCGGGCCAACTCTTTGAGTAGTCACTGACTCCCCACCCATCGGGATCGACACATGACTGGGGCTCATCATTGCTGAAACAGACCTTGCCGGTGGCCTTGATGGTCACCCGATCCTGGGGCCGCAGGCGAATACCGGTATTCAACCATGCCTTGTTACCCGGGACTTGAACAATCTTCTGCTCCTTCTTGGGCGGTTTCGGCCGGTCTGCGGCAGCAATGGATGATGCCATGACCGCCACCATCATGATGATCAAGAGGCGAAGCGTGTTCTTTGTGTTTTTCATTGTTGACCTCCATCGGTTGGTATCGTGTCGCTTTGAGACCTCTGGGTGCCATGGTGCTCCCCGACGCCCGAGACGAGTCTGCAAGGCATTGAGGGCACAGTCAACACGTAAACTCCCTGTTTTCTTGAGGTTTGATATTGTCTTGAGACTAATTTGAGATGCCGGCGATATGGTCTCCCCAGAAACTCCGATCTGATCCACAATCGGCTGGAGTAGCCATACAAATCGGCGGCGTAAATCCTGGGATATCCGCGAACAAGGCTTTACAATGCCACCGGAGTCACCGATGGCTGAACTTTTTTTTGGAGATTTCCGTTTCGACACCCGCCGCCTGGCACTTGAAGGTCCCGACGGGCCGGTCGAGGTTCGAGCCAAGACCCTGCAGGCCCTGACCCACCTGATTACCCACAGAAACCGATTCGTCTCAAGAGCCGAGTTGATGGAAGAACTCTGGCCCGATGTGGCAGTTACGGGCGCCTCGATTACGCAGTGCATCTCCGAGCTTCGCGGCGCCCTCGACGATTCGGCCCGCTCCCCGATCTACATCGAGACACGGGTGAAGTACGGCTATCGGTTCATCGCCACGCTGTACCACAGACCCACCGAACGCCTGGAACCCCTTCCTCCACCTCCTCAGATGATCAACGAAATACACCCACCAAAGACGTCCACCAAACGAAGGATCATTCTGATCGCGGGAATTCTGTTGGTCACCGTTCTCATCCTCGGTGCCTGGACAGCTTCCCGTTGGCGGCCGACACCTCGGACGATCGTCAGTATCTCGTCCGTCGCAACCAGTACATCCCTAGAGGGAACGGGCGCGATGGCCGATGCAATCAGGCGAGAGTTGATCCGAAACCTCGAACTGAGGGGAAACATCACGGTCACCGCGCAGGGCCATCAGGATCAGGCAAACCTGACGACGGAGATCAGCACCCGGGGGACCCCGGCCGGGCGTTTGGAAGTGGTCGCGATCGTACGATCTCAACCGGAGGGCCGCGAACTCTGGGGCTGGACCTGGGTCGAACCGATGAACGATATCGACCTGGACAGGACCGCCGGGGACATCGCCGAACGCATCGCCACCGCATTGGCTCAGATCCACCCTTGACTCCAGAACCCTTTGCTGATCACACAGCGTGTCCTGAAGGACACACCCCAATTCTGGATGAACCCGATTACCGGGCGTGCTGAAGCCACGATTCTGCATCGTGAAGGATGCATATCCTATCGGTCCTCCGCGAGACCGTAGCGACGATCTTCCAGTCCGGCCCCCAATCGAACCATCCGACAAGACTGGCGGGAAACGGGAAGGCGGTCAGTTGGATGGCACGCGCAGTTCCGCCCTCTTCGACGGGAACGGCCCAAATATCGGCCCCGACTCCCGGCCGGGGCTGATCGAATGCCAGCCACTGTCCATCCGGAGAGAATCGGGGTTTGGCGCCGGCCCACCGATTGACGACAACGGGCCTTTCCCAGACCGTCTCAATATCGCTGACGTCCCGATTCAAACGGGCCAGTCGGAGACGGGGCGAGGGACCAAACGCCCCCACCACGTAGGCCAGGAAAGACCCGTCCGAGGACACGGCCGGATTTGCGGCGCTCTCGTCGCCGAGTCGGGACACCGGCCCTCCTCCAAGGTTCAGAACGAACAGGCCCTCGATACCCTGGCGATCCGAGACGAACAGAATATGCCGTCCGTCAGGATGCCAGACAGGCTGAAAACTATTTCCAACTTCCTCCGTCAGACACTCAGGAGCCCCACCATCCGCTCCAACGACCCAGAGTGAACTGCGATCAGTGGCCAGACCGGCACAAACTATCCTCTTCCCATCCGGCGACCAAACCGCGTTGTACCGGGAGGAACCCTCGGGAAGAAGAGACCTGGTCTTGCCCGTCGTCCGATCCATCAACTGGACCATCCCCGTGGCGGACTGAAAAAGAAGGAACTTCGGATCCGGGGAGATCCGGGGCTGGGAGGCGCCACGTGTGCCGGCCAATATTTTCATGGCTGCAACCGGCGGACCTCCATCCGGATGGACCTCAATCTCCACCAGTTCCTGGTCATATTCGGTCAATTGGAACGAGAGCAGCCGACCATCCCGATCCATGCTGGGGTTGGAAGCCCTTCCGGGCCCTGGATACACCACCCGTGTCGAATGGTCTTCGAGGGACGTCACCATCAAACTGGCCCCCCCACGGGGGGTGGTACGAACAGGCCAGACCACGGCGTCGAGGTCCCCATCGATCTCGGCGCCGCCGGCCGCGACGCCCGCCACATCAACGATCGGCTTCGTGTGGCCATCCTCGAGAGAAATCTCCAGCAACCTGGAAAGACTGACGCCATCGGTTGCAGCCACGATCACCCTCTTCCCGGACCTGCCAAAGACGACCGAAACGGGTATCAGCGAATCACGAAATGTCTGGAGAGCGTGAACCGACCCTCCGGAACGATCGAGGATGACGATCCGACGAGACCCATCCTCAAGCGGCTCAATCGCCGCGATCCGTGTCCCGTCCTCAGAAATTGTCGGCGCGGTCCCGGGGGCTATCTTGCGAGGAAGGCCGCCATCCATATCAATTTCCCAGAGCCACTGTTCGTCATTCTCGTCACGAGCAACGAAAACAATCGAGTCACCATCCGGAAAGACGGCCAGATCACCGATTCCTTTGGTACCCCGCCACACGACGCGTGGAAGACCGGAATCCAGAGGCAGCACCTCAATTCCGAGATCATCATGGGTTCGACACACCACCGCGGACCCATCCTCAAGGAGCACCGGGCAGCTCCCGTTGGTCTGAAGCCGCTCTATTCCGTTCCACACCGGATTCCCGAGGGTATCCTCACCGTCCTGCCACCGGATGACGTTGAGTCCCGCCATCAGCATCAGGGCAGCCGCAATACTGCCTGCCGCCAACACCATCGGACTGGCCGACGCCAGGCGGTCCTGCACACTCCGAAGAGCCTGTTGGAGGGCCGTACCGTCCGGAGGCCGCCGTGCCGGATCCTCCTGCATACATTTTCGGGCCAACCGTGCAAGGCGGGATGGCGGCCGCACTCCTCCGTTCGGACCCGGCGAAAGATGGATCGCTTCGGCAAGCAATGCCCCGAAGGAAAACACATCCGAGGCCGCCGACGGAGAGCCTCCGGCCACGACCTCCGGCGCCGCATAGTCGGGATTTGCAATGGCCGGTCCGTCTCCCGTTGGGAGACCGGCAGGCGCCGGGTCGAGAAGCTTGACCCTCCCATCCGCCCTGATCATGACGTTGGCCGGGCTGAGGTCCCCATGAACCACACGGGCATCGTGGGCTGCAGCCAGGCCGGAGGCAAGCCGGGAAAAGACATCCTTGGCTTCCCTTCTTCCCATCGGTCCCCGGGCCAGACGCTCAGCCAAGGTGCACCCCTCGACCCACTCCATCACCAGCGCCACACCGTCACCGTGAGGAAACACCTCATATACCGTCACGAACGCCGGGTGGTCCAACCGGGCGGTGCTTCGGCCTTCTCGCTCAATGCTTCGCCAACCCCAGTGGCCCGGGGGGAGGGCATGCCGCAACACCTTGATTGCAACGGTCCTCCCAAGGGTCGGATCACGGGCCTCGTAGACCGCGGCAACACCACCCACCGCCGCCAATCGTTCCACAACATACCCGTGGATCCGATCTCCAGACTTATAAAACCCCTCATCCATCACGGGGTCACCTCGTCTCAAAAGGCGCCCTGTCCATGCAGGGGAATTGCCGACTGCTCCACCGATCCATTCACCATCAACCTCACTCAGTCCATCCTACCTCTTCTCAACTCGACTCCCTCTGACAACTCCAAGACCAACGATAGTCGGCAACCCACATCCTTTGGAATCATCACTTCGCCAGGGTCTTCATTCCTGACCTCCGTGCATTCTCCCCAAACAAGTACAACACCGAGGAATTGTGCCACTGTATCCTCGAACGATGTCTGATCCCAAACAGCCACCGGTCCGGATTCCCATCTCTTTCGTACCCATTGCCGCCCTGTTCATTTGGCTGATCGGAATCGCCTTCCAGTCCCGATTCACTCAAACGGCCCCATTGGATTTTGTCGTCTTGGCGTTGGCCTACCTTCTGCTGGCCTGCGCCTCCCTTTGGGGTCTCGGATGGCTCGGTTCCTTGAACAAAATCTATCAGGTAGCCGGAGCCGTAGTGCTCAGCCCCCTCTTCGTATGGCACTTCCGAGAAGTCGTTCGCATCCCCGACAGCAAGAGACTCGCCCCACTGGCGTGCGGGGTAGCCGCTATCGTCCTGTACTTCCTCGCAACAATGGCCGGCCGAGGCATACCACGTCGCCGTCTTGGCATCGGCACCGCCGCTTCGTGCCTCGCCACCCTGATCGTCATCGCCACAGCCTACCTGGTATCTCCCAGCCTCCGATTTGAAATGATGAGGAACCACACCCTCTTGGGCTATCCCACCTGGGCAATCCTGGGAGTACCTACCGAAGCCATTGAGAAGGACCTCTGGAACGAGCATTCCACTTCCCATTGTGTCAGAAGCCAAGCACCCATCAATGACGTTCAGAAGAAAAAGCAGCCTTCGATCGTCTTCATCCTGATCGATACTCTCCGTCGGGACTCTCTCAGTGCCTACGGTGGAGACCCTGCCCTGATGCCGCACCTCAATGCCTTTGCGGGAGAGTCCATCGTCTTCCAGGACGTTCTGGCCAACGCCAGCTGGACCCGGCCCTCGATCGGTTCAATGTTCACAGGGCTCTACCAGGAGTACCACGGCGCCGTCGGCAGGGAGAACGCTCTCGCCCGGTCAAACAACACGCTGGCCGAAATCCTGGCCGCAAGAGGTTACGAAACTGCGGCCTTTGTTACGAACTGGGGAGCCGTCGGGAAGGACGCCGGCTTCGACCAGGGATTCGACACCTTCAGGGAATGCCACCCCAAGGCCGGTCCATACCTCAGGGCCCACGAACTGACCCGTGAAGTCGAAAACTGGCTCAAACACCGGAACGGGGATGCGGCTCGCAGCGAACGACCCCTGTTTCTCTACGTTCACTACCTCGATCCCCACATGCCCTATCTCAGCGGCGGACGAGATTCAAACCGATTCAAGGTTGCACGGGAGGCCTATCTCAATGAAATTGCCTTCCTCGACATTCACCTCGATCGCCTGATCCAATCAACCGACCGGATGCTCGAAGGGCCGGTCTCTACACTGATTGTCTCGGACCACGGCGAGGAATTCGGCGAGCACGGCCAGAAGGGCCACGGGTTCTCCCTCTACCAGGAAGTCACCAGGATACCCGCCATGATCCGAACACCGGACCACCGCGCCGCCACCGTCGCGGCGCGTCTCGAAGGGAGAGATGTCTTCGATCTTGTGCTCCACGCAGCAGCCGATGCGAAATTCGACGCCTCCTCGTGGGGCCGCTCGAAAGACAAACCCAGGCGGTACACATCGGAGTACCTTCGAACCGACGTTCCCATGTACCGCCCGGAGTACCGCCATGTGTCAATCAGAGCGATTGAACGCGAAGGCCTCTTTTTTATCGAGTCCGCCCTGGGGCCAACCCTCGAAATCTATGACCGGACCGGAGACCCTCAGGAAACGAGAAACCTGATCCGGAGTCACCGAGACCTGCTACCGAGCCTTCGGCACGACCTCGAAGAGATGACCCCGGCTCCGTGGGTCAACCGAAAATCCGTTCGACTCGGAGGTGACAGCCTGAAACAGCTGGAAGCCCTCGGATACATTGACCTGGACTAAGAAAAACTTCGTCTCAGGGCTCGACTCTCTACCAGAAGACCCCGCGCTGCGGCGAGCACATCCGAAGAAGCAGTCTCGCGCCTGGGCGCGACCATCGCTTGCGATGCCTGACCCGGATCGCCCAGGCCCGCATCCCTCAACTGTTTGAGCCTCTCCAGAATCAGATCGCGAATTTCACCGGCATTATCAACACCATGGAAATATCCGATATGGAGGGAGTGCGCCTCCTGCTGCCGTTGTTTGGCCGGAGGCCCCGAGGTCGCCCCCCCGCCTGCGGTTCGAACCCTGAGGTCCGAAATGCCCAGCAGGCGCTGCAACGGACCCTGCCTGATGGAGACCTCCTGCACATTGGCGAAGGTCATCGTCATTTCCTTGACCCGCATGACCCCCTCGCGGATGCGCAGGCTTCGGTCTGTGACGATGTACCACCGCATCTCCCAGTCGAGAACCACGAGAAAATATGAAAAGGGCAACTGGATGATGAACAACCCTATTCCGAATACCTCGGCAGCAGTGATTACCGTCAACGTCAGGTCGTCGTACGGAAGATGCTTGAGGAAGGATTCCAGACCGAAGGCGCCCGCTCTCAAGAAGGTCAGGGCCACGATAATGCCAATCAGGGTCGAGAGTTGGGCCAGTACCCACCGTGCAAGGTTGAGCTGAAAGAACCTCTTGGAGGCCCGAAAAATCCGCACCGATCCCTCCGAACCCACCGGCGGTTCAGGTTCGTGGGGAACCTTCATCATCCTGAGTACAAGTACCTTGAATCGCTCAAACATCGGTTTGTTCCCCACCGCGACGCTCCAGCGTTTCCCGGAGTGCCCTGATCTCGGCCGTGACCTCGTTGAGACACTCGACCAGTTGAGCGGAGGACGACGTATCCAGGGCGGCCGGGGCGCCGACCCCCTCGGTGTTCCCACCTCGCATCCTTGCGTAGAGGTAATCCCGAATCTTTTCGAATTCCAGGAGACCTTCAAGAACCATCTCGGCGCCCGCGCTGCCGCTGGCCGTCTGAACCTCGAGACGAGCCAGACCCAACCAGCGCTCCAGAAGATTCGATTTCAGATGGATGTCCTGAATACGGGCGTACGTCAGGTTGATTTCCCGCCGAAAGAGAATCCCCCAGCGCATCGAAATACCCTCTGAATCGAAGCCGTAACGCAATGTGTGATATCGAAAATACAACGGAATCAACGGGATAAAAAAGAACGGTCCCAGGAGCAACGACGACAGAAAATAGTATGTCATCAGGGCCGGCGCCGGACGGGAGATCGCAAAGATCTCGGACTCACTGAGCGATGTTTTCTGTTTCATGGCCCCAGTGTACCCGTCTCCGAAAATCACTGCATGACGAAATCCTCGGATGAGATACAGTATTTCCGTGATTCGCCAAGCCATCAACGACCCGGTGATGCGTCGCCTCGCCATCCTCTTCGTTCTGACCCGACTGGTGCTCTTGGCTGCCGGTCTCTTCGGCCAGAGCGTGTTGCCCCCCGGCAAGGCAATCACCGGCAACAACCTTCGTCTTGAACACGGGGTTCCCCGCCCCCTCGACATCTGGGCACGGTGGGATTCGGAGTGGTACCTCCTGATCGCCGAACGAGGTTATGACGCCGGCGACGCTTTCAGTCACCTTCCCGTCGACTACCTGCAGGAAGATACCGCCGGTTTCTTCCCCCTCTATCCCCTCCTGATCCGCACACTGACGCCCATCTTCGGTGCGGTCGGCGCCGGGATCCTGATCTCGAATATGGCTCTGCTGGCCGCGTTGTGGCTGTTGCAGTTGGTGAGCCGCAACCTGTGGGGTGATACCTTCGGCGCCCGGGCCGGGATGATCGCCGGTACGGTCCTGCTCTTCTTCCCCTTCACCCTCTTTCACTCGGCCGTCTACTCCGAGTCCCTCTTCCTCGCCCTGTCGCTGGGAACCTTCCTCCTGGCCAAAAAGACCCGATTCGGATGGGCCGGACTGGTGGCAGCTCTGGCCACTTTGACCCGACCCTTCGGCGCCCTGCTGGCCATTCTGTTAATTCTGGAATGGTGGCGTCAACGTCATCGGTCCCGCTGGGGGTGGACGGCCGTCGGCAGTGTGGTTCTGGCCCTCGGACTCTACATGCTCTTCTGTTACGGTCTCTTTGGCGACGCCCTTGCCTTCGTCCACCGGCAGGAACACTGGCGCGGATCTGCAGGCCTCCCGGGGGTGGCTTTCATACGATGGTGGAGAGCCGGACCATCTCTCTTCGGCGCTGATAGTTCAACCGTCGACCTTGGCGTGGCACTCCTTTTCCTCGCGGCCCTTCCGACGGCATTCAAACGCCTCAGGCCCTCGCTGGCCTGGTATCTCACCGCCTGCGTAACCCTGCCCCTGGCCTCGACTTTGTGGTCCTTCGGACGCATAGCCTCGTCGTTCTTCCCCATATTCCTCCTCCTCGGCATGATGTGGGCCGACGGTCGATCTCTGGCCGGAAAGGTATGGATCGCCATCGGCACGGTCTCGGCTCCACTGTTGATGGCCCTTTTTGCGGCCGGATACTGGATCGGGTGACCCACTGTCTTTGACGGCACGGTGTTCCGGGTTCTCTCCCTGACTCAAGTACACTGGTATTTGCCGTCACGCGGCAGACCGGGAGGTCCACATGACACAGGAGAAGATCTATATCCTCGGTGCGGTTCGTACCCCGATCGGCAGCATAGGCGGTGGCTTGGCCGCATTGCAGGCCGAAGACCTGGCCACCCACTCGATCAATGCCGTTCTCGAGCAGACCGGCATTCGGCCGGAATCAATCGAATACACCTGTATGGGTTGGGTGATGCAGGATCCCCGATC
>CAYSHZ010000073.1:0-4695 GCA_964430905.1 uncultured Thermoanaerobaculia bacterium | reverse complement strand
GGCCGGAATCAATCGAATACACCTGTATGGGTTGGGTGATGCAGGATCCCCGATCTCCCAACGTTGCAAGGAATGCCGCACTGAGGGCCGGAATTCCCTACACATCACCCGCCACGACCTTCCACGAGAACTGCGCCTCGGGCGGAGCTGCGGTGCACAGCATCGCCCGCAGGATGGCCCTGGGCGAAATCTCCATCGGCATCGGAGGTGGAGTGGAGAGCATGAGCAACGTCGCCCGATACCTCTTCGAAGGCCGAATCCGCGGGCAACTCTATGGCGATCTCAAACTGATTGACGGTCTCTTCGGCGCACTGACCGACACTCACGTCGGGGACGGTGAGTTAATGGGACTGATGACTGAACGCCTGGTGGATCGATATGGAGTAACCCGAGAGGAACAGGACGAGATCGCATGGAAGAGCCACCACAACGCACTTCAGGCCTGGGACGACGGTTTCTTCGACACCTATGTCACACCGGTGCCAGTCCCTCAGAGGCGCAAGGATCCCAAGATTGTTGCGCGGGACGAAGGTCCTCGTCCCATCACCCGGGAGCAACTGGCGGCCGCACGCCCCTATTTCAAGCCGGACGGCGGTACGATCACGACACTCAACGCTTCCAGTCTCAACGATGCAGCAGCGGCCTTGATTCTTGCAAACGAAGAACAGGCCGAGGCACTCGGCGTTGAACCGTTGGCCGAACTCCGGGCCTATTGGAACGTTGGCGTCGAACGAGCCTACATGGGCGAGGGCGCTTTCAAGGTCGTCCCTCCACTTCTTGAGCGAGCCGGTCTCAAGATTTCGGAAATCGACCTCTTTGAACTCAACGAGGCCTTTGCCGCCGTTCTGGCCGGTGCGTTCCACGACCTGCCGGGTCTTCCGCAGGACCGAACCAACCTCTGGGGCAGCGGCATCTCACTAGGGCATCCAGTCGGCTGCACCGGCGCCCGCCAGATCGTCGATATGGTCCACCAGTTGCATCGACGCGATGAGAAGCGGGGCCTAGTTTCCCGGTGCGTCGGAGGCGGCATCGGCAGTGGTGAGATCATCGAACGGTTCAACCCCTAGGATTGGTGCCGAGCCTGATCGGCTGCCGTCGTCCTCCCCATTGACCCGGCGGACCGTCCCATCTCCCGGCGCAAGGCTCACCACATTGGGAACATCTGCCCTCGTCATCCAGAGCCCAATGTGTCAGTCGATACCAGTCTCGTCCGATGAGCAGGGATCCACAACGGTGGCAAAAAGTACTTCCACCCTCCTGGTCGTGGACGTTCCCGGTGTAGACGTAATGCAGGCCTGCATCAATCGCCCGTCGCCGGGCCCGTTGAAGGGTCGATGCCGGGGTCGGCCGTATGTGACTCATCTTGAAGGCCGGATGAAAGGCGGTGAAATGCAGGGGCACATCCGGTCCCAGATGCTCGACGACCCACTCGGCCAAGGCGGAGATTTCTCTGTCGGAGTCATTCTCACCGGGGATCAATAGGGTTGTGATCTCCAACCAGACATCGGTCTCCCTGGCAACATACTCGAGGGTCTCCAGGACAGGCGTCAAAGATGCACTGCACAGTCGCCGGTAGAAATTCTCGCTGAAAGCCTTGAGGTCGATATTGGCGGCATCCATCACGCCGAAGAACTCTCTGGCGGGCAGAGGATTGATCTCGCCGGCCGTCACCGCAACCGTCGCGATTCCTCGTTCCCGGCAGGCCGACGCAACATCGACGGCATACTCCAGGAAGATCACCGGATCATTGTAGGTGAAGGCCACCGAACGGCAGCCGGTCGTCTCTGCGGCCCGGGCAATGTCCTCGGGCGAAGCCTCCTCGGCAAGCGTATCGGTTTCCCGACTGGTCGAGATGCTCCAGTTCTGGCAGAAACGACAGGTCAGATTGCAACCTGCCGTTCCGAAACTGAGTACCGCCGTCCCTGGGAAAAAGTGATTGAGCGGCTTTTTCTCGATTGGGTCAACACAGAAACCGGACGACCTTCCATAGGTCGTCAGTTCAATTCCCCCGGCCGCTGCACGGCGGACGAAGCACAGACCTCGTTGTCCCTCCCGGAGGCGGCAAAACCGCGGACACAACTCGCAGAGAACTCGCCCATCATCCAGACGGGTCCAATACCTTCCGGGCTGACCGGATCCGGTCACGGTGCTCTGCGAGACCGAATTTCCTTGATCGACGCATAGTCGATTTTGTAGGTCACCGACCCCCCTCCGACTCTCTGGCGAAGCAATACAGATTTATCATCGACACTGATGACATATGCCGAAACCCTCTCGAGTGAGGTCAGGACCAGGACCACCCTTTCCCCTTGCAGCAACCCCAGTTTGGAAATGGGCACCAATGACCCATCCCGATGAGGCCGACGGGGAGGCGGCGGGTCGTCCGCCCTGTCCACGAGATCCAAATCCATCGTAGGTTCCGGTGATGACAACCCAGGAACGTCTTTGGTCACTCCCTCGGGATCTTCAATCTCCCCATTCGAAGGCGGTGCCCCATCCGGCAACTCCGAACCATTTCCTTCGTCATCCCAGGTGTCGTTGGACGAAGGGAAGGCCTCGACCACCGGCGACTCCCATGCAACCTGTTCTCCAAGATCTCCGTATTCTTCGATACCGACATTGACCGATGTCATCGAATAACCAACGGTGCCAATGACGATCAAGACCAGTCCGGTCAGACAACCCATAAACGGCATTTTGGCCTGATCCCAGAATTTGACGGCAAAAGGCAGGATGAAAACACCGGCCACACCCCACGCCGCCCCCTCCTTGAAGGCGGTCACCAGCAACCAGATATAGGCCCCCAAAAACACCAATCCACCCACTGCCAACACCATCCATGCCACCGTCATGGTCTGATCCCCCGCATTCCGGTTGGTTTTCTCATGTGCACCATCTTAACCCGGCCGGACCTTCCGGGCTGTGTGAATTGATACCTTTTCCACTCTTGTTCTCGTATGATGTTTTTGGAGGACAGGACAATGCTACGTCTGTCGATGGTCATCCCTCTGGTGATGTGTTTCTCTCCAGCTTGGGTATTCGGGACTGAACCACAATTTTCCCCGAACCAACCCGTTGTCCTTGAGCGCCCCGGTGACCGGCCGGCTCCGGAGGCGGAGATCAAGGCACTGACTCACGATGCCGGCGCCACCAGCGTCATTCGAAACGGTTTTCTCAGTGTCCAGGTCAATGTCAATCACAACGGCCAAAACACACGGGGCGACGCGGCCAACGAACCCTCGCTGGCGGTCGATCCGACTGCACCCAATCGTATGGTGATCGGATGGCGGCAGTTCGACTCAATTGAATCCAACTTCCGGGAGGCCGGCGTTGCATGGTCCGATGATGGAGGCCGCACTTGGACCAACCCGGGTTCCCTGGACAACGGAATCTTTCGTTCGGATCCGGTTCTGGCGTGCGATGGTGACGGTCATTTCTTCTATAACAGCCTCTCGATTTTCTCCAGCGACCTCCTCCAGGCTGAGTTCTTTGACTCCAATGATGGCGGCAGAACCTGGGCCGAGCCCGAGGCCGCGTTCGGTGGAGACAAGGTCTGGGTGACGATCGACCGGACTGACGGCATCGGACGGGGCAACATCTACCAGAGTTGGAGTACCGCAGGCAACAGATGGGACGACCGAGTCTTCAGCCGATCAACCGATGGCGGCCGGACATTCTCCGACCCTCAGGCCCTGATCCCCCCGCCGATCTGGGGCACCCTCGCCGTCGGCCGGGAAGGTGAGCTCTATCTGGCCGGGAACGCCGGTTTCGACTACTCGACCTTCATCGTGTGGCGATCACTCAATGTCAGGGACCCCAACGTCGACCAACCGACATTCAACTTCTTCTTCGCACCCCTCGGCGGCCGACAGGGGTTGGGACACGGAACATTCGAAACCCCAAATCCCCAGGGACTCCTGGGCCAGGTCTGGCTGGCGGCAGACACCTCGGACGGACCCAACTCCGGCAACCTCTATCTGCTGTCGTCGGTCGATCCCTCAGACTCCGACCCCCAGGACGTTCACTTCATTCGTTCCACCGACCGCGGTGAGACCTGGTCCAGCCCCATCACAGTCAACACAGACGACCGGGACGCATGGCAGTGGTTCGGAACAATGTCGGTGGCGCCCAACGGGCGGATCGACGTCGTCTGGATTGAGAGCCTGACCCATGACGAGCCAAACGTGGGCGAGATCTACTATTCCAATTCATCGGATGGCGGCCTGACATGGTCCAACGCCATCGCGATCAGCCCAACCTTTGACAGCTTTCTCGGCTTCCCGCAGCAGAACAAGATGGGTGACTACTACCACATGCGGTCCGACCTGGTCGGCGCCGACCTGGCTTTTACGGCGACATTCAACGAAGAAGAGGACGTGTATTACGTCCGCATCGGCGATCGCGACTGCGACGGCAACGGGGTCGGCGATGAGGAGGATCTCGCCTCAGGTGACCTCAAGGACTGTGACGACAACGAGATTCCCGATGTCTGCGAAATTGCCGCCAGGCCGGAACTGGACCTCGACGGAAACGGGTGGATCGACGCCTGCGAACCGGCCCCACGCCGGGGCGCCGGCCGAGCGGGGTATTGAGAGCTATCGGCTATTAGCTGTCAGCTGTCGGCATCCGACTTTCGCTGAGGTGAGGGCTGGGCCAGGACGCTGACCTGGGGTCTGAGGTCCATCCACCACTGTT
>CAYSHZ010000072.1:0-13824 GCA_964430905.1 uncultured Thermoanaerobaculia bacterium | reverse complement strand
GACCTCTTCCTGCGCCTGCTCAAGATGGTCATTATCCCCTTGATCTTCACGTCGCTGGTCGATGGTGTCGCAGGACTCGGGGATGCGCGGAGCGTCGGTCGAATCGGTGGCAGGACGATGATCTATTACACCTGCACGACGGCAGCGGCGATCGTTGTCGGTATGACCGCCGTCAACATCATTCGTCCGGGCCAGGGACTTGAGCTGGCGGGCACCATGGCCCTCCCGGAAGGTTTTTCGACGACAGGGCAGAGCCTGTCGGAGTTTCTCATTCGGATGGTCCCTGACAATGTCATGGGTGCGATGGCCCAAGGCCAGGTCTTGCCTGTCATCACCTTTGCCCTGCTGTTCGGTCTTTTCCTGGCAAGAATGGACGGGGAGGGCCCGGCGGCCGTACTCCGAGTTGTGAAAGGTGTGTTGGAAGTTATTCAGGCCTTGACCCTGGGCGTCGTCAAACTGGCGCCGATCGGCATCTTTGCGCTGCTGGCCCGGGAGATTGCCCATTCCGGGGTCAAGATCTTCGGTGACCTGGGACTCTATTTTTTGACTGTCGGTGTGGGTCTGGCATTTCATGCGATGGTTACTTTGCCGTTGATCCTGTGGCTGGTGGCCCGAAGGTCGCCTTTCGCATACTTCAGGGCGGGTTCTCCGGCCCTGGCAACGGCATTCTCAACCGCATCATCGTCGGCGACGCTGCCTTTGACGATGGAGTGCGCCGAACATCGTGCCGGTGTGGACAAGGGTGTCGCCAGCTTTGTTCTGCCCCTTGGGGCGACGGTCAATATGGACGGTACTGCCCTCTACGAAGCGGTGGCCGCCCTGACCATTGCCCAGATGTACGGAATTGATCTCGGCCTGGGACAGCAGGCGATTGTGCTCCTGACGGCACTTCTTGCGTCGGTCGGGGCTGCGGGAATTCCCATGGCGGGGCTGGTCATGCTGGTTGTCGTGCTGGAAGCGGTGGGGCTGCCACTGGCGGGTATAGCCACGATCATTGCTGTCGATCGTGTTCTCGACATGTTGAGGACGGCGACCAACGTCTGGAGTGATCTGGTCGGAACGGCGGTCGTCGCGCATTTTGAGAGCGGGGCCGTGGAGAACCAAACCGGGGAGGCCTGATGAAACATATACTCGGTGTTTTGCTGGTACTTGGGGGATCAGTTGTCGTTGCCGTGGCCGCATCGCCGGTCGTTCAGATGCTGCGGCACGATCTGGATATTCAGCGGAGCCTTCAGGATGAGGAGTTGGCCCAATTGCAGCGTGTGGAGGCCGATTTTGCTGACGCTTGGACCCGGGTCCAGCGGGGTGCGGCGGATTTCCTGCACGCACAGGTCGAAGGCGAGGAAATTGAGAGCCTCCGGCGGAGGGACGACGATCTTCGGCTGGTCGAGGGTCAGCTGGTGATGGATCTCCTGGAGATGCAGCAGTTGCGCCAGTCAACGATCGTCCGAGAGAACCTGATGGCGACAACCCGGGACGAATTGCGCCGTTTGACCGGCACGACCGGTCTGGAGAGCGACCTGATTTCGGGGATGTGGCAGTTGGTGTTGGAACCGGGAGGCCACCAAGGTGTGATGAATTTGATGCTTGACGGGACCCTGATCCAGGGCACCTACGAGTTGGACGGTGGCTGGTCGGGATCAATGCGAGGCACCCTGGTCGGGGGCCGGGTGCGGATGGAGAGGATCGATTCCCAGATGGGTTTTGTTGCGATCTTTTATGGTGCATTGAGAGTCGAGGGTGATGAGGTCCGCCTCGAAGGGAAGTGGGAAGCCACCCAGCTTGCCGCCGGAACTCCTGCGGCCGGTGGATGGGTGGCCCGGAGGATCGACGAGGAAGTGCGATAGGGACTCAAGGGAAATCCGGGACGGCGTCCGGTTCGGCGACGGTGGACCGCAATCTGCATCTGTGGACTGCGCCTGAGGGCGGGGAGCGCGGGCTTCAGCCCGCATATGGGTTGGGTCAGCATTTCAACGAGGGTCCGGGCATGAGGTGATACCATTCCCCGTCGATGAGGGAGCGTATATGACCAAGAATCCATGGTTGTTTTTGTTGGCCGGACTGATCATTGGGCTGGTAATGGGATACATGATTGCGGACCATCAGTTGGTTCAGCCGGCGGTTTCCCTGGCGCCGCCATCCTCGGCTTCGCCAATGACCGCTCCTGGGCCTGCGATGAAGGAACAGAGGCCCTCGACCGGTGCTTCCGAGGTCGAACGTCAGATCAGCGAGATCAGGGGTCTTCTTGCCAAGAATCCCGGAGATGCCGTACTCCAGGTCGCACTGGGTAATATCTACTTTGATGCCCAGCGATGGGAGGAGGCCCGTTTATCATACGAGGAAGCGGTCGAGACGACTCCGGATGACGTCAATGTTCTGACCGATTTGGCTGTCGTCTACCGCAATCTCGGCAAGCCGGAGAGGGCCCTCGAGATCCTTGCACAGGTCATCGATATGGCCCCCAAACACTGGCAGGCAGTCTTCAACAGGGTGATCGTGCTGCATTTCGATCTCCATCGGCACGAGGAGGCAATCGAGGCTCTCAACGCGCTGGAGGCGTTGGCACGGGAGAATCCTCAGGTCCCGGATGTTTCCGGTCTGGCGGAACAGGTCCGGCATCAGTGATGGGGCAGGCTGTCAGCTATCAGCTGTTGGCCATCAGCTGAGGCGCTTGCAGATAGAAGGGAAACCCGGGCTGGAGTAATTGCCGCTCTTGCGTTATTTATTGTAGGGGAAGGGTTTATCCCCTCCCGTTCATCGACTGTTCGGGCACATGGGCTCGTGGGGGGTATTTTCAAGGGAACAAGCCGTCAGCCGAAAGTGATGGGCGGTCGGTTATGATCGGTTGTCGGCTGGGGGTTTGAGTTGTGAATTTTGAGTTTCTGAAGAAAGGCGATCAGGGAGAATCATGCAGCGTATTGTGATCTTCGTAGCCGTTCTTTACGTCCTGTGGCGGCTGGCAACGGCCCTGGGTCGTCGGTCGGCATCGGCAGGCAAGGGCGCCGAGGACTATAGTCGGTTCAATGCTCGAAGCAGGGATCGGCGGCGGGCGGCCAAGGAACGGCAGGTGACCAACGTCGAGCTGGTTGCCTGTTGTCGGTGTGGGACCTTTGTCCCTGCGGACCGCGCATTGCCTGGAGGAGATGGCAGCGTCTATTGCAGTCGGCAGTGTCAGGGGGCTTTTGAAAGCGGCGCCGGCCAAAAGGTGTCATGACCGTTGATTCTCAACCGGGCCTGTTTGCCGGAAGTGGCCGCCCGGCGCCGTTGGCGGACCGCATTCGGCCCCTCAAACTCGACGAGGTCGTCGGCCAGGAGAAACTTGTCGGTCCAGACGGAATCATCCGGAAATTTCTTGAGGTTGGTGATATTCCCTCGATGGTGTTCTGGGGGCCGCCGGGGTGCGGCAAGACCACCCTGGCCAATCTCCTGGCCGAGGCCGTGGATGCCGAACTGGTCCGGTTCTCCGCCGTGCTTTCGGGAGTCAAGGAGGCCCGTGCGATCATGGCCCGGGCCAAGGAGAGGCGCCGTCTTCACGGTCAATTGACCATCCTTTTCGTCGACGAGATCCACCGTTTCAACCGGGCCCAGCAGGATGCATTTCTGCCCTTCGTTGAGGCCGGTGATGTCATTCTTGTCGGTGCGACGACCGAGAATCCCTCGTTTGAACTCAACAGGGCCCTCCTTTCGAGGCTCAAGGTCTATATTCTCGATCCCATCGACGAGGCCGGTCTCGAGGATCTCCTGAGGCGTGCCGTCGATGATGCAGAGAGGGGACTTGGAGGCCGGGGTGTCGAGGTCGATCCAGAGGCGATCGAGTTGATGGCCCGAACGGCGGCAGGTGACGCCCGGCAGGCCCTCAATCTGCTGGAGATGGCCGTGTCGACGGCCGGAGAGGGCGAGAAGATTACAACCGGGGTTGTGGCGTCGGTTGCCCAAAAGGCACTGGCCGTTTACGACAAGGGTCGTGAGGAACACCACAATCTGATCTCGGCCCTCCATAAGGCCGTTCGGAACTCCGATGTCGAGGCGGCGCTCTATTGGACAGGGCGGATGCTCCAGGGTGGCGCCGATCCGCGCTACGTTGTCCGCAGAATGCTGCGAATGGCTTCCGAGGATATCGGCATGGCGGATCCCCGGGCCATGGAACAGGTGGTGGCTGCCTCGGCTGCGGTTGAGCACATGGGCATGCCCGAGTGTGAACTGGCCTTGGCCCAGGTGGCGGTCTATCTGGCCCTGGCCCCCAAATCCAACGCAATCTACACCGCCTACGGCGCCGTCAAGAAAGAAGTGGCTCAACGGCCGAACCTTCAGATTCCACTGCAATTGAGGAATGCCCCGACCCAGTTGATGAGGGAAGCAGGCTTCGGAGACGGCTACCGCTATGCGCACGACGAGCCCAGTGGGGTGGCGCCGATGGAGTGTCTTCCGGAGGTTCTGGTCGGGAAGACCGCTTTCTACAGGCCGTCCGACCGGGGTTGGGAGACCCGAATTCGGGAGCGGCTGGTCGAGATTGAGAAGTTGAGGAAGTCCAGGAGCTGACTGGTTTCATTCGAGGATGAAGGCTCTCGGAAACTGTTTGTTCAGTTCGTTGAACGGTCCTCGCCGTTACTACGGGCTGATCTCGGACCAGGCGTTTGCTGCCGCTTTTCGCTCGCCGTCAGTGGCTGCGCCGGCGAACAGTGCCTCGATCAATCTCAGTTTTTCGACCAGGTTGCTTTCATTCTCGAAGGTCAATTGATTCTCCGTCTATAGATTGTCGTTTGCATTCAGTACCGTCCCCAGCTTCTTCGAAGCTCTCAGATAGTCCCGGAACCGCGATGGCCGGAGAATACCGCGGGTGATCAAGGTGTGACGGAGCCGTTTTCTTATGGCCGGGAGCTCTCGGTGATGGTGGCGGTGAGCATATTTCAGGAGATTTCCAAAAAAAGCGTCGAGGAAGGCCCGGTGTCCCAGGCTTGAGACCGAAGAGCCACCTTCGTGCCGAACTCCGGCCGAGGGTATGACCTGCCACGCCTCGTTCCATGGCGAGGTCGGGTCGGTGACCAGCCACTGGAGCCGGGCGCAGAAGTCGACATCTTCCCACCAGGCGGGAAAGAACGCCGGCTCGAATCCCTGGAGTGCATCCCACACCTGTCGGCGGATCAGCCAGGCGGCTGCCGCCGGTTGGGAGACGGCTGTCGGTCCGGTAGGCCGCCGATTGAACGTGGGTTTCCCGGAGTGTCCCCGGCCAAGGTCCCGTGGAGTCGGCAGTTCTTTCAGTTGCCACCGGAACTGGCTGGACCCATCGGTGTTTTCCAGAAGGGGGACGACTCCTGCAAGCCGGGGGTGTTCCCGGAGGTGGGTCGTCAGGAGATCCAGGGCCCCGGGGAGGATTTCGGTATCGGGGTTGAGCAGAAGGATGATCTCTGCGGACGTCCTGCGTACTCCGAGGTTTGCCGCTCCGGCGAACCCGGGATTCTCCCCCAGGGCCTCGACCCGGATTGAAGGGAATATCTTGGCCAGATGTTCGGCGCCGCCGTCGGCAGAGCCGGCATCCACCAGGACGATCTCATCAGGTTTCGCCGGATCCTCCGTTTCAAGGGACCTGAGGCATCTCTCGACTTCCTCGCCGCCTTTCCAGCGAACGACGACTGCGGCGATCCGGCCTGCGTTCATGTCCCAGTCCCCGGCTTGTGAATTCCCGCCAGAGCAAGGGCCGAACGAACGACTGCCCCTGACAGGGGTTCCCGCCTCTCCGGGCTTAGGGTCGGGAGGGCATCAAGGAGGGGTTCGATCAACTGGTCCCAGGACCAGAAGGGCCTGGCCCGTTCGAGGTTGGCCCGGCAGCGGAGTTGTGCCCTTTCGCCCAGCATCAATTCGAGAGCGGCAGCGGTTCCGTTGACGTCTCCCGGTCGGATGACGGCGCCCCACCCGTGGTGGTGGGCCAGATCCGAGACCTCGCCACCCTCGCTGAGGAGGAGGGGGAGAGTGGCCCAGAGGCCATCCATCGCCCGGGTCCTGAACGAGAGCCTGGTCTCGGGGCTGTGTCGGTGAAGGACGGCCAGCAGCGAAGCCCTATTGAGAACGAGGTGGCGCTGGTTGTAGGGGACCCATCGTTCGAGACCGATGACCTGGGGGGGCTTGAGGCCTTTTGTGTCGGTTGCCAATCGAAGGTCCCTGGGGCCGAACGTGGTCTTCGTGGTACCGGGACGGGCACCGACCGGAACGACGATCGAAATCGGCGCGTTTCGTAGACGGACGCGTGCCGCCAGCAATGTATCGAGGTCGAGCCAGGGCCAGACGCCGCCCCACCATAGGACAACCGCATGGTTCGCCGGGACGCCGGGGATCGTGGCCTGGTCCGGAGGAGGTGGCTGGGAGGGCAGTCCGAACGGGACGTCGATGATCGGCAGGTCCGGACGTGAGCCGGCGAGAAGGCCGTTCCACCATTGCATCTGGGCCCTGCCGGCAACAAGGATGGCATCCGCACGGGCGATGACCAGGGGGAGCCTCGCACGTGCTGTTCGAAGCCGGCGTTGGATCTCTTTGGTTTGCGGCATGGCCGCCAATTCGGCAGGCAGGGGCGTGACACCGTCGATGATCAGCAGGCTCCTCCGAATGAATGCCTGTGGTGGGAGATTCCATGGGGCCGAAAGGACGGCTTCGGCCCATGACCACGGCGCCCTGGACCTGATGTCCGGGCCATCACCGGGGGCGCTCGAATCAGGGGCGCCCGCAATGATGATTTCGTGGCCGGCCGCACCCAGGGCTCGACCCAGTTCCCACGCCCGAAGGGCCGACCCAGCCATTGCCGGACCCAGCCGGTCGTCGGTCAGAATCAAGATCCTCACGGTGGGTCCAACGGCAGGCGGTGGAGCCTGGGGCCCGGGGTCTGACGGAGCCATCCCTGGATTTTGAGAAACGGGAGGGAGACAAGGACCAGGAACGCTACGGGGATTGCCCTGGGGTTGGTGCGTGCCAGCGTCCTGACGGCCCGGACCTCACCGGCGATCAACCTCGGGAAACTCAAGCCAAAAGCAATGGGCGTCAGGTTTCCGGCCAGCGCCCGCCACCGGTTTGCGAGGATCCACCAGGGATGGCGCCATGATCGACGTCTGCCCGATGCCGACCCAAGATGGCGGCAGGAGGCTCCGGGAACCCACGCAGTTTCCAGTCCGAGCCGGAGAAGACGCAGGGCGAGGTCGGTGTCCTCGTGATAGGAGTCGAAGGTCTCGTCGAGGATCGATCCGTCCTTCAGTCGAACGGCATCGAGATCCTTGCGCCGGAAAATGGCCGCGGTGGCCGAGACACCAAGTCGGTTTTCGAGTTTGCGAATACCGTCATCCGGCGCCATTCCCCGATCGACCTGGACGGGAAGACCCAGACGATCGAATGCCAGACCTCGGCCATCGACAACTGGCGGATTGTCGGTTGTGACGACCGTTCCCTGGACCGCGGCCAAAGTGTCATTGTCCTTGAGTGCAGAAAGCAGGGTCCCCAACCATGGGGGCGCGGGCTCTGCATCGTCGTTGAGCAGGGCAACGAATGAGACATCCGAAGGAAGGGCCCGAATCCCCTGGTTGACTGCAGCGGCAAATCCCAGACGCTCGGCACATCGAAACCATGTCACGGCCGATCCGACGCGAGGCGGATCTGCACTTCCCGAAAGGACGACGATGATGCGATCAGGCTGCCGACTCTGAGCTTCCAGTGCTGCAAGGCACTGGATCAGGCTGGGAGCTCCCAGGGAGGGAATGACGACCACGACACCTTCGAGCATGGTTGAAGTATACGGCTCCCTCCACTCTCTTCGCTGCCGAAGTGGAATATTTCGAAAGTGGTCGTCGAGGGCTGTGCGAATATGGGGTCGATGGCGACATGGATCATTGGAGATATTCACGGGTGTTTTGAAACCCTGGAGCGGCTGTTGGATCGCATCCAATTCGACCGACACCGGGACAGGGTCATCCAGGTGGGGGATCTGGTCAACAAGGGCCCGATGAGCCTGGAGGTTCTTCGATGGGCCATGGGTCTGGGAGATCGGTTTCAAATGGTCCTGGGCAATCACGAGATCCATCTTCTGGCTCGGGCCGCCGGTTTTCGGAGACGCAAGGAGGACACTCTGGATGGCGTGTTGGATGCGCCCGATCGGGATGTGTTGGTGTCCTGGCTCCAAGATCAACCCCTGGTGCTGAAAGCGGAGAAGACGATCATTGTCCATGCCGGATTCATGCCGTCGTGGTCCCTGGATCAGGGGGAGGCGCTGGCCGGGCAGTGCGAGAGGGCCCTTCAAGACGGAAAGATTGGGGAACTCTACGAACGTCGGAAGATTGTCTGGTCCGAGGGACTGGAGAATCTCGACCGCATCGCTGCCGCATTGAGCGTGATGACCCGTATCAGGACCATCCTCCCCAACGGCAGACCGCTGTTTGGTTATTGGGGTCCGGTGGAGGAGGTGCCCGACGCTGCGAAGCCATGGTTTGAGGGAAGCTCAATCCCTGCCCCGGGATCGACCGTCGTCTTTGGACACTGGGCCACCCTTGGGATATTTCATACGCCTGGCGTGATCTGTCTGGATTCCGGTTGTGTCTACGGTGGGTCACTGAGCGCTTTCAGGATCGAGGACGGAAAGATCGAGCAGGTTCCGGCCTCGGAATAAACCGAGAACGGAGAAGAGTGGGCATCGAAGATGCTTTTCCCCTGAGCCCCATGAAAATCCGACGCGGTTCGGGTGCCGTTTTGTGGTATTGCATGGTAGAGTGCCTGCGCTGAAGAGATGGGTTTTCAGTTCGTGAAATCGTCTTTTGGCCAGTTGGGGCTGATGGCGATCGAACACAGTTGTACCTTGGAGGTCTTTCATGCATCGTCCCGGTCGTCTCTACCTTGTGTTTGTACTCGTTTTCGTTCTCCTGCTCAGCCTCAGTGCCGGGGCCGAACAGTTGACTCTCGATTACTCCTTTGACTGTCCGAGGGTCACGACCGTCAAGATCGGTGACACCCTGTACGACCGGGTGACTCTGGAGGATGCCACCAACGGTGGCCCGGTGGGAAGCCCGGCCCTCCCGGCGGCCGGGGCGCGGATTCTGATTCCCTTCGGAACGCAGGTCAAGAGTGTTGATGTCATCGCGGGAACGAGAGTTCTCCTGGGCTCCGACCTGCTCATAGAGCCGGTGGCCCGGCCCTACCGCCTGATGGACGGCCCCCGGTCGGCCGCCGTGGCGACGCCGGACGAGTCGATCTACGCTTCCGGCGACAGGTATCCAGCAGCGGACTTCGAGGAGATTGGCACCCAGTCGTTTCGGGGCTATCAGATTCTGGTGCTTCGGCTTCAGCCGGTGGAATACCTGCCGGCCAGTGGTGAGCTCTCCTACAGCCCCAACCTGCGGGTCGTCGTGGAAACGGAGGAGACCGGCAGGATGCCGACCCTGTTCCGCGGTTTCGAAGGTGATGCACACGAGGCCCGAGGCCGGGTGGACAATCCGGAAATCATCGGCAGCTATGAGGCGGCGGGCGCCCGTGGCGCCCGGGCGTACGACATGATGATTCTGACGACCGATGCTCTCGCAGGTTCATTCGCCGCCCTTGAGGCCTATCACGACGGCCAGGGCCTAGCGACCGAGATCCACACCATCACCGAGGTGGGGAGCAGCGATCCGGCAGCCGTCAGGGAGTACATCCGGAATGCCTATCTCAACGACGGCATCGAGTACGTGCTGATCGGTGGTGACGACGACATCATCCCTGCCCAGGATCTCTATGTGGATTCGATGGAAGGCTACACCGAAAATGAAATGCCGGGTGATATCTATTTCGGATGTCTCGACGGCACCTGGGACGATGACGGTGATGGAGTTTTTGGCGAACCGACCGACGGCGCCGACGGGGGCGACGTTGATCTCCTGGCCGAGGTCTTCGTCGGCCGCTGCTCGGCGGGAGACACCACCGAGGTCAACCGTTTCGTGACCAAGACCCTCTGGTATCTCGGCGGTTCGCATACCACGCCGGCCGAGGTGTTGTTGGTGGGAGAGCATCTGGGTTTTGGAGGCGTTTCAGAATATGCCGCTGCGACCCTGGAGGAGTTGGAAGACGGGTCCAGTGCCAACGGTGTCACCACCGTGGGCATTCCTACCTCGGACTACAACATCACCGAGATGTTCGAACGGGACATGACCTGGTCGCAATCGACCCTTGCCACGGCAATCAACGACGGCGTGCACATCCTCAACCATCTGGGTCATGGAAGCCCGGACTACGCGATGAAGTTCTATAACGCTGACGTCATGAGCCAGTTGACCAATACCGATTTAGTCTTCGTCTACTCACAGACCTGTCTCGCCGGCCATTTCGACGGCACCGACTGCTGGGCCGAGACGATGAATATCAAGACCGACCACGGCGCTTTTGGAGTCGTGATGAACGCCCGGTACGGTTGGGGTGACAACAATACGACCGACGGTCCTTCGCAGCGATTTGATCGTGAGTTCTGGGATGCTGTGTTCGGTGAAGCGATGCCCGAGATCAGCAAGGCTAACCAGGATTCCAAGGAGGACAACCTCTACAGGATCGGTGAGCCCTGTATGCGGTGGTG
Organism: uncultured Thermoanaerobaculia bacterium; assembly: GCA_964430905.1. GTDB lineage: Bacteria > Acidobacteriota > Thermoanaerobaculia > Thermoanaerobaculales > Sulfomarinibacteraceae > DAOWGJ01. Next base: position 3,257 of record CAYSHZ010000072.1, on the reverse strand, counting down.
CACCTACGAACTCAACCTCTTTGGCGACCCGGCGGTTGCAATCCAGGGTGCAGAGGTGACCGGCATGAAGGTTACCCCGAGTGGATCCTTTGATACCCAGGGAATGAGCGGAGGCCCCTTCAGTCCCTCAAGTACCGTCTTCACCATCGAGAATGTGGAGACCACCGCCATCGATTATACGATCAGTAATACCCGGAGTTGGGTCAGTCTTTCTTCGACCGGTGGTCACCTGCCGGGTGGCGGGTCAGCCTCGGTCACGGTTTCGATCAACCCCGAAGCCGACTCTCTGGTCAACGGGTTGTACGTTGACACCGTCAGTTTTACCAATACCACCAGTCATGACGGCGATACAACAAGAGAGGTCAACCTCCAGGTTGGTGTGCCGACGGTGCAGTATTCGTGGGACATGACAACCGATCCCGGCTGGACTGCCGAGGGCCTGTGGGCTCATGGTGTTCCCAGTGGCAGTGGAGGAGAACACGGGAATGCTGATCCCTCCAGCAGTCATACCGGGACAAACGTATATGGTTTTGATCTGAATGGCGACTATCCGGACAATCTTGCCGAAACGCATCTGACGACTACGGCCTTCGACTGCACTGATTTGACCCGGGTCTCGGTGAAGTTCTGGCGCTACCTCAATGTCGAGACGTCAAGTTACGACCACGCATACCTGCGGGTGAGCTCCGACGGCTCCACCTGGACCGATGTATGGCAGAACTCCGCAGAGGTCAGCGATTCTTCCTGGACCGAGGTTGAGTACGATATCTCGGATGTGGCTGACGGACAGGCTACGGTCTACCTTCGATGGACCATGGGTTCGACTGACACGTCGTACCGGTACTCCGGCTGGAACATCGACGATGTGGAGGTCTGGGGTCTGGAGATGGTGGAACAGCCCCTGTTTGCCGATGGATTTGAAGGTGGTGATGTGGCGCGCTGGAGTTGGAGTCAATAGGTTCGGTGGAGCACAGGTTGGGTTTGACCAAGCACTGGAACGGGTTGGGGTTATACTGTGACGATGACGTCAAAACACGAGACTGTATTCGACAAGATTCTCTCCGGAGAGATTCCAAGCCACAGAATTTACGAGGACGACCACGTCCTGGCCTTCCTCGATATCGGGCCCCTGTGCCCGGGTCATACCCTCCTGATCCCCAAGGAACGCAAGGCCTATTTGCACGAGCTCAGTGACGAGGCTTCTGCGGCGATCGGCCGGGTTCTGCCTCGGTTGTGCAGGGCTGTGATGGCGGCGACGGGAGCGACCAACTACAACGTATTGCAGAACAACGGAAATGAGGCTCACCAGGTTGTGATGCACGTCCACTTCCACATTATTCCTCGGCTTGGAGATGCCGGCCTTGATATGGGATGGAACGCAAAGTCTCTGTCCGGTGAGATGGCCGACAGACTGCTCGAAAAAATGCTGGCCTCCATGGCCGGCGACTGAGGGCGGAGCGGGACCGTGCTCGACGGGATCCTTTCGTCCGAACAACTCGCGATTCTCAAGGAAGAACGGGTTCTCCTTTCCGATATTGGAGCCGAGTTGGCCGTCCAGGAGGCGCCTGCAGACGATCGGGCGGCACTGTCGGTGTCGGTGGAACAACTGGATGATCTCTTCCTCGTGGTCGTTGTCGGAGAGTTCAACGCCGGAAAATCCTCATTGCTCAACGCGCTGGTTGGAGAGGTTGTCCTTGCCGAGGGTGTGACTCCGACGACCTCGGCCGTCCACGTCATCAGATGGGGGGAGTCGGCCTCTCGAACGGCGTCAGACGACGGTGTCGAGGAGATCTACCTCCCCGTGCCCCTGCTCAGGGAGATCACCCTGGTTGATACGCCGGGAACCAACGCTCTGGAAAGGCGGCACGAGGCGCTGACCGAGGAGTTTGTTCCCCGTTCGGATCTCGTACTCTTCGTGACCTCCTCGGATCGGCCTCTTTCAGAGAGTGAACGTCGGTTTCTTCAGGGCGTCAGGGCGTGGGGGAAGAAGGTCATTGTCGTCGTCAACAAGGTGGATATTCTCCCCGATGCTGATGGCGTCAAGGAGGTTCTGGCCTATGTCAAGGAACATGGCGAGGCGATCCTTGGTGTTGAACCGAGGGTCTTCGGAATCTCCGCTGCCCAGGCGTTGAAGGCCCGTCAAGGGGGTGGTGAAGGGGCGGAGGACGCGGGGGGGCTCCAGGCGCTCGAGGACTTCCTCCGGGAGGTTCTCGATCGGAAGGAGCGGATTCGTCTCAAGCTGGAAAATCCCGTCGGCGTGGCCCAAACTGTCGTGGCGCGTGCCCAGACAGCCGTTGATTTGCGCTTGGAATTGATTGCCGACGACATCAAGACCCTGGGAGATATCGAGCGACAACTCACGGTTTACTCGGATGATGTACAGCGAGAATTTGATCTCCGATTGGCCGATATTGACACCGTGCTTCAGGGACTTGAGTTGCGGGGCATGGACTTTTTCGACGAGCGCCTGAGAGTCAGCCGTCTGCCGTCCCTGTTCGACAAGGAGATGCTCCAGAGTGATTTCGAGAAGGTCGTCGTTGCCCAGGGGCCTGCCGAGATTGAGCAGAAGGTCGAGACCTTGATTGACTGGCTTGTGGCCTCTGACCTCAATCAGTGGCAGGCCGTGGTCAACCACGTCAATCGTCGCCAGTCGGTTCATGCCGACAGGGTTGTTGGCGAGGTCGGGACCAGGTTCGACTATGACCGGGCTGCCCTGCTGGAGACCGTTGGGAGGGCGTCGAGGGAGAGCCTGGCGAGTTACGACCGGGCCGTGGAAGCCAGGGAGATGGCCGAGAGTGTCCAGAAGGCGGTGACTGGAACGGCCCTGGCCGAGGCCGGCGCCCTGGGGCTTGGGGCGACGGTGGCACTGATGGCCTCATCGACGGCAGTTGATGTCACTGGTTTGGCGGCCGCAGGGCTACTGGCTGTCGTTGGCCTGTTCATCCTTCCGGTTCGTCGTCGTCAGGCCAAGGCAGACCTTCGGGAAAAGATCGGCGCCCTGCGGTCGAAGATCATGAGCGGTCTGCGCCGCCAGTTCGACGCCGAGGCCACCAAGAGCCTGGGACGAATTCAGGACACCATTGGACCCTACGATCGATTTGTCAGAGCGGAACAGACTCTGCTTACAGGGCAGAAGGACCGTTTGAAAGGGCTTGGCGGCCGTCTTGAGACCCTCCGGAACAGCATTGCAGCAATTACTTCCTGAGAAGCTTCCCACGAGCCACGGTCGTCTCGACCCAACAGAAAGAAACTTGAAG
>CAYSHZ010000071.1:0-14063 GCA_964430905.1 uncultured Thermoanaerobaculia bacterium | reverse complement strand
GCCATCAGTGCCTTTTGGACATGAAGCCGGTTCTCGGCCTCGTCGTAGACGACGGAGTTGGGGCCGTCGATGACCTCGTCGGTCACCTCACGCCCGCGGTCGGCCGGCAGGGGGTGCATGTAGAGGCAGTGATCCTTCGCCAGGGCCATCTTTTCGGCATCACAGCGCCACGAGGGGTACTTCTCGATCAACGAGATCCCTTCGGGAGTGTCGGTCGTCGTCATCAGCGGGCCCCAGGACTTGGGGATGACAATGTCGGCATCTTCGAAGGCGTCCTCGAAGTTGTTGGTGATCTCAAACGACGACCCGGCGATCTTGGCATTCTCGCGGGCCTGGGCCTCGATCTCCGGCATCAGCTTGAACTCCGGCGGGTAGGCCAGGGTGACGTCGATGCCCATTCGGGGCATCATCAAGATCAGGCTCTGCGGCACCGACAGCGGCCGCACGTAGTTGGGGGCAGATGTCCAGGCAACACCCAGCTTGAGACCCTTGGTGCGGCCGGAGAACTTCTCCTTGATCGTCAGATAGTCCGCCAGGATCTGGCAGGGGTGGTAGATATCGCACTGCATCGAGATCACCGGCACCGAGGCGTGCTCCGCCAGGTCTCGGAGGTAGGGATTGCCCTCGTTCAAGGCGCAGTGGCGAACGGCGATTGCGTCGCCATAGCGTGACAGAACGTTGGCCGTGTCCCGGGCGTTCTCGCCGTGGGAGATCTGCATCTTGTCCGGCGAGAGGAAGATTCCGTGCCCGCCCAGCTGGGTGATACCGGTCTCGAAGGAATTACGGGTCCGCGTCGAGGAATCAAAGAAGATCATGTAGAGCGTCTTGGCGTCGAGCCAGGGCGTCTTGCGCCCGGTCGCCTTGGCCAACTTGAGTTCCTCGGCCAGGGCCATGATCGTCTCGATTTCTTCGACCGTCCAGTCCTGGGTCGTGATGAAGTCCTTGCCTTTGAGTTTGGTCTGCATGGTCTTACCTTTCGTTTGTCGATTTGAGGAGTGCTTCGGGCATCAGACTGTAGACGGCTGCTGCCTTGACAAGGTCATCGACTTTGACGTGTTCCTCGGTCGTGTGGGCCAACTCTTCGAGCCCGGGGGCGAATCCGATCGAGGGGATGCCCAGACGGCCCATCGTGGCGACGCCGTTGGTTGAGAAGTGCCAACGAGAGATGGCGGGTGGCTCGTCGAGTACAGCGGCCGCGGCCTCGGCGCCGCCTGTGACCAGCGGGTGGTCCGCATCGAGAACCCACGTTGGGAAGTACTTCTCCTGGGTCGCCTGGGCGCCGGTCCAGCTGGTCTCGTCATAGTGGAGGAGTTCGACCTCGGCATCGCCGAGATGGGGCAGTGCCCGAAGCTCTGCGAGGACCGTCTCAACCGTTTCTCCGACCGTCATGCGGCGGTCCAGGGTGATCGTTGCGCGGTCGGGTACAGCGTTGAGAGACGGGGTCTCGACCGAGATGTGGGAGACGATGATCGAGCCGGAACCCAGGAACTCGTCATGGGCGAGATGCCCGTTGAGTTCCTCGATGTCCGTGATGATCGGCGCCATTTTATACAGGGCGTTGATGCCGTGGTGGGCGTGTGCGCCGTGGGCTGATTTGCCGTGAGTCGTGATCGTTGCTTCCATCCGGCCGCGATGGCCGCGGTAGATGTCAAGATCGGTGGGTTCTCCCAGGATGACAACGTCGGGTCTGATGCCTTCCTTCTCGATCAGGTTGAGCATGCAGTGACCGTCGCAGTCCTCCTCCATTACCGAGGCCGAGAGGTAGACGGTGACGCCTTCGGGCCAGCCACGATCCTTGAGCGCCTTGACGCCGTAGGCCATGGCCGCGATGGCGGGAAGTTCATCGACCGCGCCCCGGCCCCAGATCTCTCCGTTTTCTTCCTTGCCTTCGAACGGATCATAGTCCCACGAGGCCGGATCGCCGACGCCGACGCAGTCGATGTGGCCGTCCATCAATATCTTGAAGGGACCGTCGCCGATGCGGGCAACCACTGTTCCCAGACTGTCGAAGAAGACCTCGTCGAAGCCCAGTTTCTCGTATTCGGCCTTGACCAGTTCGCAACGTTCTTGTTCTTTTTTGCTTTCCGCCCGAATGGCAATCATCCGCCGGAGGAAGGAAACGATATTGCGCTCCATCCCCTGTGCAGCCTCAAGGGCCAATTTTCCTGTTTCATTCATAAGTTCTCTCCAGCAAGTCCAACACGCCGGTATCGGCGTTGAATTTTCTGATTGCCTCGTCCCACTCGTCGACGCCGTCCGTCAGATTGGTCCAGAACGAGGGATTCCACAGCTCTTCCAGTTCCTCGACCGAGCGGCCCTGCTGCTCGACCCAGGTGAAGTACTTGAAGTTGTGGATTGCCCGGCGGTCCCGGTATGTCAGTTCCCTCAGGTGGTCGGTCGTCTCACCCAGGAGGCGTCGCTCGAAATCGACCGCGGCGTCGACCGGGCTATAGGCGCCGTGCTCCTCCTCCATCTCATCCAATCGGGTCCGATACATCTCGACCGAGTCGGTGAACGAGGTTACCAGGATGTCGTCGGGGCCGAGGTCGTAGTACTTCGCGGTCTTGATCGCCGCGAGCATATTGCAGATCGAGGAGATACCCAGGTCGTCGAGTTGATTGATCACGTCGTCCGAAACGCCCCGCTCGGAGAGGAGGTCTCGGCCGGCATCCTCGTTGAAGAGCCGCAGAAGCCGCATTGTCGCCTCGTCGTCGATGGCGGTGACGACATCGGTCGTTCGGACGTTGTGAATCCAGGGGATATGCTTGTCGCCGATGCCCTCGATCCGGTGGCCGCCGAATCCGCAGGCCAGAAGGGTCGGGCACTGAAGGGCCTCGGCCGCGGTGATGGTCGCTCCCGGGAAACGGGACTTGAGGTAGTCGCCGGCCGCCAGGGTGCCGCCTGATCCGGTCGCGCCGACCCAGCCTGCCAGTCGGCCGTTGGGTCCGGCATTGTGTTCCAGCCAGTCCTCGACTGCGGCGCCCGTGACCGACCAGTGCCAGAGGTAGTTCCCGAATTCGTCGAACTGGTTGAAGATTACGGCTTCCGGGCGGGTGGCCCGGAGGTCCCAGCACTTGTCGAAGATCTCCTTGACGTTGCTCTCGCAGCCCGGAGTGGCGAAGACCTCGGCGCCGATATCTTCGAGCCAACGGAACCGTTCCTGGCTCATTTCCTCGGGCAAGATAGCCACGGCGTGGCAGCCCAGAAGTGCGCTGTCGAATGCGCCGCCGCGGCAGTAGTTGCCGGTCGAAGGCCAGACCGCAACCTGGTCAATGGGGTCAAACTCACCGTTGACAAGGCGTGGCACCAGGCAGCCGAATGCGGCGCCGACCTTGTGGGCCCCGGTGGGGAAATGGCGGCCGACCAGGCCGACGATCCGGGTCTCGACACCCGTCAGTTCCGACGGAAGTTCGAAGGCGTTGACCGGGCCGAAGGCGTGGCCCTTGGGGTCGTTGTACCAGGTGATTCGGAAGAGGTTGAGAGGATCGACATCCTGGATGTCGACCTTCGGCATCCGGCCGGCGACGGAAGGGGGGATTTGGGAGGGGTCTTTTTGCTGAGAGAGCGTCGGGATCAGGATGCGTTTTTCTCGGCAACGCTCAACCGCGCGGGCGCGGATCTCGTCTTTTTTCATTGTGGTCTCCATTCTCGCCCCGCGACACGATCCGATGGGTCGTGGTGGCTGCCGAAACCGGCGGCGCCACGAGGCGTCCGCACAGTGTACTCCTAACCGGCTCTTCACTCCAGTAGTTGATGGTCGTATCAGGTCCGTGGCAACAACGGGCCGGGGAAGATCTGGACCAATAGTGGCGTCATGTGTTCGGGAAGGACCGGGCTCCGACCCCGGCATATCGCCGGGGCCGGAGCGATCAAAGGAATACCTATCTCACCATGGTGACCGTTGTCGGGTCGTTGGTAATGTTGTCTACGACCGAACCATAGACAATGATCCCCTTGCCCGAGGTCACCGTTACCTGGGCCGAGCCGCCGATGATGTTGTTGTTTCCCGCAACGGTGCGGAAGGGCTCGTTACTCTGCCACCATTGGCCGGGCTGGAGCGTTCGGGTGAAGGACCCAATCTTCGTACCGGAGGCATTGTAGAGATCGACACGAACGGTGGCGTTGGCAACACTGGTATTGGTGAACCCAATATTGGAACGGAAACCGGTGGTCTGCGTCAGGTTGGGGATCCAACCAAACTGGCCTCGTTGAATGGTTGCGGTTGTGGTCATTGGTCCCAGTGCCTGTCCCAGGGTTCCCAGCGGGAAACAGATCACGCCGCCGGCAAACTGGTTGAAGGTTCTGGTTGTCACGACGACGGCCTGTGTTGCGATGATCCGGATGGCTCCCGAGAGGGACGCGCCGGGAACCAACCAGCCAACGACATCGTTCTGGACGAATGTCCCCCAGGGTCTGATCGTAATGACCCGGATGATCGGGCCGTTAGGTGTGAAGATCGTAATCGCCACCGTGGCGGTCACCGATGTCGGGTTGAAAATATTGATGGTGGTTCGCCAGGTACTGTTGTTGGCGCCGTTGGCGCGAGAACCAACCGGGATCCAGACGATGGTTGACCCGGTGCTCCCGTTGGATCCGACCTTGATGGAACCGGTCCTTTCACACCTTTTGTTGCCTGCGACGGCGACCATCTGCCAGTTGTAGGTCCCTGGCTGATCGTAGGCAACACTGACATTCTGACTGGCCACCGTTGCCGTCGTTTGGGTATCGGTCCACCAGAAGTAGGATGGTGCTTCACCGCAGCCGCTGGCGCTGGCCGATGCCCTAAAATCGACGCGGTTTCCGACCTGGGTGGTCGTCGGAACCGTGGCGTTGCAATTCAGATTGCAGCTTCCTCCGGTGACCGTGAGTGTGCCAGTTCTTACGCAGCGCTCGTTGTCGGCGATGACAACCAGTTCCCAGTTGTAGGTACCCGGAGTGCTGTAGGTCACGGTTGGGTTCTGTTGGAAGGTCGTTGCCGTGGTACTGGTGTCTGTCCACCAGAAGTATGAGGGACTCTGGCTGCAGCCGCCGGCACTGGCCGAGGCGCGGTAGGTCACGGGAACACCAACCTGGACAGTGGTCGGCACATTGGCGCTGCAGCTCAGGTTGCATCCCCCGCCGCCGCCTCCGGAGATTGTAATCGTGCCTTGTTTGACGCATCGTTCGTTGTCGACAATGACGACCAGTTCCCATTCATAGGTTCCTGCTACGTCGTAGGTCATTTGGACCACACGGCCTGGCGCCATTGCCGTCGAGTTGCTGTCGGGATACCAGAAATACTCCGGCTGACCCGAACATCCCGAGACTGTCGCCGATCCTGTGAACGTGATGGGGACGTTGACCTGACCCGTGGTGGGAACGGAGGCCCCGCAGCTCAAACTACAGCCGCCGCCTCCACTGGTCACCGTAAACGTTGCCTGACAGGAACTCTCGAGTTGTCCTGTTGCATTGTCGAAGACAAAGACCTCAGCCGTATAGGTTCCTGAGACTGCGCTGCCCGGGAGGCTGAGATTAACCGTTTTGGGATCGTTGCTGGAGCCGTTGGTTGTGTAGACGGTGTCCGCACCGGCAACGATCTGACCGCTTGGGTTGACCAGATTGCTCTCTACACGAACCTGTTGGGAAGCAGCCGACGTGTCGATCTCGTAAGTTACAGCAACGTTTTCGCCTGGGGCGTAGCTGCTTTTGTTGGTGGTGACCGATCGGCAGCTTGCCTGTCCGGAACACCCTCCGTTGATGATCAGCTGGGCCTGTTTGATCTCGACGCACCACTTGTCGGGATTTCCGACCGACGACGAGTGCTGGTTGACGAGAATTTTGACCCAGTTGCTGCCGGTTGACAGGGATTGTGGTGGCACGGTGAACAGGGTTGTGGAGTCCTCATCGTTTGCGCCGGTCAGGTCACCGAGATAGGTGTTGTTGATGTAGACCTTGTCTTGTTCGGGATAGTCAGGTTCGGTCAATTGGTCGACATCGTTGGCCAGGATCAACAATTGTGCCGACGTGATGTTGCTCTCATCGATATCGAACCGGAACTCAATGGGGTGCTGGGGGTCATCGTTGTACAGGCAGCGATTCCAGTCACCATCGGGAGTGCCGGTATGGCTGTTGTTGTCGTTGTCGTCGGTGAGAACGTAGGTGCCGCAGTCACTGCCCCCACCACCTCCGCCGGAGGTCGCGATGGAAACCTCGTCGACGTAGGCCCCTTCGAACGTATTTGAGGTGTCGGTCGTATAGAGGAAGGCGAACCAGACCTGGGAATTGCCCAGCGCACTGCCGGCATTGCCCCAATCGGCCAGATCCTGGGTGATGATTTCGAATCCACCGTTACTCGTCGATGTCAGGAAACCGCTGAAGTTGCTCCCGTTGGTCGAATACATCCAGTAGAAATAATCGTAGTCGTTCTCGGTTTCGAGCCACATATGGAAATTCCACAGGGCTGCGGTGACGTCGCTGAGATCGTAGGGTCCAGTGATAGCCCACGCCGACATGTTGTCGGGAACGTTCTGTCCGGCACCCGGGGAGGCGCTCCCCGCCGCGGCACACCAGATACTGGCGCTTCCGGCGCTCTTGCGATAGGTCGAACGTCCCCAGTAGGCATCGGCGTTTCCGGAATTGACCGAGAGTCCCCAATTGCTGCCGGGGAAGGTGCCTTCGAACCCGTCGGACAGAAGGATTTCCATAGTTTTCGGAACAACCGCCGGTCCCGAGGGCAGTTCGACCTCTGGTGGACGGACCATGCTGACCTGCCGAACGGGAACGGGGAACCTGCCGGTGATTGGTGAGCCATCGGAGATTCTGGGAACGTCTCCTGATGCCTTGTGGTCATCGGCACCCAGTTCCGTCAAAGGAATGGTCCCAAAGGCGATAACGCCAATGGCCACGAAAAGAACGAAACGATTCAAATGACTCATGATTTTTCCCCTCCCGGATAGGTTGTGCACAGGGGTATTCCCCCCCAGTAGTTTCACAATATCAGATCCTGGGGAGGCTTAGTTGGAGAGTCTCGGAATCAGGGACGAAGACAGGTTTTTGTATCAAGAAAGAGACTGGTTTTCTGTTTACTTTCCCATAAGAAAACCGGGTGGAAATCCACCCGGTCGTTAGTGTCTTGTGTGATCTGGGACTAGCTGACCGCAACTTCCTTGGGGTCACTCTCCCACAGTCCATGCTTGGTGCAGTAGGCGTGGGCCACCAGGTTGAGCTTCTTGAGGGGAACGATATTGAAGACGACTTCGACCTGCCCCTTCTGGTTGCCCAGGGTTCCCGGTGGAAAGTCGGCGCGGGCCAGCAGGGTCTCGCCGGAGTACAGGGCGACATTGGCGATGAAGTGATCGAAGTCGTCTACAAACCACATTGACGGCAGCGTTCAGACCATTGGGAGGCGTCGAGACTCCCCCGACGGAGTTCATCAACCACGGTGAAAGGTTCGATATCATGACCGTTTCGGCTGAAACGGAACTCGCTACCGGGAGTGAAATGGAGAGTCCACTGGAAATCACTCAGCGTCACCGCAAACCACATCCCGAGCAAACCGACTGCGCGTTGACGGGACGCTTCAGAACTCAAGACGGACGGTCCCGTTCTTCGAAACCGCCGAGCCCATTCGTCCGGATCGGAAACCGCGTCCGCCAAGCCGGCCGGCGTGAGTTCGTTGAGGATTCCCCGGTACGGTCCGATCGTTTCACGCCAGAAGGGCAGCCACACCCGGTTTCCGGCCTCGCTCCAGGCTATGGTTGGAAAATCGCGATTACCAACGGCCAAGTCACGAATCAACGCGGCCTCGGTTTCCTTCGGATTCTGGAGCAGCGTGATCGCCGGTCCCATGTCTTGGGGAACAGCCGACGGTTCCAGCGCCGAAAGGGCTTCGCACCGGTCCGTGAGACTCGGGTGAGAGTCGTACGGATCTGTTGAATCGGTCCCTTGCGAGAGATGGAGATCCATGCGCCGTTGAACTGCTTCACTGTTCCTGAAGACGTCAAACCCTTCCAGGAGAGGTGGGCGAAGCCCCATCTCCAGTACCGGAATACAGTCCGTGACCCAGTATTGCTGCCAATACAGTCCGAGAATCTCCAGTCGTTGAAGAGCCGAAACGGCGGCATCGCGTCCGCAGAGAAGACCGGCGAGTTGGTCCGCATGAAACTCCTGGCGTTGCGAGACCACCTGAGAGGTCCGCAGGTAAAGCCGCCCGTACCAGTGAAACAGGAGGTGGAGGCCTATCCCGTCACGATCCATTCGTTCGAGCGAACGAATGATGGCTTGGCGTGATCCATAGACCCACGGTCCCAGCCGAAGATCCCCGTGGTGGAGGTGCCCGAGCTCATGGGCGATAACGGCCCGCAGTCGGGAAACGTTGAGATCGTGCAGTAACGGGAGGCCCAGGGCAAGCCGGGTCACCCGATGAAACCCCGGTCGACGCTGAAAAACCATGGCGTTGGCCTCGGTCAGAAGACTGATTTCGTCGGGAGGCTCCATGTCAAGTTCGGCCGCAACTTCGTCAACGAGCCGGTGGAGTTCGGGTGCCGCAGCCCGTTCCATAGTTATTCCGGGCATCAAAGATTGACCCTTGGGAGGGATCAGGGCCCAACCCAGTGAAATCGCGCCCCAGGCTGCCGCAAATCCGGAGAATCCGATCTTCCCGTCAAGGTGAATCTGAACGAGCGGAATCAGGATAAGAACGCAAACCGTCCCAATCCCCAAGATATAAAACCCCATCTGAAGAGCAACCGCCCAAATGGCCGGTCCGACGATCGAGGTGTTCGCCGCGCCGGACGGACCGGAGTCAGGACGACCAGTGATCGATGGCATGGCTGACAACGGTGTTCAGGACGTCGTCTCTCCGGGCCGCCCGCCGTAATGAGGCAACCTCAGCCCGAGAAATCCCCGGGCGGCGGGATGTTGCAAACGTGACGACCGCCCGCATGTGAATCGGGAGATTCTCGAAATCCTCCGGGTTTCCCTGTCCGAGGATCAGATTTCTTGCGTAGCCAAGGTAGGAATACAGGGGGAGGTTTTCGGCCAAAAGAGTTTCAAGATCGGCGTCGGCGATACGGACGGCCTCGCCGAGTAAGAGCAGTCGGCTGTCGAGATCGAGGTTCTGGAGCGAATTGGCACCGGCGGAGCGAAAGAGCTCAATGGCCCGAGCCCCATCGGAATGAAGGGTCGCCGCGATCTCCACGGCGGATCTCTGAGCGGGATCGGTGATCGCTTCCAGCTGTTCGCCGCTGACGTCGCCCGAAACTCGGGCCAGTAGCATCGCTTGAGCAAACGCCGGGTCCATACCGAGTTCGGAAACGGTTGCAAGGTTTGGACCTTTCCCCGCCGCCACTGCGACCTTTGCCCGCAGAACCGCCGTATCGAAACTGTCGATCGCCGACGATTCCGCGATTGACACGGCCTCTTCGACACGCCCGAGGCCCACGAGAGCTTCGATCTGTTCTTCGTCGGTTTTGTGGTCCGATTCCAGCTGTTTCCATAGAGGCAGACTTTCCGAGAAACGGTAGTTTCGGTGCAGAACCCAGGCCTGGGAAAGCCTGAGATAGTAGTGCTCGGGCCACCTCTCCCGAAGCGACGGCAATTCCTCCAGGGTTTCCTCATCCGGGAGTGTTCGCGCCCACAGGTAGGCCGCATCGGCCGAATCCTGCGACGCCTCGTACCGGGCGAGATATTCGGTTCTCATTTCGGCCGTACGACCACCCCATCGAAGCTCGTTCTGGCGTGCGCGGTGAAGTTCGACACCGTCGTTCGTCGTCAGGGCGTCATCGAGCCATTGGAGCAGTTCCTCACGGTGCCCGGCCGAAATCATCACCACCACGACGACCCCGATATCTTCGGCGCTGTCGAAGTCGGCAGCCTGACACGCTACCCTTTCCGCCTCCTCCGGTTGTTCCTGCATGAGGTATCCGACACACAACTGCCAGCCACCCTCGGCGAGGTCGAAATGATTCCTCCACGCGACCGATTGGTTCGATGAGAGATCGATCGAATCCGGTGGATCCCGAAACACAAAGTTGACGGCAGGCCTGACGATCGAGGATTGGCCGCAAAAAACCGTCGGATCGGGCTGATCGGACGATTCCGAGGGCGCCATGGAATACGGAATCCGCTCCTCGTACAATGGCGCCGCACCGATGACATTCCAAGCCACCACATCATCGCCGCTGCGGATCTCCAGAGTCCCTTCCTCGAGAACCTTGCCCTCCTGGGTTTTGACTGCGATTTGATGAAAGCCGGTCTTCAATCGGCGGGTCTGCCGATCCAGCGGCGGGATTTCCAAAGGATTTCCATCGATCACCGCCGTCACATCCATCTCGAGACCGTTGATCACGACCAGGTCGTTATGGCGCGATTTATCGAAACCAGTGACGGCCGCGACGACGATAGCAACAGCGATTCCCGCAAGCATCAGTTGACGCCACACGAAGGTCACCGTTCCGAAGGGAACCGTACCGAAAAAGCTGTAATTGCGCCCTTCTGACGTGACGAGATACTGCCTCAGAGGAATGATCGGCACGAACAACAAGGTAAAGAACAGGGTGCCGATCCCGGTGCCGTCATGTGGATCGGGATCTTCGTGACCATAGATCCTGGTTCCGACACCGTTGAGTGAAAACATGCTCGGGGCCGACTTTATCGGCTCCAGGAACAATCGGCGCTGGGAGAGGAGGCTGTCCACAAGGTCACGGTGATCTTTAAACCAACCGAGCATGCGTCCCCACCACAAGACCCGGTAGAGTCGTTGCGGCTTGCCGCTGGCAAGGGCGCGGGCAACCCGTGGGTGGTGGGCGAGAACCTCAAGTTCGGGGATTCGATCGAGCATGGCGGCACTCCCGAAAACAGTTTTTGACAACGTCCGGAACCCCGGAACCACCGATCAATAGATTCGAGACAGTTGAGAAGACACCGTCGTTGACGACACCAACCTATCACATCTTGATGGTGGGACGATGGCGTCGATTCCCGTTGACCTTCCGGGAAATCGCCCCGAAAAGAACGACTGGTTTCCGAAGCTGATCGGGATCCCGGCTGCTTCCGGCGCCGCCTGTTCCCCTTTCCAAAGAATAAACCGGGTGGAAATCCACCCGGTCGTTGGTGTCTTGTGTGATCTGGGACTAGCTGACCGCAACTTCCTTGGGGTCACTCTCCCACAGTCCATGCTTGGTGCAGTAGGCGTGGGCCACCAGGTTGAGCTTCTTGAGGGGAACGATATTGAAGACGACTTCGACCTGCCCCTTCTGGTTGCCCAGGGTTCCCGGTGGAAAGTCGGCGCGGGCCAGCAGAGTCTCGCCGGAGTACAGGGCGACATTGGCGATGAAGTGATCGAAGTCATCCGGGTGGTCATACTCGTTGCCGACCTTGACCGTGACGGCAAATTTTTCGCCCTTGGCGGCCGAGTCTCCACAGTGAATGAAGGGCGAGTGGCGGTCGATGTAGTCCTTCTTGGCCTCTCGCTCGACGGTATCGATATCGATGTAACGGTTGATTTTCGGCATGGTGCCTCCTCATTTCTTCGTTCTTTCTTCTATAACCATGGAGGACCGTCGGATATTTCCCTGATTCCAATTTGGGTCGGGTAACGGTAGGCGTTTCCGCATCCGAGTCAATCTTCGGTGACGGATTTGAGAGCGGAGATATTTTCGCATGGAATTGACGTCAGAAACCTGCAGAAACGCCGACCCGAATGACCCAGGGGCTGTCGTAGGGTCGGTAGAAATCCTTATCGGAGTAGGAGAAGTTGTAGAGGACCGCCGCGTGCATGGCGACGTTGTGCCCCAACGGCTGTGACATTCCGGCCCCGGCCAGGAAGCTGGAGTAGTTGTCGCTCTTTTTTCCACCGTTGAAATCGTGGTATTCGAAGTTGAGATACTCGTACTCGGTCTGGGCGAAGAGGTTGGGAAGGAAGTGATACCGGGCAAAGATACTCCCGCCATAGTCGTTGGTCGAGAGACTGGGGCTGTATCTGGAATCGTTGCGGTAGCGGTAGAGGAGGCTGATTCCGGTAGAGAACTCGTCAGTCACCTGAACGCCGATCATCGGTGCGATCTCGATGAAGTCGATGGTCCCGAAGCTGAGGCCGATTCCGCCCCCATAGAAGACGTTGCTGTTTTGCGCTTCGGCAGGAGTGGCTGAGACAACTACCAGGACAAGCATGAACCCAACGAACACCTTCATGACCAAACCTCCAGGGCTACTTCGACTCAAGGGTAGCAGATGATCCAGTAGCATTTCAGCCGGTTGGGATTGCAGGTGCGGGGCGCTTGAGCCGGCCTATTCAGTGGATGGTGATGGTCGTTCCTTGACCAAAGGAGGCATCGAATGCCCTACGGCACCCTCAGATTCAAGACCGCATATGAGGCCTTGCGGGTGATCTGATCCAGGATGCCAACGACGATTCGATGTTTGCCCTCGGCCATCAGGAAACGACTGTCCAGCGTCCAACGGCGCTCCGAGAGGTCGGCGTCCGCGGGAATTTTGATTTCATGTTCTTCCCGTTGCACGTCCGATTGACCCCCTTCGTCATCCCTGGCGCCGGCCACCAGGACGATGTGGCCCACCAACTCATCGCCCGCCGGCAGGAGGGCGAGAGAGGACATCGGAACCGAGATCGTGATGGGAACGGTCCATCGCTCTCCCATCGCGGGTATGGGATTTTCTTGATCGATGATGATTCCCATTGGGTTGTTGTTCACGCCCAGCAGCAGGGCGCTGATCACCTGATCCTGAACGGTCGTCTCCAGACTCTTGTGCACGAAGCGGCCCCGATGCCTGATGTCGAGGCCCGAACGGCCGGGGACTTCAACCTTGACCGTGTGGACCGTGTCGCGTCCGAGTCCCTTGACCGGGAAGCCGATCGAATAGTAGGCGTAGAGATCGTTGCGAACCTGCTTCAATCCTCCAGAGACGTCATTGGTGTTGATGATGGCGATACCGCCGGTTCGTCGAGCGAGATAGCGCAGGGAACTCTGGAAATTGGACGAGCCCACCTGGGTTGCCGTCGGGTCGGAGCCGTAGGACGATTCGGCCTCTCCTCCGATCGTGACATCGAGGCCCCCGGCGTCCAGGGTATGGAGGGTGACTTCCTGCGAGGCCGCGCTCGATGCCAGGGAACGGTACTGCGCCTGTTTTTCGAATCGTGCCCGATAGGCCAGGATCGAGTTGTCGTGGAAAGATGTTGCGTACTCATGCATCAGGCCAAGCCCGGGGGTCATCGGCAGTCCGTTCGAGACGTAGATGACCGACTTCCGCCCGTCGATGCCCGCAAGCATGTCGACGACCTGATGCAGGGCGCCCAGGCTCTGGCTCAGGGTAAAGGCCTCCTCCCGGGCGTAGGCCACAACCTCCTGGAACAATTGGCGGTTTCCCTTGGAGTTGGTTCCCTGGCCCTTCTCGCCCTTGAGATCCCGCATCCGGTCGACCAGATCGGCCCGGGTACTTTCGCGGTCCAGCCACCCTCCGGAGAATTTGCCCATGCCGCGGAGAACGCTCGTCACCTCTCGGGCATCCGAAGTAAAGGGTTGTTTGACCTTGAGTGAGCCCTCGTTGGCCACAACCATCATCTGGACCGGAGGGATCAGGCTTTCGTTGACGAATTCCCGAACCCTGCGGAGAACCCTGGTGCGGTCGAGGGGATGAAGGTTTTCCTGGTCGATGTAGAGCACGACCCAGGTCGGCCGGATGTCGACCTGGGGACCGGCCTGGGTGTCATCCTTTGCGGCCATAGCTTCAGGCGCCACCAGTTGCTCTCTCTGGAAGGTTCGAAAGACCTCCTCGTTGAGCACCGTAAAGTTCGTGATCTTACGTTTCTCGCCGTTCTCCCAAACCACAAAATCCTTGACCCCCAGGTCGGTGACCGGACGGCCCTTCTTGTCCCTGACATAGACGTCGATATTGACCAGGTTGACCTCGAGGGAATCAGAGAATCCCAAATCGGGCGTGACGTTCTCGGGCTCGTCACTGCCTTGGGCGTCCAGCGCCCCGGAGAGAACCAAACCAATGGCGAAGAATGCGAGACAGCGGATCAGGAAATTCTCGAATCTCATGGGGCCAGTGTAGCCGATTGATCA
>CAYSHZ010000070.1:7799-14160 GCA_964430905.1 uncultured Thermoanaerobaculia bacterium | reverse complement strand
GTCGGCGTTCGGCAATGAGGATGTCCATGGTGTCACCATGAAGTTTCTCAAGACGATCGATGGCTACCTGGGCCGCGTTGAGTATGCCGATACCGAGACCCTGGGTACGTTCGGTATCGATTCCCTCAAGGAGTGCGACAGCGAGCCCTCTCCGAGGCATGGGCTCGATTTCGGGGTTAGCCATTGTCAGGAGACCGTCGAGTCGCTCGATCTCGCGTTCGATGTCGAGACCGTAGTCGACCCTGAATTCACTCGGCGCCGGAAAAGAACTCCGTCCGCGGATCGCCTCAAGTAGGCTCTCGAGCCCCTTGCCTAGACGGGCCACGGTACGCACAACGGGTGACCTCAAGAGTTTGGAAAGCTTATTGGTGTCCACATCGGTGCCTTGGCTTCTGGCGACGTCCACCATATTGAGTGCGACCACCACCGGAAGCCCAAGCTCAAGAAGCTGGATCGTCAGATAGAGGTTGCGCTCAAGGTTGGAGGCATCGACCACAGATACGGTGACATCCGGATTCTCGGTGACCAGGACGTCTCTGGCAACCCGTTCCTCGACAGAATTGGTGGCCAGCGAGTATGTTCCGGGCAGGTCCACGAACCTGAGATCGAGGTCACGGTACTGCCGATCCCCCTCTTTCCGCTCAACTGTGACGCCGGGGTAGTTGCCCACATGTTGGTTGGCGCCGGTGAGAGCGTTGAACAGAGATGTCTTTCCGCTGTTTGGGTTGCCTGCAAGGCTGACGAATCTCGTGCTCGAGCTTCTGGGAACTGTACGGTATTCGGAGAGGCGTAATAAATTTGGCACGGCGAAAACTCCAATCAAAAAAAGGGGTCGGGACCCACGTCTAGGCTTGAATGAAGACTTGAACGGAAGAGGCTTCTTCGCGGCGCAACGAAAGGTGGGTTCCCTTGACGAGGATTTCGAGAGGGTCACCTAACGGGGCAGACCGTTCCATAGTGACTGGGGTTCCGGTGATGAGTCCGAGATCCATGAGCCTTCTTCTGAGCGGCCCTTGGCCTTGGACCCTGCTGACGATCGCGTGTTGGTTGGGTTTGAGATCAAGTAGGGTCGTGATCTCGGGGGAATCGTCTAGGCCGGAATGGGCCGTCGGCAAAGATGACGAGAACTCGCAATCGTCGAAGCGAGTAGGCCTGCAGCCTTTCTCCATGTGGTCGCGAAAGCCTTTGAGAAGATCGGAACCGCCCTGAGGACACATCTCGATATATTCGACGAAGCGGACAAACCGATCCATCAGCTCAGGCGGGATTGTGTGCTCCATTTTGCAGGCGGCTTGATCTGCAAGCTCGTTGTCGGCGGCCAGGACCTTGATGAAGAACTCGCGCAGCGATTCGTGGCGGCGAACGACATCGCGGGCCGTGTTCTCGCCGCTGGGGGTGAGGGTCACCAAGTCGTAGGGGGCATAGTTGACGAGTTTCCTCGCCGCCAACGCTTTGAGAGCCCCGGTGACCGACGAGTTTCCGACCCCGAGGAACTGGGAAATATCCTTGGGTCTGGCTGCCGTCTTCTGACGTACGATGTGGAATATCGCCTCCAGATAGTCCTCAAGACTGGCACTCAAAGTGGTTTCCGTCATTCCGTAACTCCGACTAATTTCATCTCGCCAAAAAGTTTACGCCGAGCCGAAAACGTTGTCAAGACAATTCAGACAATTCAAGCAGGGGGAATAGGGTCTCCTGCCTATTGGCTTAGACCTCCGCGATGGCCGATCGTTTGCGAATCTTCGTTAAGGGCATCGAATCCTCCAGGAGGAGCACATCGGTTCTGCTGGGTAAATCAAGCCTTGCCGTGCATTCCCTTTTTCATCCAGCCCGAGGCGAGGATCAGGGCGATGGGTGAGATCATGGCAATAAAGGCGTATATCAACCACATTTGGCCGCTGTGGGTCGGTAGACCGGACTCGGGGCGAGGGAGATACTTCGCGACGAAATACCCTGAGTAAAAGCCTGTGACCATCTTGGTCAAGAACCATGGGAACTGTCCGATACCCATGTAGAGTCCTGTTTGCCCTTCCGGAGCGATCTCGGCGATCCACTGCAAGAACCGTGGTTGCCACATGGCTTCGCCGACCGACATCAGTAATACATAGGTCAAGAAAAGATATACGTTGGGTCCAAATGCCAGTAAGAAAGTCGGCGCAGCCATCACAAGGGTTCCGATGACCATCATTCGATAAACGTTGGCCCTGGCGGTCAGGCCGGCCACGATTGGCGCGAGGAAGAAAATCAAAATAGGATTGAGGTTAGAGAAAAATTCGAAATATTGGCTGACCATCCCGCCGCGAAATGCGCGGTCGAGGTAGTAGGGGAGGGTTAACCAATTGTGGGCAAACAGAGTTTGCACTGGGATGAGGATAAAGATAAAGAAAGTAAAGCGTTTATCTCGGAACGGGTGGGTGGGTCGCTTCCGTAAGAACTCCCATGTGGCAAATCCAATAAAAAGCAAAACGCCGATTGAAAGCGTCCATTCGATCGGTTTCATTCCGAAATGAACTGACGCAGTAGCGGTCGGAATCTTTCCCGTGTGGACGAGGCCCAGAACCACGAGTGCCGCAACAGTGATTATGCCGTACAGATACAGCATCAGGTTGCTGATTGCGGCCATGTCGGTACGGTGTTTTTCCGCCGCATCTTCGGCCCTTTTCTTTTTCTCGACGTTTTCGGTGATCTCCTCCTGCGTCTTGCCTTCCGCCTCCATTTTTTCGGTTTCTCTTGCCATGCGCTCAACAGCATCGCTGTCGGTTTTCGGTGTCAGGATGAATACCGTTACCAGCAGTGCGACCATCACCAGCGCTGTGTATACCCAGAAGACCGCTGTCAGCCCATTCGGAGGAAAGACTGTCTCGAATCGATGGCGTACGAACGGTGAGATGAATCCTGAGAAAAATGCCCCCAGGTTCATCAATCCGTAGACTACGGCGTACCCCATGGCAGCTGTCTGAGGATTTGTGTACCGCTTGACGCCGGCATAGGCCGCCGGTTGGTACAGGCCGTAGGCGACCACCATGATGAACAATCCGGTAATCAGCATGAAGAACATCGGAGAAAAGAGGCCATGGCCCAGAGACAAGGTTCCGGATAACGCGATGATGCCCCGTCCAACGAAGAAAAGGACGAAGGCGAGTATCAATGCCTTGCGCACACCAATCTTGTCGGAAACGCCTCCGAGGAACAGCATTGCCAGTGTGATTCCTGCCGTGACCAGGGAGTAAACCCAGCCGGCCTGAAGGTCTGTGAGTTGAATGTTCTCCGAACAGAATTTGCCAAGAATCGTCAATATTCCAAAGTAGATCAGTCCTTCGATGACATAGGGGATGTTGACACCCCACAGTGCTTTCGGCGCCTTGACGAATGCCACCGCCGTCTGTTGGAGTTCCGCCATGGAATCTTTGACGATCTGTCCCGGCGTTTTCTTCTCTTCAGAATTTTCGGTCATTTCAAAACCTCTTTGCAGTCTAATCCCCGGTGTATGGTGCCAAGGTGGCGGGTATCTTAATGCATTCTGGGGACTTTTTCCTGTTTTCGAGCCTGGCCCTCAGCTCCCTGCTCAGCAGTTTCTGCCGGACGAGGCGACGATCGCTACCGGTCCCGGGTGTAGGTTCCGACGATTTGCGCCTGAGAGTTGGTGTTTTCATCGTTTGATTCTATCAGTGGGAAATTGAGCTCGGTGATTCTCGCCCCCCGTACGAACCGGGTATGCTGAATGTGTGAGAGGTACCCCGTCGTCCGTTGATCCAGTGTTCAGCCCAGAAAACCCCCTGGTTCCTCCCGACGGCGTGGCATCCTGGATGGATAACCTGCCGGGGCCCATAGTTTTGACCGGTGGTACCGGTTTTGTCGGCTCTCATTTGGTCAATACGCTGTGTGCCGCCGGGATGTGCCCCAGGGTTCTCGTCCGCAATGCGGCCTCGCCGCGTTGGATTGCCGGGAGCGGGGTCGAGTGGGTCGAGGGCAGTCTTGAAGACGATTCGGCACTGGGCCGTCTCGTCGAAGGTGCGGGCGTTGTCGTGCATCTGGCCGGGGTTTTGCGGGGTGCCAGTGAGGCCGAGTTCATGGTGGGAAACCGCGATGGCACGGCACAGTTGGTTGCCGCGGTCGGCCGACATGCACCCGAGGCCCGACTGGTCCAGGTCTCCTCCCAGGCGGCGATCGGGCCCGGCGACGCCCACGTTGGGGTGACGGTGGATGCCCCGAGTCGCCCGATCTCAGCCTACGGGCGCTCCAAGGCGGCAGCGGAGCGGGAGATTCGTCAGTTCGGAGGTCATTGGTCGATCCTGCGTCCTCCGGCGATCTACGGCCCGAGAGATACCGATGTCTTCGAGTTTTTTCGCATGGCCTCCCGAGGCCTTGTGGCTGTGCCTTCGGGAGATCGGTGGCTGACTGTTGCCTATGTTGCGGATGTTGTTCGGGCCATTCTCGCGGTTTCGTCGGTGGGGCGAGCCTCGGGGATCTACCACGTCGGCGCGACCGAGCCGATGGCGATGGAAGAGATGCTGCAGGCGATTGCTGCCGCAGGTGACCTCAAGGTCCGGATGATCCGTATTCCGCCCTGGGTTCTTCGGGCTGCCGGCGCCGGTGCTTCTGGACTCCGTCTCGCGGGTCTGCGCCGGATTCCCCTCAGCCGCGACAAGGCCGAGGAGATTCTGGCGAAGCACTGGGTCCTCGAAACCCGGAGCAGTATTGAGCAATTGGGTCTCGGCAGCCCGGTCGCCTTCGACGATGGAGCACGAATGACCTGGAGTTGGTACAGAAATGCTGGTTGGATCAGGGGAGGGGAGTGAGGGGCACGACCCCCTGCAATTCTTCTCTCGCAGAATTGATCCGGTCAGGACGGTTCAAAGAGTATTTGCCAGTGCTAGAATGACGTGCCGCAGGGGCGAGACCCCACCGCGGGACGCCGTTTTTCGATTCTTTGTTCCGTTCAGAGGGCATTTCAGGAAGCCGGCGCGGGAGACCATTGTGGATATTTTCCAGAAATGCCTTGATTTCAAGGTCGTAGACGAACTTCGGGCCAACCACCTGTATCCTTATTTCAGGACCATTCGGTCCGGTCAGGATCCTGTGGTTCGCATGAATGGCAGCGAAGTGGTCATGCTGGGGTCGAACAACTACCTGGGCCTGACCTCTCATCCGGAGGTCAAGGAGGCCGGGTTGGCCGCACTGGCCCACTACGGCAGTGGTACGGCGGGTTCGCGTTTTCTCAACGGTACCCTCGCCATCCACGAGGAGTTGGAAGAGGCCCTGGCCCAATTCATGGGGCGCGAGAGGGCGATCACGTTCTCGACCGGGTTCCAGGTCAACCTGGGCGTCTTGTCCAGCATTGCCGAACGATCCGACACGTTGGTCCTGGATAATCTGGATCACGCCTGCATCATCGACGGAGCCCGCCTGTCCTTTGGGCGTGTCTTGAAGTATCGGCACAACGATATGGAGAGTCTTGAAGAGCGCCTTCGGAGTCTCGGCTCCGCTGGGGGTGGGATGATCGCGGTTGATGGTGTTTTTTCGATGGAGGGTGATCTCTCCGATCTTCCGAAGATTACAGATCTCAAACAGAGGTTCGGCGTTCGACTGATGGTGGATGATGCGCATGGTATCGGTGTCATGGGTGCCCATGGCAGGGGAACGGCGGAACACTTCGGAGTCGAGGATCAGGCTGATCTGGTGATGGGAACCTTCTCGAAGGCTCTCGCTGGGGTCGGTGGATTCGTCGTTGGGGATGCCAAGGTCATTGACTTCATCAAGCACAAGGCGAGGTCGATGATCTTTTCGGCGGCGCCGCCCCCGGCTTCGGTGGCCTCGGTCCTCAAAGCCATCGAGATCATCGAACGGGAACCCGAGCGCAGGGAAAGGCTTTGGGACAACACCCGTTACTTCATGGGCGAGGTAATGAACCTCGGATTTGATACCGGCGAGACCCAGTCGCCGATCATCCCGCTGCTTGTCGGTGAGGATCGAGTTGCCTTCGAGTTCACGATCAGACTCCAGGAGGCCGGCGTCTTCGTTAATCCGGTCGTATCTCCGGCGGTTCCACCGGGGCGGGCAATGATCCGGACCTCGTTGATGGCGACCCATACGAGGGAGCACCTCGATCGTGCCCTGGAAGCGATCGCTGATGTGGGACGTCAGATGGGTGTCATAGGAGGATGATCGTCCAGACGGCTTCCTCCAGCGTCATGGTGAGGCCGGTGCGAAACCGATCCGAACGATCTGCCTTCATCAATCTTCCATGGTCCATCTATCGGAGAGATCCGTTGTGGATTCCACCCCTGAAGGCGGATGTCCGTCAGATGCTGGATGCGGAGAAACATCCGTTCTACGACGGAGGGAAGGGTGCCGAGATTGA
>CAYSHZ010000070.1:0-7699 GCA_964430905.1 uncultured Thermoanaerobaculia bacterium | reverse complement strand
TGCTGGATGCGGAGAAACATCCGTTCTACGACGGAGGGAAGGGTGCCGAGATTGAGCTCTTCGTGGCGTGGGACAGCGACAAGGCTGTTGGACGGATTGCCGCAATCCTCAACCATCGATTCAATCTCTTTCACGACTCAAACGAGGTCCATTTCGGCTTCTTCGAATGCGTTGACGACCCTGAGGTGGCTCGTCTGCTGTTCGGCGCTGTCGAAAAGTGGGCCAGGGAACGCGGCTCGGACGCTGTACTCGGGCCGTTTAATCCCTCAACCAACTATGAGTGCGGTCTGCTGATCGACGGCTTCGACAGTCCTCCCGTCGTGATGATGACCTACAACCCTCCGTACTACCCCGGATTGATTGAGTCTGCAGGGTTTCACAAGGCCAAGGACCTTCTGGCCTTCGTGTCGCCGGTTCAGGGGCGCAGTCTCGAGCGGTTGAAGAAGCTGGCTCAACGAACCGCGAGGCGGAATCCAGAGCTGGTAACCCGAGGGGCCGATCTCAAGCACTTCGATGGCGAGGTCAGAGCGGTCCAGGAGATCTACAACGCAGCCTGGGAGGAGAACTGGGCTTTTGTGCCGATGAATGACGGGGAGATCGAGGCCCTGGCCCACGAACTCAAGCCGTTGGTTGAACCCGGACTTCTGCGCTTTGCATTTATCGATGGAGAGCCGGCCGCCTTTCTCCTGTGCCTGCCCGACTGGAATCCGGTCCTGAAGGATTTTGACGGATCGCCATGGCGACACCCGATCAAGACCATCAAGCACCTGACGATGACCAAGGCCTCGGACATGGAGGGCCTGCGCTTGATCACCCTGGGCGTCAAGGCGGAACATCGAAAAAGGGGACTCGAGGGCATGCTGATTGCCGAGGGTCTGGAAGTGGCGCTCGAATTGGGATATTCCTGGTGCGAGTATTCCTGGATCCTCGAAGACAACGAGTTGATCAAGGGGACCATCCGGGTCATGGACGGGGAGTTGTACAAGACCTATCGGATCTACACCAAGGCAGTCTGACGACGAAGGGCGAAAAAGGACCGTTCTCGGAGGGGAACCAGTTATTATTCCTTCATGCATGGGTATCGACGGTTTCTTCTGGTGGTGTTTTTTGCAGGGTTGATTCTCCTACCGGTGCTGTTGCTGGGCCACATCAGGTTCTACTCCAGCCGTTCGCGCCTGCCGGAATCCGGCACGGAGACGGTCCGTCTGAGGGGTCTTCGGGATCAGGTGACGGTCATCCTTGACGATAGAGGTGTACCCCATATTGATGCGGCAACGGGGGAGGACCTGTGGTATGCCCAGGGCTATATCCACGCACGGGACCGGTTTTTTCAGATGGATATGGGTCGCAGAATGGCTGCGGGACGGTTGTCCGAGGTTTTTGGGGATGTCACCCTGCCTACGGACCGGAGGATGCGGACCCTTCGTCTGGCAGCCGTTGCCCAGCACCAGGCGGTGGCGCTTGATGACGGTGGGCGAAGAATCCTGGAACGATACTCCGACGGCGTCAACGCTGCGTTGAGAGATTATGGTCGGTGGGTCGCCCCGGAGTTGTGGCTTCTGGGTGTTGAACCCGCTCAGTGGAGCATCGAGGACTGTCTTTCAATCGGGCTTCTGCTGGAACTCAATTTGACATGGGCAATGGGCGACGAGATGAACCGATCAGTGGAGATGACCCATTTTGGGCGCGAGAGGGCCGTGGGTCTTTGGGGTTGGGGACCTCGGGAACAGCGGCGATGGATTCCTTCGGTTGATCTGCCGACAAGGGTCCCGGATGAGGAAGATGCGATTCTGCCGGCGTTTGGCGGGGGATCGAACAACTGGGCCCTTGGACCAACCAGGACGGCCACCGGAAGGCCGTTGCTGGCCAACGATCCCCACATCGGGGTTGCCGTCCCCGGGACCTGGTATGCGGTTGGACTCCGGTCCCCTGGAATCCACATAGCCGGAGCTTCGATCGCGGGTATTCCGGGAGTCCTCATCGGCCATAACGGACGGGTGGCGTGGGGATTCACGATGTCGATGATGGACGATCAGGATCTGTTCGTCCTGACGTTGGACGAGAGCAGGGAACGGGAATTGGTGGACGAATCGTGGGTGCCCCTGAGGACGGTCAGCGAGACGATTGACATTCGCTGGCGATCGGATCCCGAGAAGATGAAGGTCCGAATCTCTCGACACGGGCCGATCGTTCGAAATACCTTTGATTCGACTCTGGCCCTTGCATGGACGGCCTACCAGGGCCCCAGTTGTATCGATGCTTTCCATCGTATGGCCAGGGCGGATGGTGTTGACGACGTTGCCGCTGCATGGACTGAGATTGCTGGACCGTCGATGAATCTCGTTGCTGCAGACGTCGAGGGACATATTCTTCACCAGGTCGTTGGTCGCCGTCCTCGGCGGGGGCGGGGCGCCGGTCGATTGCCTTCACCAGGGAGCGACAGTGCCTGGGCCTGGAAGGGACTTGCCCCCCTGTCGGAGAATCCTCGAACCCTGGATCCGGACCAGGGTTTCGTGGGATCTGCCAACCATGATGTATTCGGAGAGGGTGACGCCGGCCGGAAGAAGGCTTTCCCTGCGGATTTTGCGGCTCCGTGGCGCATTCGAAGGATCAAGCACCGGTTGGGAGCATCGTCCGATTGGGACGTCGAAGGTTGTCTGGGCCTCCAGGGTGACGTGGTGTCGGGACGGGCGATCGCCCTATTGAGAGCGCTCTGGCCAGATTTCGAACGGCATGGAGGCCGGTCAGCCGAGGCCCTACTGCAATGGGACGGAAGAATGGATATCGACCGGACGGAACCGGTGATCTTCAGCAGGTTGATCCTCGATTTGGCCGATGAGATCGGTCTGGACGAGGCTCTGGAAACCGGTCTCGAACGGACTCCGTTCAACGCAGAGAGGGTCCTTCGGCTGTTGGCTGGAGGACTCCCAGACGAATGGTGGGATGACGTTCGGACCGAGGAGAGAGAAGACCGGGTAGCCATCATCGATCGATGCCTGGATCGCCTTGATGCCATGGATTATCATGCGGTTTGGGGTGACGTTCACCAGGTTGACTTCTCTCACCCATTGGCGGATATTCCCGTTGTTGGAACGCTGTTGCGTCTGGCGGGCGGCAGGAAGCCCGTAGGTGTTCCGGGTGACGGGACCACGGTCAACGCCCACTACTGGGGGAGGGACAAGCCGTTTGAAGTCATGGCCATCCCGTCGATGCGATTCATCGCCGATGTCGGAAACTGGGATGAATCGGTTCTGGTGCTTCCGTTGGGCCAGTCGGGCCGACCCTGGTCGGCGCATGTAGCGGACCAGTTTGATGACTGGCTTGAGGTCAGGGGACATACCCTGCCTTTTTCTCGGGAAAAGATCGAAGAAGAGAAGAGGGCCGAATTGGTCCTTGCGCCCCGGTAGTTCAAGACCGCTCGTTTTTTGATTCCGGGTCTGCCGCCAGGCATGGGTACCGGTATACTGTCGGTCGGAGGCGATTTTGTTTGGATCTCTGGGTGTTCCGGAAATGATGTTGATCTTCGTGGTGGCGTTGATCCTCTTTGGGCCGCGTCAGATGCCCCAGATCGGCAAGTCGATCGGAAAGGCCCTGGGTGAGTTCCGGCGGGCGTCAAACGAGTTCAAGAGAACGATCGAGGACGAGGTTGCCGGGCAGGATCTGATGGAGATCAAGAAGGATTTGGAAGAGGTTCGTGATGTCGGCCGTGACATCGGGAACGACATCGGCTCGCTGGGCAAGAATGATGGCAAAAAGATGGAGGATTCGTGACCGAGACCTCCGAGGACAGACAGCCGGAAATCGAAGGAGGAGAACCCCGAGAGCTGCAACGCATGTCTCTCTTGGAACACCTCGACGAGCTCCGTCGGCGCCTGTCGATTTCCGCCGGTGCGGTCTTTGTCGGCTTCCTCGGCGCCTGGTACTTCGCTCCGGCGATCTTCAGGTGGCTCGAACAGCCGATCATGAAAGTCCTGCCCCCCGGAGAGCAGTTGGCCTTCACCGAGTTGTCCGGCCCTTTCATGCTCTACATCAAGGTGGCCCTGCTTGCCGGGATCTTTGCGGCATCACCGGTCGTTCTGTTGCAGGTCTGGCTCTTCATCCGGCCTGGTCTTTACTCTTCTGAACGAAACCTGGCGCTCCCGTTCATCTTCTTTACGTCGGTATTCTTTGTGGCGGGAGGCTACTTTGGCTATCTGGTGGCCTTCCCGATGGTGGTCAAGTTTCTGCTGGGAGTTGGTCAGGACTTCAAGCAGGTCGTAACGATCCAGACCTATTTCTCGATGATGTCGAAGATCCTGCTGGGTCTGGGTCTGGTCTTCGAGATTCCCATGCTGATCTTTTTCCTGGCACGACTCGGCCTCGTCAGCGCCCGCCAGCTGATTCGTTGGTACAAGTGGGCGATTCTGGCAATTTTTATCATCGCGGCGGTCATTACCCCGACGCCGGACATCGCGACACAGTCGGTATTTGCCGTGCCGATGATGTTGCTCTATCTCTTGGGGGTCATTGTTGCGGCGATATTTGGTCGCAAAGAGGAGGATTGATATGGAATCGTGGCTGGCATCATTTGAAGTGGCCTTTCCGGCTTCCACGGTCGAGGAACTCCTCCTCGCTCTGGTGGTTCGAGACCTGGTGTATGGCACGTCATATGACGTTGAGACTGAAGACGGTGGACAGACCTTCCAGGTGGATATTACCGCCTCGGAGGAGATCAGTGC
This sequence comes from uncultured Thermoanaerobaculia bacterium, assembly GCA_964430905.1. Lineage (GTDB taxonomy): Bacteria > Acidobacteriota > Thermoanaerobaculia > Thermoanaerobaculales > Sulfomarinibacteraceae > DAOWGJ01. The sequence goes on along the minus strand of CAYSHZ010000070.1, from coordinate 2,981 downwards.
CGAGGACTATCAACTTCTGATCGAGGCGGAGATCCGCGGGGCCGAGGAATCGGAGACCGCTCGGGCCTTTCTGCAACAGATCCTCGAAGAGGCTGTAGACGATGCTGAAGGCATCGTCGAGCAGCGCAAGGAACTGGGAGTCTCGGCATCGGATGAGATCGAGATGAGAGTTGTTCCCGAAGACGAGGAAAGGTGGGATCTGGTCATTCCCGACTGGTTGGCGCCCGAGGGCGCCGAGGTTCCGTTTGGATTCAGGGCCTTTGTTGCGGGGACGGATCAGCCCATCCCCGACAACGCCCAGTTGGATGCTGCCGGGCGGATCGTTATGGTGCCGTTTGGGGGTCGATTCAGTATGTTCTCGGTTCCTGATAACACTTCGGATTCCTGAAAGACTATGTCTCAATAAAAAGGCCCCGGGAGACCGGGGCCTTTTCGCAGTTGATGATCAACCAATCCGTTTCCGGACGGGAACTAGTCAGTCAGGATTCCCGTCGGCATAAACACCGGGTCGTCCGAGCCGTTATCGACCACCGAGGCGTAGGCCAGGAATTTGCCACCGGCGGTGGATGTCGTCAAATGGGCAAAACCTCCCTGAATATCAGATCCTCCGGGCAAGGCATTTCCGTCCTGGAAGTAGCCGAACGGTTTGAGGTAATAGTCTTTGCTGTTAAGGAGGGTTCCGTCGCTCGAAAAATAGTTGGCATGAACGGCGAGAGTCTCGCCGCCCTGGTTGACGAACCCGATGTTGGTTCGGAACTGTTCGTTGTTTCTCAATTGGATCAGGATGCCGGTCCGGCCTTCGGTGATGGACGCCGCCTGGGTGACGCCTGGGATGAACTGTCCGAAGGTCCCTTCGGCTGCCTGGTTGAAGGTCCTGCTGGTGACGGTAGCCTCGCCGTCCAGATCAACGCGTAAGGCCGCCGTACCCGTGTAACCGAAGGCTGTTGCCAGGGCGTCACCCAGCATCAGGTTCTCCCCGGAGGGAATGTCGTACTCCAGGGTCTGCGGTGAGGAATTGTCCTGGTCTCTCTTGAGGAGATTGAGGGTCGCCGTCACGGCCGAGTCGGTTGTATTGGACAGCCAGATGTCGGTCCGCCAGACCGATTGACCGACGCCGTTGGCGTGCGCGGCAGCAGCGATCCAAAGTGCGTCCCCGGTCGATCCCGTGGTTGTCTCGGTGACGAAGGTCGGATCTCCGGTTGCTGCATCGACGACCGAGGCGTAGACCAGTACCTGCGCCTCTGTCGACAGGTTCTGGACTTGGGCGGAGGCTGAATTGACAGGGCCGGTTCCGGCGCTCTGAAAGACCTTGTTCAACTGGAGCCAACCCCAGGGTTGCAGGGAAGCGTCGTGATGACCGATCACTGATCCGTCAGCGCCGAGGAGATCGACGGAGAGGGTAGCGGGCGAGCCGGAAGCGTTCGCAAATCCGATGTTGGTCCGGAAGTTCTCGTTGCCGGCAAGGCCGTTGAGGCGGGCTACACCACTGGGTTGCAGTGCCTGGTCCAGCGTCATTCCGGGAATGAACTGTCCAAAGGTACCCTCAGCAGCGGTATTGAAAGTTCTCGAAGTTGCCACCAGCCCGTCGGGGGCGGTGATTCGAATGGCGCCTCCGCCGCTGGATTCAAGGAATAGGCCGACAACATCCTCAAAGGTCTGCGTTTGACCTGCAGGGATCGTTGTCTGTATGCCCACGACTCCGCTGTTGTCCGCCCCTGAGGGCAGGAAGGAGAGACTGGCCGTCATGGCTGTTGTACCGGGGTTGTAGAGGTCTAGGTCGGTTACCCAACTGGTGTTGTTCAGTCCATCGGCGTGGGCGGCAGCTGCGATCATGGTTACGACATCCGAGGAACCGGAGCAGTCGACACAGTCTATCGTGAAGTTGATCTGTCCCTTGAAGATCGCATTCTGAAGGCTTCGCCACGAACCGACCATGATGCGGTAGGTCGTGCCCCCGTCGAGAGCGAGTTCGAGGTAGGAGTCCGTTCGAGCGCCGAAGCAGTGGTCGCTCTCATCGTCGTCGTTGCAGCCTCCGGGAACTTCGGTGTAGTCGCCGCATGCGTCTCCGGTCCAGACCGACAACAGAGTGTCGGCGGCGGATCCGCAGGTTGAGAGGGCATAGGTTCCACTGATAGTCGGAGTGAACTCGAACCACAGTGATCCCTCCCTCCCAGAATCCGGGTGGGAGCTGTCAAGGTTGACGCATGAAAGCACCGGATCGGTGGCAGCCTTGGTGGCGAACTCGTTCGATGTTGCAACCGTTGCAGGAAAAGGTCCGTCGCCTGGAATGACGCGGGGTGTGTCACAACTGTCAGCCGGTTCCATCGCCAAGACATTGAAGAAATCGACGTCCTGCTCACCGTGACTGTCGGTGACCCGGGCAACGACCTGAAAGAGGCCGCCCGAGGGAATGATGGTCTGAAAATCTGACGCGACGGTTCCAGTTCCCTGATCCTGTCGAAAAAAATGGTAGTCCGTGGTCAGGTACCAGTCGACATCCAACGGGTCGCCGTCGGCATCGGTCGCCGTTGCCTTGAGATCAAGCGTATCGCCGGCACTGAGGGTAATCGTCGAGGTCGACGGGTCCGTGATCTCGATTGAGGGCCTGGTGTTTTCGGGTCGATCGATTGCCAATTCCCAGAAACCTCGGCCATAGGTTCCGATGCGCATCATTGAACCGTCCGGTAGAATCCGAAGGTCATGGATCGAGGCGGCCGGAAGGCCGTCGCCCCACCGGGCCCAGGTCACTCCGGCATCGGTCGAACGATAGAGTCCAACATCGGTTCCGGCATAGGCAACATTGGGGTCGGTGGGATCGAAGCGGACCACCTGAGTATTGAACGCGGGGAGTCCAGAACCGCTGACGGTCCAGGTTCGGCCTCCATCCGTTGATCGCTGAACACCTTGGCCCGCGTTCCGGGTCTTGATGGCCGCCAACGCCAGATCGGCGTCGTGAGGGGAGATGTCGAGATTGATGGCAT
>CAYSHZ010000069.1:0-14238 GCA_964430905.1 uncultured Thermoanaerobaculia bacterium | reverse complement strand
GGACTTTCGACTCTAGGTGTGTTCATCAGCCGAGTATAGAGGAGAGGCCTCGCTTCTCAGATGCCTCCTGTTGAGTTTTTTATCAAAAATGAGACTAATACTCAAAATAACAAATAGTCAACAGAGCACGGAGGAGAGGTTGTTGCGCTTTGCCTCGACGCAGCGTTGAGCGCCGACGCCAATCGTCGGTCAGCCCTGGACCGGCACGGTCGCGTGCCCTGAAGGACACGCCTACACCGGGATTTCCTGCGGTGAAATACTCCGTTGGTCCGCCCCGATCAGTCGTCCTGAAGTTCGCAGTTTTGGTCCAGCAAGAATGCGTAGGTCAACGCCGTCTCCTCGTGCTGCTTGAAGCGCCCGGAGGCGCCGCCGTGACCTGCGTCCATGTTGGTGTGGAGCAGGAGGAGGTGGTTGTCCGTTTTCATGGCTCGGAGTTTGGCGACCCATTTTGCCGGCTCCCAGTACTGCACCTGTGAGTCGTGAAGTCCTGCTGTCACCAGCATTGCGGGGTAGTCCTGCGCCGTGACCTGATCGTAGGGTGAGTAGGACAACATGTAGTCAAAATACTCCTTCTCGTTGGGGTTGCCCCACTCGTCATACTCCGCGGTGGTCAGGGGGATGTCGGGGTCGAGCATCGTTGTGATGACGTCAACGAAGGGTACCGCGGCCACGACACCGCGGAAGAGATCCGGGCGCATGTTGACGACGGCGCCCATCAAGAGGCCGCCTGCGCTGCCCCCCATTGCAAAGAGCTGGTCCGGGGTCGTCATTCCCTGATCGACGAGGAAGAGCCCGCAGTCAATGAAGTCGGTGAAGGTGTTCTTCTTGTGAAGCAGTTTGCCGTCCTCGTACCAGTGGCGTCCGTATTCCTGGCCGCCTCGGACGTGGGCGATGGCGAAGGTAAAACCACGATCGAGCAGGCTGAGGCGTTCCGAACTGAAGACGGGGTCCATCGAATAACCATAGGAACCGTAGGCATAGAGCAGGAGGGGCTGGGGGCCCTCAGGAGAATCGACTCGTCGGACCAGGGAAATCGGGACCTCGACCCCGTCACGGGCCGTCGCATAGACACGCTCGGAGATGTAGTTTGAGGGGTCGAAATCGCCGAGGACTTCCTCCCTCTTCAGCAGGGTTCTGGTCCTGGTCACCATGTCGAAATCGTAAACCGAGAACGGTGTGGTCAACGAGGAGTAGGTGAAACGAAGTGTTGTCGTATCGAGTTCGGGATTGACGCTGATCCAAACGCCATAGGTGGGGTCGTCGAAGTCAATCAGGTAGGTCTCCTTCCCGGACCATGGGATCACCCGCAACTGCATCAGGCCGTTGGTTCTCTGTGCCACGACGAGATGATCCCGGAAGAGTTCAAAGCCCGAGAGGTAGATTTCGTCGGAGTGGGGAATGATCTCGGTCCATTGGGAGCGGTCTGTATTGGCTTCCGGTGTCGACATCAAGCGGAAATTGGAGGCGTTATCGTTGGTTCGGATGAAGAACCGATCCCCGAAATGATCGATTGAATACTCGTGGCCACGGTGTCTCGGAAGAAAAACGGTGAAGGCGCCGTCGGGCGCGTCGGCATCGAGGTATCGGGCTTCATCGGCAAGGGTTGAACTGGAGTGAATGACCAGGAATTTCCTTGATTTTGTCTTGGTGATCGAGCAACTGAAGGTGGGGTCCTCTTCGTCGAATACCAGGATATCGCCTTTGGGGTCCGTTCCCAGGACGTGACGGTAGACCAGGTGGGACCGGAGTGTCTCGGGGTCCTGCCGGGTGTAGAAGACGGTGCGGTTGTCGTTGGCCCAGACAACGTTGCCCGTGACATCCGGAATGACATCCTGAGAGATCTCACCGGTGTTGAGATCCTTGAATCGAAGGGAGTAGATTCTTCGACCAACCGTATCTTCGGCGAATGCCATCAGTGTCGTGTCGGTGCTGACTCGAAGGCCTCGGACGGCGAAATACTCGTGTCCCTCGGCCATCCTGGCTGCATCGAGGATGATCTCTTCCGGGGAGTCCATCGAGCCCTTCCGGCGGCAGTAGACCGGGTAGTTCTGGTTTGGTTCGTACCTGTTGTAGTAGACGTATCCGTTCTCGAAATAGGGAACAGACTCGTCGTCCTGTTTGATCCTGCCGACGATCTCGTCGTAGAGCTGATCCTGCAGCACCTTCGTATGGGCGAGGGCCGATTCGGTGTAGGCGTTTTCCGCTTCGAGGTATTCGATGACTTTGGGGTTGTCCCGTTCCTTGAGCCAGTAATAGTCGTCAACCCTGACCTTCCCGTGGTTTTCCAGTGTGTGGGGGATTCGTTGGGCGACAGGTGGACCGCCGCTATCGGTTCTTTTGCAGGCTCCAGTCGGAAAGCACAGGACAACCAGAAACAGTGCCATCGGAAATATTGCTTTTGACATTGATCCTCCCGGTATCCGGACAGCCCGGTCCAGACTTCGAAGAGTCTACATCGTTCTTTCTGAAGAAGGCTGCTCTCTGGGCCGGATCCGGTACCCTTGAATCGAGGTGATGTATGGAGGAGAGATACCAGGGTGACGTTGTCATCATCGGTGGTGGTGTGGCGGGCATGGTGGCCGCTGCGGAGCTCTTGGACGCCGGACGAAAAGTCATCATCGTCGATCGTGATCTCGAGGAGAACTTCGGCGGTCTTGCCAAAGAGAGTTTCGGCGGGATGTTCTTCGTTGACACGCCGGAGCAGAGGCGTGGAGGTATCCGCGATTCGGTTGAACTGGCCCGGCGTGATTGGTATTCGGTTGCCCAGTTTGACGATAATGACGACTGGCCTCGCCGGTGGGCCGACCTCTACGTCGAGCAGTCCCTGGAACACGTCTATCACTGGCTGAAGGCAAAGGGGATTGGCTTCTTCCCCGTCGTCCATTGGGTCGAGAGGGGCCTGTTCATCCCGGGCAACTCGGTGCCCCGGTTTCACATGGTGTGGGGTACGGGCCATGGCCTGACTGAGGCCCTCATTTCCTTTTTGGAGAGGCACAGGCATCGAGATCGGTTGACGCTCCTGTTCGGACACAGGGTTGAGGATTTGGTGTTCGAGGCGGGGCGAATCAGCGGATGCCGGGGGAGGATCGAAGGGGCCGGCGAGGAATATGAGGTCGAGTCCGAGCACACGATCATCGCGTCGGGCGGCATCAACGGCGATATGAGCCGCGTTCGAGAGAACTGGCATCGGGAGTGGTCCTCGCCGCCCGAGGTCATCTTCAACGGTTCCCACCACTTCTCCGACGGGATGGTCCACGATGCGGCCGCCAGACGGGGGGCTGTGATCACCCACCTGGACCGCATGTGGAACTACGCCGCCGGTGTCACCCATCCCAGACCCAAGAGACCCAATCACGGCCTGAGCCTGGTGCCACCACGGTCGGCCCTCTGGCTGGATTCTCGCGGCTGGAGAATTGGCCCGGAACCGATGGTCACTGGATTCGATACCCGACGTCTGGTGACCCAGGTCTGTGCCCAGGACAAGCAATTCAGTTGGCAGGTGCTCAACTGGAAGATCGCCGTCAAGGAGATGGCGGTCTCCGGCTCGGAATTCAACGAAGCGATACGTGACAAGAAAATTTTCGCCTTTCTCAAGAATGTGCTTCTGGGGAATCGCGGCCTTGTCGAGGATCTGGTCGAGAACTGTGTCGATATTGTTGTTGCCTCGTCAATCGAAGAACTGGCGGACCGAATGAATGATTTGTGCGGCAATGACGACGTTGACCCGGGGGTTCTTCGGTCGACGATCGAGGCGTATGACGCCACGATCCTTCGGGGTCCGAAATACTTCAACGATGACCAGTTGCGGCGGTTGGCACACCTCCGGAGGTACAAGGGTGATCGGGCGAGGACGTGCAAATTCCAGCCCATCGATGACCCCAAGGCCAAGCCACTGATCGCCATCAGGGAGTTCATTCTCAGCCGGAAGAGTCTGGGTGGCCTGCAGACCGATGTCGCGAGCAGGGTCCTGGACGATCGAGGTGAGAACATCCCGAGGCTCTATGCCATCGGCGAAGCAGCAGGCTTTGGAGGCGGCGGCAGCCACGGACTGAGGGCCCTGGAGGGGACCTTCCTCGGGTGTTGCGTCTTGACGGCCCGGAAGGCGGCCGCTCATATTCTGGAGGATCAATGAAAATTACCAAATTCGTTGTGGTTTTGGTCTTCTGTCTGACCGTGATGATTGGAGCCCCGGTGGGGGCGTGTGATCTGGTCATCCGGGACGATGGCGGTCGATTGATCGCCCGTATCGAGAGTGACGGTGTTTTCAGGGAGGCCTCCGGGAGGAGGATCGGCGGCTTCAACGCCGCCGACGGCGCCGTTCGTTCGGGCGGTGGGAGTCTGATCGGAAGGATCGACGCGTCCGGTGCGATTCGAGATGCATCGGGTCGGCGCCTGGCATCGATTGACGACAACGGCACATTGAGAGACGTTTCGGGTCGGTTGCTGGGCCGCATCGATGCAGGCTCGGCTCTCAGGAACAGCTCGGGCCGGCTGGTGGGACGTCTCGACGGATGGGACGCCGATTGCGTTCGGCCGGTTGCGGCCTATCTGATGTTTTTCGACCCGCGCCACAACCGGTGAGGAGCTTTCCGGCGGAGAGTCTATTTCTCGTTGGCGATGAAAGCCTTCATCTCCTTCTCGAAGTGGTCGATGATGTCGGCGGGTCGGGGCACCAGACCGGCGTCGGTGATGACGCCGAGTCGGACCTGTCCGGCATAGGAGAGGATGCTGACGCCCAGCCCGAGATGGGCGGCCTGCGGTACCCAGAACATCATCGAACGGACGGCCTGCCCGGCAAGGTACATCTCTTCTCGTGGGCCCGGGACATTGGTCATGACGGCCGTGGCCTTGGCGCCGAAGAATCCAATGGCGGCACCCTCGATTTCGGCACTGGCCATGCCGATGGCGTTGAGAACGCCGAAGGTAACGATGGCCTCCGAACTCTTCTTGATCCTGTCCATCCTCTTCTTCAGCTCACGCAGGCGGGCCATCCGGGTCGGCAGACCTACCGGCAGGGACAGAAAGACTAGACCGAATTGGTTGCCCAACTCGCCCGGAGGTCCCTCAGGCCTCAGGTTGACCGGAACGGTCGCCCTAATATTCATCCCGTCCAGGTCACGCTGATCACATTCGATCAGGTAGTGGCGGAGAGCGCCGCACACGCCGGCCAACAAGACGTCATTGATTGTGGCGCCAACGTCTTTCCCGAAGGCCTTGACATCTTCGAGGGGCAGGATCTCCGACCAGGCACAGCGTTTCTGGGTTGCCAGTTTGCCCTTGAGGCAGGTCTTGGGGTCGGACGGCATCGAGGCCAGACGGGCCAGGACGCCGCCGGCCTGAGCACCCTCGTTGGCAAGAGCCATCAGTTTTCCCGGCGTCGTCAGGGCCTCGACTCCGGTTTCGACGACCTCGCCCGTGATTTTCCGGACAGCATAGAAGGCCTCGTTGACAACCTCGGGAAGCCAGAAACCGGCCGCCTGGGTTTGGCGCCGGCGTCGCCGTTTCTTGGTGGGGCGGTGGCCGGTCGGAGAGTCGTCCGTCATGCTGAGAAGAACACGAATCAGGGCAATGCCGTCGCCGATGCAGTGGTGGATTCGGCCGATCAGTGCCGAACCGCCCCGGTAGTTGTCGATGAAGTGGAACTGCCAGAGTGGCTTGGTGGGGTCGAGAGGCGTCGAAGCCAGGGTTGAGACCAGCTCTTCCAATTCGTCCTTGCCGGCGGGTTTGGGCAGCCCCAGCCGGATCAGATGACTCTTCATGTTGAAATGCTCATCCTCGACCCACCGGGGTCCGAGGAATGGCGCTCCACCCTCGACGACCCGTTGGCGAAATCGGTCATAGCAGATGAACCGATCCTCGAGGACGGTCTTGACATCAGCAAAATTCAGCGGTTCGTGGAAGGCCATGACCGCCGTTATCACCATCAGATTTGTTCGGTCCTCCATATGAAGCCACGCGGCATCAACGTTGGAGAGCTTCTCTCCCTTTGCGAAACCAAGAACCATCTCCCACCTCCGGGTCTGTGATGAACTTTAGCAGAAATTGGGGGGTCCGGTCGGGGGTTCCCAAGGTGGAGATGGGGATCCGTCATTCGACGAACGATCCACCTCGTCGGAACTGGTCCTCATGCCCGTCGAAATATATGGATCACTGGAGACCAGTTTCGAGCATAATGGCGCCATGACTTCAGATGTGTTGATTCGGTTGAAAGGCGTTCATCGCCGGTTTGGAGATCGCGAGAAGACGCGCTCGGTTCTCAAGGGTGTCAACCTCGAGGTCTCTCAGGGTGAGATGGTCTGTCTGACCGGACGTTCGGGCGCCGGCAAGACAACCCTCGTCCATATTGTTGCAGGCCTGGAGCGTGCGGACGAGGGAGAAGTGCTCCTCGGCGGGCACTCACTCGGTCGTTTGGGCGAAGGGGCCCGTGCGCACGTGAGGGCGCAGATGGTCGGAATTGTCTTCCAGGCGTTCAATCTTTTGGAGCATCTGACGGTTGGCGAGAATGTCATGCTGCCGGCCGCCTTCATGCGGGGGCGGAAGGAGTCGCCTCGGGTTCGGGCCGAGGAGGTCCTGGAAACGGTTGGGCTCGAGGATCGTTTCCAGACGTTGCCAACCGTACTCTCAGGTGGTGAAAGGCAGAGGGTCGCCTTGGCCAGGGCATTGTTCGCTGTGCCCTCGCTCCTGATTTGTGACGAGGTGACGGCCAACCTCGACGACGAAACGGCAGGAGAGATCATCAGCTTGATCGATCGAGCGTGTCGTGAGGAGAATGTCGCGGTGCTGGCGGTCACCCATGACAAGGCGATGGTTCGGTTGGCGGATCGTCAACTGCGGCTTGAGGGCGGTCGGCTCATTGAGGAGAAGAAATGAGGCCGGGCAGAACGCGGCTGTTGGTGATGGACCTCAGACGTTCGTGGGGTCGGCTGGTAGGGGCTGGTCTGGGAGTTGCTCTGGCTGCTGCGGTCTTGACCTTTTTGCTCGGGCTCGGGCGTGGCATTGAGAGTGCCGTCATCGGAGAGTTGACACCGACAGACCGCATCGAGGTTTCCAATGGAGCAACCCACGTTGATCTGGGTCCTTTGAGAGTGGGCTTGGGGTCGAATGTCCTCGATTCCAATGATCTCAATCGTCTGCTGGCGATCGATGGTGTGTCTTCCGTGTGGCCCAGAGTCGGACTGGGTGTGCCGGCCGTCGCTTCCGGAGGGGCCGGGATCCTCGGTCAAACAATGATTACGGAACTGGCGGTGGAGGGAATTGATCCGGAGTTGGTTGAGGCAGAATTGGGAGAAGGTATAGGTTTTTCGGCTCGTACCCAACCCGGCCCGGATGCCGTGTCGTGCTGGAGTGATCGGGATTGCTCGAAGGGTGAGTATTGCGTGGATGCGCCGGGGGTCCATGGCATTTGCAGGTCCCCACTCCCGGTCATCGTCAGCGAAAACTTGATCGACCTCTACAACGGGTCCATTCGACGTGCCTATGGGTTGCCGCAACTCAACCCCGAAGCGGCCGTTGGATTGGGCGCCGATGTTCGGTTTGGGGCATCATCTTTCTCCGTTTCTGAGGAGCGTGTTCTCCGGGATCGGATGGTCTTGGTGGGGTTCTCCAAACGAGCGATGCCATTAGGAGTGACGGTGCCGTTGGAGGAGGTCCGCCGCCTCAATGGCTATTTTGGGGACGGTGGACGCGGCGGTGGATTCGACTCCGCTATTTTGGGTCTGGTGTCGGGTCGTGATTTTGGAACTGTCAGCGCAGAGGTCAAGCGTCTGGGCTATCGGGTTGTGCAGCAGGATTCCGAAAGGATGGCTGCAGCCGTTTCCGTGGCGATCGGAGTCATGGCTTTGGTTGGATTGGCGGTTCTTCTCGTGGCTGCCCTGGGTGTCGTTCACACCTTTGCCATCCTGGTCGAAGGACGGCGCCGGGAGATTGCGATCCTCCGTGCCGTCGGCGCATCTGCATTCGACGTCTTCTTCTTGTTCCTGGCGGAAGCAGCATTGGTCGGTTTGGGTGGGGGAGTGGTAGGCGGTCTCGTCGGTGTCGTCCTGGGACGCGTTGCCGATGGGGTATTCCTTGCAGCTCTTCCCAATGTGCCGTTGCTTCCGGCGACACTCTTTGTGTTTAGCGAGTATCTGCTGGTTGGAGTCGTACTCGTGTCTGTGGCTGCTGCTGTTGGGGGTGCGACCCTGCCGGTGGCCAAAGCCCTGAGAACGCCCCCTGTTGATCTGATGTGAAGTTGGACCCTCAGAATGAACCGAGTGTTAATTACGAGACTGGGAATGCGTCGCAATTCAGAAACCGATCTATTTTGAGACTGCATATTATTTAGCAAGAAATAATTTGACATTGACCATTTGGCCACCCTAAAGTCGTTTCACGGGCGAAAGTCCAATAGCGAAGTGAAAACGTATAAGGAGGATGTCATGGCTCCGAGGGATCTGTGGGAGACGCCGTCAATGGAAGGCGTTGATCGAAGAGATTTCACCAAGGTTTGCCTGATGGCGGCCGCAGCGGTGGGCCTGTCGAATTCGGCGGGTCTCAAAATGGCGGAGGCTGCCGAACAGGGCCTCAAACCGTCGGTCATCTGGCTTCATTTTCAGGAATGCACAGGCTGCACCGAAAGCCTCCTGAGAACCTCCGCGCCGGGGTTGGCCGAGTTGATTCTTGATCTGATCTCGTTGGACTACCACGAGACCCTGTTCGCGGCAGCGGGTCATCAGATTGAGGAAGCGCTCCACCAGGCGATGGAAGCCAATGCCGGCAAGTACATTTGTGTGGTGGAAGGCGCCATTCCGACCAAGGATAATGGCATCTATTGTAAAATTGCCGGCAGAACCGCGATGGATATCCTCCAGGACGTGGCCTCGAAGGCCGGCGCTATCGTCGCGATCGGGTCGTGCGCGTCGTGGGGCGGGATCCCCTCGGCGGCGCCCAATCCAACCGGTGCAGTCGGAGCTCCGGAAATTCTTCCGGACAAGACGATCGTGACGATCCCGGGTTGTCCTGCCAATCCCTACAATTTCCTGGGCACCGTACTTCAGTATGCGACGTTTGGTACCCTTCCGGCATTGGATGAGAAGGGCCGACCGGAGTTCGCCTACGGCCGGACGATCCACGAGCATTGCCCCCGCAGGGCCCACTTCGACGCCGGCCGCTTTGCCCGGGTCTACGGTGACGAGGGTCATCGCCTGGGTTATTGTCTTTACGCCCTTGGCTGCAAGGGCCCGGAGACCCACGCCAACTGCTCGGTGATGCACTTCAACGAGATTCCGGACTGCTGGCCGATCGGTATCGGTCACCCGTGCTTCGGATGCACCGAGCAGGGGGTCGGCTTCACAAAATTCGTTCACGAGGCAGCGACCCTGCCTGACGGGGCACACCCACCGATCAAGCCCGAACACGGTCCGACCAACGCCGGTTGGTACGGAGTCGCGGGTCTGGCAGCCGGCGCCGTCATCGGAGCCGGTGTGATGGCATCGAAGAAAGTTGCCGATGCCGGGGAGGAGGAGTCCTCATGACACTGGATCGCCGCAGCCTGCTCAAGGGTGTGGCGGCAGCGGGGGCTGGGGCTGCAGTATCGGCCCTGCCCGTTGAGGCTTCCACACCAAAGCCGGAGATTCCAACGGATGCGTTCGGGATGTTGTATGACGCAACCCGGTGCATTGGTTGCCGGGCGTGTGTTACGGCCTGCAAGGAGGCCAACGCTCTGCCGGGGAATCTCTACAACCCACCCGGGGATCTTTCGGGTGACACCAAGAACATCATCAAGGTCTGGCATCGTGGTCAGGAAGACCAGAGCTATATGAAGGCGCAGTGCATGCACTGTCTCGATCCGGCCTGCACGCGGGCCTGCATGATCGGCGCCTTCCAGAAGCGCGAGTTTGGAATCGTCACGTGGGATCCCGACAAGTGCATCGGCTGCCGCTACTGCCAGGTCGCCTGCCCCTTCCAGATTCCCAAGTTTCAGTGGGACGAGGCGATGCCGAAGATCGTCAAGTGCGAGCTGTGCAACCACCGCATCAGTGACGAAACCGGGAAGCCGATGCCGGCATGCTGCGAGGTCTGTCCCAAAGAGGCTGTCATTGCGGGTGACTATCGGGAGCTGTTGGCCGAGGCCCAGCGTCGCATCGACGAGCACCCGGAACGCTACTACCCGGCCGGGGCGCCCAAGATTTACGGCGCCGAGGACGGTGGCGGGACGCAGGTCCTCTATCTTGCAGGTGTCGATTTCGAGAATCTGGGTCTGCCGGACCTCGGGACCGAACCCGCCGGAATCTCGTCCAAGACCATTCAACACACGATTTACAAGGGTTTCGTCGCGCCAGTGGCGCTGTATGGAATCCTGGGCGCCGTCATGTGGCGGAACCGGCGGACGGGAAAGGAGGAGGAGTGATGGCACACCATGAAGCCTCACCGGTCGGCGGTCCCATAATGACCCGGCCTTTCAAGTACCTCCTGGTATTTCTTGCAATCTGGTCGGTGGTTTTGATCTGGCGTTTTGCTGCCGGAATCGGCGCCGTTTCCGGCCTCAGTGACGGTTATCCCTGGGGCATCTGGATTGCCTTCGATGTTGTCACCGGAACGGCCTTGGCCTGTGGTGGCTATGCGGTGGCGATCCTCTGCTACATCTTCAACAAGGGCAAATACCATCCGCTGGTTCGCCCGGCGATCTTGACCTCGGCCCTGGGTTATTCGTTGGCAGGGTTCTCGATCGTTATCGACGTTGGTCGGCCGTGGCTGATCCACAATATTCCGCTCCGTGTTTTCGACTGGAACCTCAATTCGGCATTGCTGGAGGTCGCCCTGTGCGTCATGGCCTATACCGGAGTCTTGTGGCTGGAGTTGGCCCCGGCATTCCTCGAGAAGATGAAGGATGCGTCGAGTCCTGGCTTGAGGAACTTCGCGGCTCTGGGCCTGCGTTTCTTTGACAAGGCGATGATCTGGATCATAGCCCTGGGGCTGTTGTTGCCGACGATGCACCAGAGCTCTTTGGGAACGGTGATGCTGATAGCCGGTGACAAGGTGCATGGGCTCTGGTCTACCAGCATGATCCCACTGCTCTACCTCCTGTCGTGTGTCGGCATGGGGTATGCGGTCGTCGTCTGGGAGTCAACGGTGTCGGCAGGTACGTTCTCGCGACCTCGGGAAGACTCGATGCTCAAGAATCTCTCAGGGGCGATGGTCATCGTTTTGGGCCTGTTTCTGGTCATTCGATTGGTCGATCTGGTGATTCAGGGTCGTGGAATGATGATGTTCACCTCCGGGGGATTGAGCGTACTGTTCTGGGTCGAGAACGCGCTCTTCCTGTGGGCAATGCTGCTCCTCGGAGCCAAGCGTCGGCAGAACTTTTCCAATGTTTTCAGGGCGGCCCTGGTGATCATCTTTGCCGGCGCCCTCTACCGGTTCGATAGTTATATCGTCGCCTACAATCCGGGACCGGGATGGTCCTATTTCCCATCGTTTCCTGAGTTGTTCATTACCTTTGGAGTGGTCGGTCTGGAGATCGCCCTCTACATCGTCATCGTCAAGACATTCCCGATTCTCGGCGGCCTGAAGCCGTCGGAATCTGAGAGCTGAGGAGGGGCCCATGGCACAAATGATCACCATTGACCCGATCACCCGCATCGAGGGGCATCTGCGCATCGACGTCGAGGTGGATCGAGGAAAAGTTCAGAAGAGTTGGTCGTCGGGACAGATGTGGCGAGGCATCGAGAAGATTCTCGAAGGTCGTGATCCGCGAGATGCGTGGATTTTCACCCAGAGGATCTGTGGTGTGTGTACGACGGTCCACGCAATCGCGTCGGTTCGCGCAGTCGAGAACGCTTTGGACATCGAGATTCCGCTCAATGCCCAGCTGATCCGGAATCTCCTTGTCGCTGCCCACTGCCTGCACGACCACATCGTTCACTTCTACCACCTGTCGGCCCTGGACTGGGTCGATGTCGTCTCGGCCCTCAAGGGCGATCCCAAGAAGGCGTCGAAGCTGGCCGAGAGCCTGTCCCCCTGGCCGGGCAATTCCGCCAAGGAGTTGCAGGCGGTCAAGGAGAGGCTGGCCGGTTTTGTTTCCAAGGGCCAGTTGGGTATCTTCACCAACGGCTACTGGGGTCATCCGGCGATGAAACTTCACCCGGACGTCAATCTTCTGGCGGTCAGTCACTATCTCCAGGCACTGGAATACCAGAAGAAGGCCAACCAGGTTGTTGCAATCCTCGGCGCCAAGACCCCCAATATCCAGAACCTGGCGGTCGGCGGCGTGGCCAACGCGATCAATCTGGACAACGAAGCGACGCTTAATATGAAGAAACTCTATGCCGTCAAGGGACTTCTTGAAGACGTGCAGCGTTTTGTCGAGCAGGTCTACCTGGTAGACGTTGCCGCAATCGCGGCGATGAATGCACCCTGGCTTTCCTATGGCGCCGGCGTGACCAACTACCTCTCGGTCCCCGATCTTCCGACGGATACCAAGGGGACGACGTTCGATCTCCCCGGTGGCACGATCTTCAACGGTGATTTGAAAACGACCCGGGAGTTTGAGAGCTTCGACGACCCCTACTTCCGCGACAACATTACGGAGAACATCACGAGGGCCTGGTACGAGGACACCGAGGAAACCCGGCATCCATTCCAGGGCCAGACCAATCCCGCCTACTCGGAACTGGATCACGACGGGAAGTATTCCTGGGTCAAGGCGCCCCGGTTTAACGACCAGGTGATGCAGGTCGGGCCTCTGGCCCAGGTCCTGGTCGGTTTTGCCGGCGGCCATAAGCCGACCCAGAAGTGGGCAACCTGGATGCTCAAGACTGCCGGAGCGGTTGCCGGCGCCAAACTGGGGCCGGGCGTACTGCATTCGACCCTGGGTCGCCACGCGGCACGAGCAATCAGGGCTGCGGTGATCGTCGATACGGCAATCAATCACTGGCAACGCCTGGTCGAAAACATCGGTGGCGGTGACAGCACCAGCTTCACGCCGTGGGACTATCCCAAGGGTGAGGTGCAGGGCTTCGGTTTCCACGAAGCGCCCCGCGGGACCCTGTCCCACTGGGTGGTCATCGAGGACGGCAAGATCAAGAATTACCAGTGCGTCGTGCCGTCGACGTGGAATGCCGGGCCCCGGGATGACAAGGGTCGGATGGGACCCTACGAGGCCTCGTTAATCGACAACCCGGTTGCCGATCCTGAGAGACCACTTGAGGTCTTGAGGACGATCCACTCGTTCGACCCGTGTCTCGCCTGTGCAATTCATACCCTCGATCCCGACGGGAACGAGAGGTCCAAGGTTCGGACGTTGTAACGCGAGCAACGACTGATCAAAAACGCCCGGCATCTGCCGGGCGTTTTTTGCAGTACGGGAAGCGAATGACCTGAACCGATTGTCCAAACGCCATGTATGATGAGCCCATGACTGACTACGCGCCAATCCGTGTTCTTGGGGTGGGAAACGTTTTGACCTCTGATGATGGTCTGGGGCCGACGGTGGCCGCACGTCTTGTGGCAAAGTACTCCTTCCCCCAAGAGGTGGAAATCATTGACGTCGGAACTCCCGGGTTGGATTTCACGCCCTTCCTCGCCAATGCCGACACTGTGATTGTTCTCGATGCGGTCCGGGCCAAGGAGGCGCCCGGAACGGTAAGGATCTGGCGCAACGAGGAGTTGTTGAGTGCTCCCCCGGTGGCCAGGACCAGTCCCCACGAACCGGGGCTGCGCGAAGCATTGATGGCTACCGAGTTGACCGACTCGAGTCCCGACAACATTGTCTTGATCGGGGTGGTTCCGGTGACCGTGGATGCGGGCACACACCTCAGTGGTGCGGTTGGCGAAGCGGTGGGCGAGGTGGAGGCGTTAGTTCTGGAAGAACTGAAGACCTTGAATATCGATGTCATACCACTCCCGGAGCCCCTCGAACCGGACCTTTGGTGGTTGTGATGATGGACCGCCCTCAGCAGGAACGATGGCTGGTTGTCCTTGTCGCCCTCCACAGCCTTGCCGTGGGTGTTGTCCTTCTAGGTGCTCCTCGCTGGGCTGCAGCACTTGGAGGGTGGGGCGAGGTCGATACCGTGTTCTTCATTCGCCAGGGTGGCATCTTTCACGTTGTCGTGGCCACCGGGTATCTGATGGAGTATTTCAGGCACGGGACGGTTCGGCTGTTGTTGGCAGCCAAGGGGATGGCCACGGTCTTTTTGCTCTTATCGTGGTTGGGTGATTCGACGGGCGCCTGGGCCATTCCCTTTGCTGCCCTGGGCGACG
>CAYSHZ010000068.1:0-14592 GCA_964430905.1 uncultured Thermoanaerobaculia bacterium | reverse complement strand
CAGGTGGCGGCGGCAGGGCTTGATGATTCACTGAGGCTCTACGATCTCAGGCACAGTTGCGCCACGTTGCTTTTTCACCGAGGAGTACACCCGAAGCTGGTCAGTGAGATCCTTGGTCACAGCAGCATCCAAATCACCCTCGACACCTATAGCCACGTTTTGCCCAACATGAAGAGAGAGGCAATCGATCTCCTCGGAGAGGCTCTCAGGGGGTCATCAGAAGCCCAATCAGAGCCCAGGGATACAAAAATGAAAACGGCCGGCGTTTTACCGGCCGTAAGTCATTGATTCTAATGGCGCGCCGGACAGGACTCGAACCTGTAACCTCCTGATCCGTAGTCAGGTGCTCTATCCAATTGAGCCACCGGCGCAACTCAAGGCGAGAGAGTATGCCACAGGCGCTTTCGGTGTGCAAGCGTGCCCCTGTCGGACCCAGGGATCCGCCCAATTCGAACCCTCAGACTCTTCGACTCATCGACTCTTTGACCTTTCGACCCTTGAACCCTTGCACCCAATTCATTCTCGTTGTACCGTGCGCTCGACCGCGGTCGTCTCTCGACGCGGTTCCACTACAACTCGGAGGTCGATATGTCGAACGCCCAAGATTTCATCGCGCTCGAAGAGCAGTTCGGAGCCCACAACTACCATCCCCTGGACGTGGTCATCAGCCGTGCGGACGGCGCCTGGGTCTGGGATGTCGACGGCAAGAAGTACATGGATTTCCTGGCGGCGTACTCGGCAGTCAACCAGGGTCATTGCCACCCGCGCCTGGTCAAGGTGATGGCGGAACAGATGTGCCGCGTGGCCCTGACCTCGAGGGCCTTCCGCAACGACCAGTTGGGTCCCTTCTGCAAGGAGATCTGCGAGATGACCGGCTTCGATCGTGTCCTGCCGATGAACACCGGCGCCGAGGCTGTGGAGACTGCGATCAAGGCGGCCCGCAAATGGGGCTACACGGTCAAGGGGATCGAGAAAGACAAGGCCGAGATTCTGGTCTTTGCCGGGAATTTCCACGGACGCACGACGACGATCGTCGGCTTTTCCTCGGACGAGGAGTACCGTTTCGGTTTTGGGCCGTTCACTCCCGGATTCAAGATCCTGCCCTACGGTGATATCGAGGCGGTCAAGGCGGCGATGAATCCCAACGTTTGTGCAGTCATGATCGAACCCATCCAGGGCGAGGCCGGAATCGTTGCCCCACCGGAAGGCTTCCTCAATGAGCTCCGGGCCCTGACGAATGAGAACAACTGTCTCCTGGTCTGTGACGAGATTCAGAGCGGCCTGGGCCGTACGGGAACACTCTTCGCCTACGAGCACGAGGGCATTCGTCCGGATATCGTCATCATCGGCAAGGCCCTGTCCGGCGGAATGTACCCGGTGTCGGCAATTCTGGCCGATGACGAGGTGATGGGCGTTTTTCACCCCGGCGAACATGGATCGACCTATGGCGGCAACCCCCTGGGCGCCGCAATCGCCCGTGAGGCGCTGAAGATCCTGGTCGAGGAGAAGCTGATCGAGAGGTCCGCCGAACTGGGCGACTACTTCATGAACAAACTCCGGGAAATCGACTCGGACCACGTTGCCACCATCCGCGGCAAGGGTCTGTGGATCGGCATCGTCCTCAAGGAAAGCGCCGGTGGCGCCCGCCGATTCTGCGAGGCTCTGCAGGAGGACGGCATGCTGTGCAAGGAGACCCATGAGACTGTCATCCGGGTCGCTCCGCCGCTGACGGTCACGCGCGAGGATGTCGACTGGGCCGTCAAGCGCATTGCAAAGGTGCTGACAACTCTCTGACCCGATCAAATCATCCCAAAAATCCGCGCAGATCTCTGCGCGGATTTTTTTGTTTGCGATATGCTGACCTCGTGGTAAAGAAGGGCTCCCTGACGGTTCGGCACCTTGTGGTGACGGTACTGGTGGTTCTGCTGGTCAACACCCAGCTGACATGGTGGATCATCTTCGTCCTGCGTGAGAACAGGACCCGGCTGGGACTTGAGCGAACGGCCCTCGAGTTCCGGTGCCGGATGGAAGCTGATCGGACGGCCAATGACCTCACCGAGGCTCATCGGTTGCTGGATGCCGCAGTGGCCACAGGCTTCCACGCGGACTCACAGCCACCCCCACCCTTTTTGAACTGGTATGTGGAACCCTCGGCCGAGAATTGCGGGCAAAGCCGCCTGATCAACGACACAGTGGTGCTCTCCTCACCGGCTCCCGAGGCGGGCATGTGCGTGCTGGCCCAGACTACTCCGGACTGGAGTGAATCTCTGCTCAGTCTCCCCGAAGATCTGGAGCTGGGCGTTACCCAGGAGAACGAGGCGCCGACAAACCGTCCGGCGGTAACGCTGCCTCCCCCTTTTGAAGGGCAGACGATCAGACCCACGGCTGCCGTCTGGGACGCGATCCTTGAGGGTTATCGCGGGCGGATCCTGATGATGGTTTCGGAAGGAACCTTCTTCGCGATCATGCTCTTCGTGCTGGTGGCCCTGTTGTGGAGGACGCTTCGCCGCGAGGTGGCCCTGGAACATCAGCACCGCAATTTTCTCTCTGCCGTCACCCACGAACTCAAGTCCCCGCTGGCATCGATGCGGCTTTCACTGGAAACGGTACTCCGGGGCCGGTCGGATCCCGGCGCCAGCGTTCGCTTCCTGGAGAACGCCCTCCAGGACACCGAGAGACTCCAGAGTCTTGTGGAAAAAGTCCTGGAGGTCACCCGCTATGCCCGGGAGGGCAGCAGCCTCAATCTGAGAGAGTCCTGCCTGAGCGAGGTCGTCGAGGGCGCCCTGGATCGCTTTTCCCGAAGGACCACGGCGATAGGCGCCAATCTGATGCCGGAGATCGACAGCAATATCTGGTGCCCGATCGACGAGGAGGCCATCGCCATCGTCATTTCAAATCTGCTGGAAAACGCTCTCAAGTACGGAGGGACGATCCTTCGAATCGACGTTCAACTGACCCGCAAAGGTGGAAACGCCATACTGGACATCGGCGACAACGGGCATGGCATCGCGCCGAACGATGTTCCACGGGTATTCGAGCGATTCTGGCGCGCCGGTGACGAGATGACCCGAACAACCCAGGGCACGGGGCTGGGGTTGTTCCTGGTTCAGCAGATCATCAAGGGCCATGGCGGAGAGGTGATGATTTTGGAAACCGGTTCTACCGGAACGACCTTCCGCGTTATTCTTCCCAGAGCAGAAATCATTGAGGAGACGTGATGAAAAACCATATCCTGATCGTCGAAGACGAAGAACATCTCGCCGAGGCACTAGCCCACAATTTGGAATTCGAAGGCTACGCAACTACGACGGCCTTTGATGGCGAGCAGGGCCTCCGGCTTGCCCAGTCGATCCACTTCGACCTGATCATCCTTGACATCATGATGCCAAAACTGGATGGGTTGGAGGTCTGCCGACGAGTTCGGGCGACCGGTTCCCGGGTACCGATCCTCTTCCTGACCGCCAAGGACTCCGATGCCGACCGCCTCCTGGGACTCAAGCTGGGCGCCGATGATTACATGGCCAAGCCCTTCCTCCTCGAGGAACTGATCCTTCGGATCCAGGGCATCTTTCGCCGCCAGGAGTGGTACCGCTCGAAGCCCGAGGAGCAGGAGACCTTCCGATTCGGCGGCAACGAGGTCAACTTCCTGACCTACGAGGCGACGGCCAAGGGCAAGACGATCGCCTTGACCGAGAAGGAATGCATGCTGATCAAGCTCCTTGCTGAGCGGAAGAACCAGGTGGTTTCTCGCGAAGAAATCCTGGAGCGTGTCTGGGGTTACCGTTTTTCGACGTCGTCGAGGACAATCGATAACTTCATCGTGCGCTTGCGCAAGTACTTCGAAGATGACCCGAAGGCTCCGCAGTTCATCCACTCGGTGCGCGGCGTCGGCTATCGATTCACGGCTGATTCGTGATCACCCAGATTCTCAGTTCGCTCCTGGCTGTCATTCTCCTCGGCAACATGATTGCCTTTGCGGGGGTTGATCCAATCTCCCAACTGATCACAGCCATTATTGCCCTCTTCTTCGCAATTCAGCTTCGGCGTCTACCTACCCTCCCTCGCCTTCAAAGAGGGGCACTCTGGGGCCTGGGACTCCTCGTGATCATCCAGATCGTGCCGCTCCCCCATGGCTTTCGGGCCCTCATTCAGCCGGGATTCGCCGATGTCATGTGGTCCGGATGGGCACCGCTGTCCCTGGTGCCGTGGGCGACCGTTCAAATGGCGGCATCACTGGTGGTAGCGGCCCTGATTGCCGTGCAGGCAGCCCGAATGGCCCAGACCCGCAGCGGCCTCCCGGTCCTCCTGATGATAATCGCGGGGACCGGGGTTGTGGCAGCAATTCTCGGTCTGACAGCCGAGGCATCCGATCCATCCAAGGTGTTGTTTCTCCGTGACAATGTGTTTCAGGGAAATGCCTACGGCCCCTTCGTCAACCGTAACCACTTCGCCCAGGCGATGGAGTTGACGATTCCTGCGGCCATGGTCCTGCTGGCGGTCGCGCTCAGAAGGCTGCCGGATCAGGGTCTGGCCCGTCAGAAGGCCGTGGTTTCCACTTTGGGTTCGGTCGTCGCCATCGCCGTCGGCCTAGCTGCACTCCTCCGTTCTGGGTCTCGAGGCGGTATTCTGTTCATGGCCCTGGCGCTGGCGATCACGGCCCCGTGGTGGCAGCGCCGGAAACACCGTGGGCGAAAAGGACCCGTGGTAATCACCGTCGCACTCCTGCTGGTGATCGTCGGCGCTTTGTCGTGGACCCGGCTCCCAGAAATCCGAGAGCGGACCGCCATGCTGTTCGCCGTTGAGGGTCTCGACGGAAACACCCGCATTGACCTGTGGCGCGGAACGGTGGCGTCGTGGAAACGCTCACCACTGGTTGGATCGGGCATGGGGACCTACCGTTATGTCATTGGGATGGACAAGCCTGCCTCGGGCGCAGCCGTCCTGGAACAGGCCCACAACGACTGGCTGGAGTGGGGATCGACGAGCGGCATCGCCGGAATGTGTCTCCTGGCCGTTCTGGTCTTTGGCCTGGGAACGATCCTGGCGCCATCGCGGGTTCGGAGGATGCGGTCGGAGATTCGGTTCGCTTTTGCAGGAGCAACACTGGCACTGACAGCAACGATGATGCATGAGGTGATCGGCTTCGGCCTCCAAACCCCAGTCAATCGCTATCTGCTGGCGGCATGGATCGGACTGATTCTGGGCCTGTCGGAACGATCGTCAAAGCGGAAACAGCAGAGTTCGGAGGCGCCGTCATGAGCACCGAAAGAGTCTCTCGATCGAAAGAATCTCCTCTGCCGTCTCTTCAAATTCAGCATCACATCGCATCCATGAGGCGAACGGGACTGATCGTCGGCGGCGTACTGGTCGTCCTGGCCGTCGGCGCCTTCTTCATGCCACGCATGACCAATGACCTGCTGAGTCCCGGGGGGGCGACCCTGGTCGGAGCCGCCACCGCCTTGTGGATCGGTTTCAGCGCCAATCGGGATGCCCGAACCCGGATGGAACGAGTCAAGCTGGCATTTGCCGTCCATGGAGAGGCGACACGGCTGCTGAAGGCCCATCATTGGGCCTACTTTGCGGTCCTGGTGAGACTCCTGGCAATTGCCGGATGCGGAGTTGTCGTCAGTATCTGGGGAGCAGGTCCCCGGATGGGACTCCCCTTCTTCATCCTTGCCGGAATCTTGATGGCCATGGCCTGGCCGACCGACCACAAGACCCGGCTCTTGATCCGGCGGGCACAGGAACTGAGGCCGGGGAATGATTGAACCAATGCCGGACACTCGACTTCATTGACCTGATGCCTCTCTGGGTATTGGTCACCATTCAGGATTCAACCCGATGAAACCTTCGGCCCATCAAGATCGTAATTCCCTCTGAGAACCCCTGGGTTCTCTGTTGTTCGTGCGTCAACGGGAGGTTGTATGACCCGCAAGATTATATTTGCCCTGATCGCCCTGGTGTTTATTTTCGCCGGGGTCGTCATCCTGGCATTGCCTCCGAAATGGGAGTGGACAACCAACTCCGAGAAAGCGTTGGCAGAGTTTGAGGCATCGATGGAAGCCAGCCAGAAGCTCTACCATCAAGATGCTCGGTCCCACCTCGAACGGGCGTTGGAGCTCGATCCGGATTTTGTCATCGCCAAGGTGCAGATGGCCGACCGCTGTCGTCGGGAAGACGAGGAGAGGGCAACCCAGTTGATGTCGGAAGTCAACGAGGCAGACATCACGCACTTGAACCCCCGTGAGCAATTCATGGTCCAGCGCGCCAGCCTCCTGACCGATCTCAAATTTGACGAAGCCCAGGCTCAGATGGACGCCTATCTCGAACGATACCCTGACGATCCCTACGTGCTGCACATCAAGGCCCTCGGCGCCTGGCAACGGGGTGAACTCGAGGAAGCCGAACGCCTCAACAAAAAGCTCTTGGAAATCAATCCCAACTGGGTCATTGCCTACAACCAGCTCGGCTATATCACGATGTTGCAGGGACGTTTTGCCGAAGCCGAAGAGTATTTCACCTCCTATCGCTTCATCGCTCCGGACCAGGCCAATCCCCACGACTCCCTCGGGGAGTTGTTCACCCTGCTGGGGCGTTACGACGAGGCCAGGGAGAGTCTCGAACGGGCACTGGGCAACAAACCGGATTTCGGCGCCGCATTCGAGCACCTGGCAATGGTCGATGCCCTGCAAGAAGACTGGGATGGAGCAGAGCATGAAATAGAACGCGGCATAGAGGCCGGGGCGATGTCCGATGAGACGGCCCTCCACATGCGGTGCGGCATTGAGTTCTGGCGCCTGACGATCGACCATCACTGGGAGGCAATCCTCAAGCTCGCCGAGGGAGACTGCCCCCCCGAGCAGCTGTCCGACATCGGCGCCACGATCCATATCCACCATGCCGCCTGCCGTCTGGGTCGTTGGGATATGGCCCTGGCGATCGAGACCAGGGTCGGTGAGCTGATCAAAAATAACGAGTCGGAAGAGATGCGTACATACACCTCATTGCTGCAACCGATGGCACACCATATGACTGGTATCCGCCTCATTCTTCAGGATGATTTCATAGGAGGCATTGAGGAACTGACACTTGCCGATCAACAGCTGACCTATGTCACGGCCGGAATCGGAATCCTCAAATTATCGAATAGGCTGGACCTGGCCTCGGCCCTGAAAAATGCCGGCCGCACATCCGAGGCCTATAGCCTGATCGACAAGGTCAGGGCGATCAATCCAGAGATTGTCATGCAGTACGAGGAACATACTATTCGTTGATGGCGGGAGATGCTCCGGCAATCAGACATCGATTTGATATGACGACCCAACCGATTTGTTGGGGATTTCGTTAAGGATCCCCGAATGCAATGCTCCTGTCATACCGGGTTTGATACTCTCGACCATCAATGAAGGAGCTTCCCCCCACCATGCGTGTTGCCGCCTGCGACTCCGATGGCAACCTTCGGATCGAAGAGAGACCCGTTCCTGTTCCGGGGTTCGGCGAAATCGTCCTGAAAATGATCTGGTGTGGCTTCTGCGGAACCGACCTCTTCAAGCTGAACACCCGGTCCGCGCCCAGCGCAACAGTCCTCGGACACGAACTCGTGGGACTGGTTTATGCGGTCGGTAGGGGTGTGACTCTTTTCGCCCCGGGTGATCGGGTTGTCGCTCCTCACCACGTTGCCTGCGGACACTGCGCCCTGTGCCGCCGAGGCAGCCGGACACTGTGCCCGATTTTCAAGGAGAACCTGATGTTCCCCGGCGGATTCTCCGAGTATGTCCTGCTTCGGGAACGCATCGTCACTGAGGCGGCACGCACCATTCCTGATCACATTTCCCTGGAAGCCGCGGCCTTTCTCGAGCCGGCGGCCTGTGTCCTTCGGGGCATCGACAAGGCGGAAATTCGGGATCCGATGGGCTGCGTCGTCATCGTCGGCGGCGGCAGCATGGGCCTCCTCCATCTGATCACTCTCCGGGCCCTGGTTCCCGAGATTTCGATCATCGTCATCGATCCCCTCGAGGAACGCAGGGTTCTGGCCGAACAACTTGGGGCAACCCGGGGGTGTCATCCGGACCAACTCACGTCCGCCGTCGAAACACAGACCGAAAACCTGGGCGCTGATGCGGTCTTCGACACCGTTGGCGGTTCGGCAATCCTGCAGGAGGGTCTCGACGTCGTCAGGCCCGGCGGAACCGTCATTTTGTTCGCACACGCGGCCGATCAGGAGAACGCCGCCTTTGATCTCAATCGGTTGTTCAAGAACGAACGCCGGGTCGTGGCCACCTACTCGGGCAGCCTCAACGAGCAGAACCGGATTGCAGAACTCCTCTTCTCCGGAAGGCTGGACCCCCAACCGCTGGTCACCCACCGTATCTCCCTCGACCGGATCCAGGACGCGGTGGACCTCGCTCGACGACGACAGGCTCTCAAAATCCTGATCGGCCCCCCGGAGAACCCCAACTCATGACGACAACCCATCAGGTGCTCTATCTTCTCGGACCCGAAAAGGTCGAGTTGCGCGAGGAGACAATCCCCGAGCCGGGCGCCGGCGAGATCCTTCTCAAACTCCAGGCCGCAACAACCTGCGGGACTGATCTCAAGGTCTTCCAGCGTGGCGGCCACCCAACGATGCTCTCCCCCCCCTGCCCCTTCGGACACGAGATGACCGGAACCCTTGCAGCCATCGGACCGGGTGTCGGGGCATGGAAGGAAGGCGATGCGGTCGTCGTTGCCAATTCGGCCTCGTGCGGCCAATGCCGTTTCTGCCGGGCGGGTCGCGAGAACCTGTGCATCCACCTTCAGTACCTCAACGGTGCATTTGCAGAGTTCCTCTTGGTACCGGAGCCCTTCGTCCGACGCAGCACCTACCGACGCCCCAAAGACCTCGACCCTTCCCTGGCCGCAATGACCGAACCACTGGCCTGCGTTTTCCATGGGCTTTCGGCCGGCACCGCCAACGAAGCGACCGAGTGCATCGTTCTCGGCGGTGGCCCCATCGGTTTGATGTTTGTCGCGGAGTTGGCCCTCAGAGGGCATCACGTGATCCTCGGAGACCTGGTTCCCGCCAGACTGGAGGTCGGCCGACGGCTTGGCGCTGCGAAGACGGTCCTGGTGTCGGGCGATCGGCAGGACGGAGACCGGCTTCGAGCAGCCTCCAGAAGGAACAATGGCGCCCAGTTGGTCATCGAAGCAACTGGATTTCCGACCGCATGGTCCAACGCCATGGATGCGGTTGCCGTCGGCGGTGAGGTCATTCTTTTCGGCGGTTGCGCCCCCGGAATGATGGCCGAACTGGACACCCATCGACTTCATTACAGTGAAATCACCGTCAAGGGCGTCTACCACCACCGACCGGCGACGTTTCAGGCGGCCCTTGATCGACTCGCTGGAGGAAAACTCCATCTGGAATACCTGCTCCAGGAACGGTGCTCTCTGGACAGTGTCGAAGGCGCCCTCAATCGAATGGCATCCCGAGAGATTCTCAAGGCCGTCATTCGCAGCTGATCCGGCCCGTCATTACGACGGCTGAAGCTGGTCCTCGTCGTCAATGAAATCGGGATCAAGGCGACGTCCCTGGAGAATCGCATCTCGGGTCTGTGCCATCAGACTCTCCAGATCATCTTTTCCAAGACCTTCGGTCGAAATAGGGGCGCCGACAACGATATGAACGGTCCCGGGCTTTGGAGAGGGCGCCCCCCTGGGCATCAAAGTTCCACTCCCGTTGATGGCCACGGGAAGAATCGGAACCCCTGCATCAATAGCCATGTGAAATCCACCCTTTTTGAACCGGTGAAGTCGAAAATCCCGCGACCGCGTCCCCTCGGCAAAGACCAGAATGTGTCGGCCTTCCCGAACCGTCGACACCGCTCTCTTCAGTGCATCCCGGGCCTCTTTGGTTCGCGAACGATCGATTGCGATGAATCCGACCCTCTTGGCGGTCCAACCCCACACTGGAATCTGGGTCAGGCTCTTCTTGATGACGAAGTAGAGGGGGTCCGGGAGGGTAACGATCAACCCCGGCCCGTCCAAGTGGCTCGAGTGGTTGGAAATGACCAGATAGGGACCCTTGGGAACGTTTTCGAGGCCCTCGATTTCATACCGGGTTGCCGTAACCAGATGCAGAATCCGGCACCACAACCGAACAGTATCGTAGGCCTTCAACTGCCTGCCGATGCTGCTCCAAAAAAAAATGACGGCGCCCACGACCAGGGTCACCAACACCATCACCAGAAACTGCAGCGGTGCGAGGAACCACATCTAGGCCACCGGCTGGAGATCACTCATGCGGGCAATCAGGCCCTCAAGCTCCCGGCAGACGGCATGATCCTCGCCAAGCCGGCCTCCGAGAACACCGAGCAGGGTTCGGAAGTACCACAGCTGACGCTGGGGAGGTGCGTTGAATCGATCCCACACCAACGCCGGATCCACCGCCAGGTCCAGGTCGAAGACCATTGTTCCCACATTGTGGAGAAGATCCGCCGCCTTGATCAGTACCGCCCCATCCGACATCTCCGCCACATGATCGATCTGTTCCTTCTTGCGCTGGTCCCACGTCTCCCGTTCGTCCCGGTCCACCCTCTTGTCCTCGGTCACCTCAAGGACCAGCCGCAAGACCCGAGTTCCCACGGCCTGTTCAATCGACCGTCGGCCGTCAGCGTCAGGAGCATCCTCGAGATAATCGTGAAGCAGTGCCGCAGCCAACACGTCATCCCCGGCGCCGAGACGGGCCAGGATCCCGACAACCCCCACGAGGTGGCTCACGTAGGGAATACAGTCTTCATCCAACGGACTGCTTCCCGACTCGCAGGGGAGGGCTTCGCGTCCCCGCTTGCGAAACTGGTGAAAATGGCCGCGGGTTGCAAGACGCGCCGCACTCTCGAGGAGCGTCGAAAAAAGGGGCCTGTCCGGCTCAACGGTGAAATCATCTCTCATCACCACGACAGTGTACCGAATCCTGATTGAGGAGATTCGGTACACTGTGGTCCGGCGGAGGTCTTCATGCGCATTTTTGTTTTCGTTACCGTAATTCTCGTTCTCATCACCATTCCGGTCACAGCTCAGGGAATTGGGCCTGGTGGCGCCATTCCTGCAGTCGCCAACCTTCCCGGACTTGCCGGTACCTTCTGGCAATCCGATGTGACGATTTTCAATCCAGGAGAGAACCAGATCTCCGTTCGGTTGCTACTCTTCCCGGAGATTCGTGACGGTGGTCCGGTCTTCGATCCCGTGACCTCGGACTCGATCAGCATTCCGGCCATGGGCCAGCTGACGGTCTCCAATGTCGTCCAGAGCCTTTTCGGGATGATCAACACCAAGGGCGCTCTCTCGGTGATCTCCGAGGACGGTTCTCCGGTGGCCATCGGCTCAAGAACCTATACCTTCGGCCTCGATGGCGGCACCTATGGGCAGGAGGTCTTCGGAGTCCTCGTCTCGGATCGTGCATGGGCTGCCGGAGCAAAGAACGACAGCCTCTTCCGCACCAATGTCGGTGTCTACCTGCCGGTAGGCCCCGTCCAGGGTTCAACGGTCGATTTTGAAGTGATCGTCCGGGACCCCGAAGGTGCCGAAATCGGTCGGGGCACCATGGAATTTCCCGCAGCCGGCGTCCAACAGAAAAACCTGTCCTTCGTTGGTGCAGACCAGCTGTTCGACGGCTCGGTGGAAATTGTCTGCTCTGATCCCTCCTATTTCTGGTATGGCTATCTCTCACGGGTGGACCAGATCTCGGGCGACGCGGTGTATCGTCCTCTCAGGGGGACGGGGTTCTAGAGCAATTCGTCGAACGAATTGCATATGTCACCATTCACCAAAGAAATAACATTTACGACCCCGTGAGTAGCATCCGGCTCAGGAAATCCACCTTCAGCCGGTGAAAATGCAGGGCATATCGGCCGTGGCGGACCCCGTGGCGGGTCTTTGGATAGATCATCAGCTCGAATTTCTTGTCCGCTGCGGCCAGCTCACCGATCAACTGCAGGGTGTTGTGGAGGTGGACGTTGTTGTCCCTCAGGCCGTGAACGACCAGAAGCGAACCCTCGAGCCGGTCGGCGAATTTAAGGGGGGTGCCCTCGTCGTAGCCTTCCGGATTATCTTGGGGCGTGTCCATGTATCTCTCGGTGTAGATTGAATCGTAGAGACGCCAGTCGGTCACCGGTGCATAAGCGATTCCCGCCCTGAACATCTCGGGCGCCTTGAACATCAACATCAGGGTCATATAGCCACCGTAGCTTCCGCCATAGACTGCAATTCGATCGGGGTCGACCCAGGGCTGCTCCTTGAGCCACCGGGCCGCCGCCAGCTGATCCGTAACCTCCAGCTGACCGAGCCTGCGGTGAACTGCTGTCTCAAAGGCGTGACCCCTGCCCCAGGTTCCCCGATTGTCCACCAGAAAGACGGCGATGCCCATCTCGGCAAAGATACGGTAGGTATGGTGGATCGAACCGCCCCAGCGATCAGCGGTCAACTGTGAGTGGGGACCTCCGTAGACGTAGAGAACAACCGGGTATTTCGACGCGGGATCGAAGTCGCGGGGGAGGATCAACTGGGAGTGAAGCTCGGTTCCATCACCGGCAGCGATGGCTCCGGCCTTGACCGGAAGCAGATCCCAACCCTCCAACTCGGCACCCGTTGTCCACAGCCGGCGCACGACCTTCCCATCAGCCGTCCCGACAACATCGGCCCGGGGCGGCGTATCCAGGGATGACCAGGTGTCAATCAAGAAGCGTCCTCCGGGCGCGAGAAGCGCCCTGTGGCTCCCGCCAACCTCTCGGCCCAAGCGCCTCATGTCACCCGTTGCCAGGTCCACGGCATAGAGATGCCACTGACGGAGGTCTTCGGCGTTTGCCCTGAAAAAGGCCGTCCCTTCTCCCTCGTCCATTCCCATCACACCATCGACCTGCCATGTACCCTCGGTCAGCTGCCCTTTCAGGGTACCGTCTGCATCGTAGAGATAGAGATGATTCCAGCCGTCTCGTTCCGAGGTCCACAGAAATCGCCCGTCGGACAGGAAAATCAGGTCGTCACCGATATTGATCCAGGCATCGTCGTGATCGGTCAGGAGAACCCTGGCGTTCCCGCTCTTGGAATCTGCAATTACCAGCTCAAGCAGTGTTTGGTCCCTGTTGAGTCGCTGAAACCATACCTCTCCTCCAGGCGTCCATCCGGCTCGTGGCAGGTACTGGTCGTCCTCTCCAACCTCGACCCAGACCGGTGGTCCGCCGGCCAGATCCACAACACCAAGCCGGGCTGCGGGGTTGGGCCGTCCCGCCTTGGGGTAGCGCTGCCATTCCACGCCCGGGAGAGGAACCGATGCGTCAATAATCGGCACGGCGTCCACGCCAGAACTGTCGAATTGAAGAAAGGCCAGACTCGTTCCGTCGGGAGACCACCAATAGGACCTTTCGAGTCCCAGTTCCTCTTCGTAGACCCAAGCCGGAATGCCGTTGGTCACTGTCTCCCGGCCCTGCCGATCGGTCATGCGGTGCTCGTCACCGGTGGCCAGGTCAATCCAATAAATATCCCCCGATCGTACGAAGGCCAGCCGCATCCCATCCGGGCTGAAGGCCGGAAAGACTTCCACTCCGGAGCCCTTGGTGAGAAACCGCGCCTTCCCGGTGTCCAGATCCAGTTGAAAGAGATCCCCCGAAGAGGATCCGACCAGGGTCTTGCCGTCGGGAGATACAACCGGCGCTAACCTTGCAAAGGAGGCCGCATTGACGTCACCCAGTCCTCGGGACTCGAAGTGGGGTCGCTGCTTTTCGAGACCGGAAGACATCTCAGACCAGTTGATGATGTGCCTCCGGATACCGGTTGTGGCGTTCTCCGCCCACAGAATCTCGTCATCATCGGTCGTTCGATAGAGGACTTCCGTGCCGCCAGGGCGCCACATCACTCCAGAAGGACGTGTGAGGCTCAGGGAACCGTCCACAAACAACGCATCGAGCGTCGGTCGTCTGAGGCTCTCCTCGGCCCCTGACAGAGGAATACACGCAAGAAACGAGACCATGATGACGAAAAAACGCATTGAGACCTCCGGCATCTCAGTGTACGCCCCTCCGCTCCACGGGGTTATTGCCATCCCCCGGGAATTTGCCCAACTTTCCTGGATTGTGGGAGGATGCGCGGTATGAAAACACTCAAGATCATCCTCGTCATCCTGCTCATCCTCTTCACCGTGCTCATCGTCGTCGGCGTATTCCTGCCCCCGAGCATTCACGTCGAGCGATCCACGGTGATCGAGGCCCCGCAGGCAACCGTCTTCACCCTGGTCAACGGTTTCGCCCTATTCAACCGCTGGTCGCCGTGGTACGACATGGACCCGGAAGCCCGCTACACCTATGAAGGCCCGGCCTTCGGCCCCGGGGCCAAGATGTCCTGGATTTCGGACAACCCCCATGTCGGCGTCGGCAGCCAGGAAATCACAAAATCGACACCCTTCGAGCGGGTGGAGATTCACGATGATTTCGGCTCTCAAGGCTCGGCGGAAACCCGGTTTGCGATCGAAGGAACCGAAAAGGGAACCCACGTCACCTGGGAGTTCAACACCAAGTTCGGATGGAATCTCTTCGACCGATATCAGGGCTTGATGCTCGATAC
>CAYSHZ010000067.1:0-14639 GCA_964430905.1 uncultured Thermoanaerobaculia bacterium | reverse complement strand
ACTGTCCCCTATTGTGCCTTGGGGTTCTGGGGTCGTTGGGTTAGACTTTTTGTAGGATGCGATAGAAGATTGGAGTTCACAATGTTCACCCCAAAAACCATCTCAACACTACTGGTGGCACTGGTGATGATCTCAGGCCTCGGCTGGGCCGGTCCCACGGCATCGAAGGCCAACGAGACCCAGGCGGTTTCACTCGATTTTGACGATGTACCAACGGGGAAAATCCCCGCCGGCTGGAAGATTGAAGTGACCAACCCCAAGGGTCCCCTGGCAACCTGGAAGGCGATCGAAGACCCGACGGCGCCGTCCGGCACGATGGTCTTGGCCCTGACCAGCCCAAACCACACGTTCGGCGGGGCGTTCAACCTCTGCTGGACACCAAAGATCTCGTTCCTCAACGGCGAAATCGAGGTGAAATTCAAGGCCAATACCGGCGAGGAAGACCAGGGCGGCGGTGTGATCTGGCGGGCCCTGGATCAAGACAACTACTACATCGCCCGGTTCAATCCCCTGGAAGACAACTTCAGGATCTACTATGTCCGCGACGGCGCCCGAAAAACACTGGCCTCGACCAGGATCGCACTTCCGGCGGGTCAGTGGCACACGCTGAAGATCGTCCAGAACGGGACCCACTTCGAGGGCTACCTCAATGGCAAGAAACTCCTCGAGGGCACAAACGATCTCTTCAAGGAGGCCGGCGGAGTGGGACTCTGGACGAAAGCCGATGCCGTGACCTCATTCGACGACTTCACGGTCCGTCCGAAAACACGATGAGCATCACAGTGAATACGCATCGTATCCTCGTGACGGCCCTGGCTCTCGCGGCCACGATCATTGCCCCCGGATGCCGCCCGAATAGTGGTGGCGAGAAGCAGACGGTTGTGGTCTACGTCTCCGAGGATCAGGTCTTTTCGGAGCCGATCTTGAAGGCCTTCGAAACGGAGACAGGGATCACGGTGAAGGCGGTCTTCGATACGGAAGAAGCCAAGAGCACGGGAGCGATGAATCGCCTGATCGCCGAAAAGGACAACCCCCAGGCCGATGTCTACTGGGCCAACGAACCGATCCGGGCGGAGGTCCTCAAACAAAAGGGAATCTCCGCACCCTATGTCTCCCCAAATGCCGAGGACATCCCGCCGGTGTTCAAGGACCCAGACGCCTACTGGACCGGCTTTTCAGCCAGGGCACGGGTGTTGATCGTCAACAATGAGGTCGAAAATCCACCCCGGTCGATCGAGGCCTACACGGACGCCGAATGGTCTGGGAGGGCAGTGATCGCCAATCCCCTCTTCGGCACAACGACCTCCCAGATGACTGCCCTCTTCACGGTCTGGGGTGACGAAAAGGCCGAAGAGTTCATGATGGCCATGAGACGCAACGACGTGACGATCTCGACGAGCAACGGCGAAAGCGCGGACTTCGTCGCCGACGGACAGTTTGACTTCAGCCTGGTGGACAGCGACGACGCAGTCAATCGGATGCGCCAGGGCGAGGCGGTCTCGATGGTCTATCCGGATCAGGAAGAGGGAGGCCTCGGCTGTTTCATCGTGCCGAACACGGTTGTACTGATCGAGGGCGCCCCTCATCCCACGGCAGCCAAAACCCTGATCGACTACCTGCTTTCAAATGAAACTGAACACGCGCTGGCCCTGGCTGACTGCGCCCAGATTCCCCTCCACCCAGGGGTCGACGCACCACCGGAGCTGAAGGCAATCGAGGAAATCAAGGTCATGCAGGTGAACTACGCCGATGTCGCAAAGAAAATGGTGGATATTCAGCCATTCCTCAAGGCCTGGATGAACCTCTAGATGCAACGACGCCTGGGTTTGGCGCTGATCGTCATCCTGCTGGTGACGATCGGCCTGCTGCCCATTCTCTCGATGCTGATCAAGAGCGTGATGATCGAGGGACATCTGAGCCTGGAAGCCTACGCAGGGATCTTGACCTCCTCCCGCCAATGGACCTTGATGGGCCACAGTTTCGCCCTCTCGTCACTGGTCACCCTTCTGACGGTTGCCGTCGGACTGCCCCTGGGAGTGCTTCTTTCAAAGACGGATCTTCCCCTGAGGAAGACACTGGGGATCCTCTTCGTCATCCCCCTGGTGATCCCACCGTCGATCATCGCGATTGCATGGTCGGATCTCCTGGGCCACGGTGGTCTCCTGGCCTCCCTGGCGGGCTCCTGGGTGGCCGAGGTCTCGTCCCCGCTGCTCTTCGGCCTCCCCGGGTGCGTCGCCATTCTCTTCTCGGTCTTCCTGCCGATCCCGATGCTGCTGACGATGGTCTCGCTCAGGACGATCAACCCGCGCCTGGAAGAGGCGGGACGGCTGATCGCGCCGTGGCGGGGCGTCCTCGCGGAGATCACTTTTCCCCTGATCCTCCCCGGGGTCCTGCTCTCGGCCCTGCTGGTCTTCATTCTGACGTTCGGGGAATTCAGCGTGCCGAATTTTCTCCGGTATGACGTCTTCCCGGTGGAGACGTTCACCCAGTTCTCGGCGTTTTATGACTTCAATGCCGCGACGGCCGCCGCAGTCCCACTGGCCGCGGTCACGCTGGTCCTGCTGGTCTTCGAGGCGGTCTTCCTGCGGGACAGGACAGCCCAACTGCGTCCCTCTCCAGACGGGGACGCTGTGCCGTTGATCGAGCTGGGGCCCTCCCGCAACGGGGTCGCAGCGGCAGTTGCAGTGGCGGCCTGTGTGATCGTGCTGGCCCCAATCCTGGTTCTGTTGATCCAGTCGGCCGGCCCGGCCGCCTACTCGGAGGCCCTCGGCAAGGCCGGCGGCGCACTGGTGCGAAGCCTGATCTACGCCGCGATCGGGGCAACTCTCCTCAGCATTCTTGGGTTTTTCACCGGCTACCTGATTCATACCAGGGCACTCAGATGCTGGCGCTCGGTCGATTCCCTGACGATCTTCCTCTTCGCCCTGCCGGGAACGGTGATCGGCATCGGCCTGATCAGCCTATGGAATACACCGTGGACCAACATCATCTACGGCACGCCGATGATCATCATCCTGGGCTACCTGGCCAAGTACACGGCCCTGACGAGCCGCATCACGGCCACCCAGCTGGCACAGATTCCGCCCTCGATGGAGGAGGCCGCCCAGGTTGCCGGAGCAGGCTGGTTCCACAGGATGGTCCTGATCGTGGGGCCTTTGGCACGGCGCGGTTTGATCGCCGGTTGGCTGGTCGCCTTTGTCTTTTCGCTCCGGGATACCGGAATCACGATGCTGGTCTATCCTGCAGGTCATGAAACGCTTCCAGTACGGATCTTCACGCTGATGGCCAACGGATCGCCCCAGTTGATCGCGGCCCTGTGCGTGCTGATGATCCTCACGACCCTGGTTCCGCCGGCACTGGTCTGGCTCATCCCCGGGCTGATGACTGGGAAGTCGGTCCAATGAAGACCCTCGAGATCAACACCGTCAGTTTCTCCCACGGTGGAATCAAGGCCCTGGATGCCATCTCCCTCGAGATCGAGCAGGGCGAACGCATCGTCATTCTCGGACCATCCGGGTGCGGCAAGACGACGATTCTCAGACTGATCGCGGGATTTATTGCGCCGGATGTCGGCAGTATCTCGATCGCGGGCAAAACAGTCTGCCGGGACGGGCAGATCCTGATTCCCCCGGAGAAGAGAAACCTCGGCATGGTATTTCAGGATCTGGCCCTCTGGCCCCACCTCAGCGTCGAAGGCAATCTCGAATTCGGCCTGCGGTTCAGGGGCCTGGCAAGAAACGAGCGACAACGACGCATCCGAGACATGCTCGACCTCGTTGACCTGGAAGCCTTCTCCAACAGAAAACCGGCCGAACTCTCGGGAGGCCAACAGCAACGGGTCGCCCTCGCACGGGCACTGGTGGCCGAACCCACGGTGCTGCTGATGGATGAACCCCTCTCGAGCCTGGACCAGGAACTCAATATTCGGCTGCGCCGCGAAGTCCTTCGCCTCCACGAAGACCTCGGTTTCACAATGGTCTACGTCACCCACGACCACGAGGAAGCCGCCGACATCGCCACCAGAATCGTGACGATCAACGAGGGACGCATTGTCGGGGTTGCGTCCAGGCCCTCAGAGGTGTAGAATCCGTCGGCTTCGGTCCTGTGGGCCGAGTGGAGGTATCATGAAAGCCGGAATTCATCCTGAGTATCACGAGGTGGAAGTGCACTGCGCATGCGGGAATACGTTCAAGACCCGTGCGACCCGCAAAGAGATGCGGCTTGAGATCTGCTCCAGCTGCCACCCCTTCTTCACCGGAAAACAGAAACTTGTCGATACGGCCGGTATGGTCGAGAAGTTCGAACGGCGTTACGGCAAGCAGGGCAAGTAGCCCACATCGGTCGCCCACGAGGCGGCCAGGAAAACCCGCTCGGGCTCGTCCCGGCGGGTTTTTCTATTTCTAAAATCTCGGATGAGCCATTCCAGCCGGCAGTCGGCACCCATCTCAGCGCTCGAATCACTCATCTGATGTCCGAGAGGATCGGGGAACGCCATGTTCGAGCGATTACACGAGATTGAGAAGAAGTCACAGGAGCTGACGGCCCGGCAGGCCGACCCCGAGGTTGCAGTTGATCCCAAGCAGAGCCGGGAGATCGCCCAGAAGTTGGCCGAGATCCAGCCGGTCGTCCAGACCTTCAGGGAATACCTCAGTGTCGAGGCCGATCTCGAAGGGGCGAAAGAACTCCTCGCCGACGGAGATGATCCCGAGATGCGGGAGATGGCCCAGGCGGAAATCGACGATTTGACGCCCCGGTTGGAGAAGCTGAAAGAAAAACTCCAGGTCCTCCTTCTGCCGGTCGACCCCAACGACCAGCGCGGCGTCATCCTGGAGGTCAGGGCCGGTACCGGCGGCGACGAGGCCTCGCTCTTTGCCGGTGAACTCCTGCGAATGTACGGACGATACGCGGAAGGCAAGGGCTGGAAGGTATCGATCACCGAGACGTCCGAGACCGGTCTGGGCGGCATCAACAAGGCGGTCGCGATGATCGAAGGCGATCGGGTCTATTCCCGCCTGAAATTTGAGAGCGGCGTTCATCGGGTCCAACGTGTACCGACGACGGAGAGCTCGGGCCGTATCCATACGTCGGCGGCAACGGTCGCCGTCATGCCGGAGGCCGAGGAGATCGAGGTCGAGGTCGAGGAGAAGGATATTCGCATCGATCGCTTCTGTTCTTCGGGGCCCGGCGGACAGAGCGTCAACACGACCTATTCAGCGGTCCGCCTGACCCACTTGCCGACGGGCGTGGTCGTCTCCTGCCAGGACGAGAAGAGCCAGATCCAGAATTTGGCCAAGGCGATGCGGGTCCTCAAGGCCCGGCTCCTGGAAGTCCAGGAGGCGGAACGGGACGCCGAGCGAGCGGCAAGCCGACGAAGCCAGATCGGCTCGGGCGACCGGTCCGAGAAGATCCGTACCTACAACTTCCCGCAGGGCCGGGTGACGGACCACCGAATTTCTCTGACGGTCCACCGGCTCCACGAAGTCCTGGACGGCGAACTGGATCTGATCATCGATGAGCTGACCAACCACCTCCAGGCCAAGATGTTGAAAGACGAGGTCGGGGCCGAGGTGTGAGGGTCGACGAGGCGCTGTCCCGGGCAACCGGGATCCTTCCCGTCCGGCGCGGGCTGCCCGACCCCCATCGGGAGGCTCTCTTCCTGCTGGCCGCCGCGTCAGGCCTTGAGGAAATCCAGCTTCGAATCCACCCGGAACAAGGCCTTCCCCCCGAGGTCGAAGAGCAGTTCTTTCGATGGATCGAGCGCAGGAGCGCAGGAGAACCGGCGGAGCACATCGTCGGTCACTGTTCCTTCTGGGGCCGGACCTTTCGGGTATCACCCGAGGTTCTGATACCTCGGCCCGAAACCGAGTTGATGATCCAGGCTGTCCTCTCGTTCGATCTGCCCCCCAATGCCAGAGTCGCTGACATCGGTACGGGCTCGGGATGCCTGGCCGTGACTCTTGCAGTCGAGCGTCCAGGATGGGATATCACGGCCACCGATCGGTCTCCGGCAGCGTTGGCGATTGCCAGAACCAACGCCGCCGCACACGACGCCTCGATCCTTTGGATCCTGACCGACCTAGCCGGCTCGTGCGGAACGCCCTTCGATCTGATCGTCGCCAATCTCCCCTATGTTCCGACTGGATGGCTCAAGGATCTCGGGCCGGAGATTGAACGTGAACCCCGGAGCGCCCTGGACGGCGGCGAGGACGGCCTGGACCTGATCAGGCGCCTGATAGAGGATCTGCCCCAGATTCTGAACCCCGGCGGCCTCTGCCTCCTGGAGCTGGCCGAAGACCAGGCGGATACGGTCGAAGACCTGGGCCTCAAGCAGCGCTTGGTCCCCCGAGGCCGCCTCCGCGACATCGGCGGCTGCGACAGAGTTGTGATCCTCGGTCGAGCATAGTCCCATGCAATTCGTCGGACGAATTGCCAGAGGTTGACACTCGGCCCGCCGGCTCTCACAATCACCGCTTCACTGGAGGCCCCGATGAACGAGACTCAGACCACCACAACTGCAACGACCACCCGTAAGCCGGTCGCCGTGATCGGATTCGGAGGAAACTCCCTCTTGAGACCGCAGGACCACGGTACCCAGGAGGAGCAGTTCACGCTGACGTGGAAGGCCTCGCGATGGCTGGTGGAGATTCTCCACAGGGGCTTTGAGCTGGCGATCGTTCACGGCAACGGTCCCCAGGTGGGCAACATCATGATCCAGGTCGAAGAGGCTATTACCAAGATTCCACCGCAGAGCCTGGACGTCGCGGTCGCCCAGACCCAGGGATCGATGGGATTCATGCTGGCCAACCAGATGAGGAACCGCCTGCACGAAGAGCAGTTGGACAAGTCGATCGCCTGTCTGGTGACCGAGGTGGTCGTTGATCGCGAAGACCCGGCCTTTGAGAACCCGACCAAGCCGGTCGGACCCTTCTTCACCGCATACCGCGCCAATGTCCTGATGCAGGAGCACGGATGGCAGATGGTCGAGGACGCCGGCCGGGGATGGCGCAAGGTGGTCCCCTCACCGAAGCCTCGCCGTATCATCGACGCGGACCTGATGCGACGCCTGGTTGATGGTGGCGCAGTGCTGATCGCCGGCGGCGGCGGCGGCATCCCGGTCTACCAGGATGTCGGAGGCTACTTCCGCGGGGTCGAGGCGGTGATCGACAAGGACTATGTCGCCTCGATTCTGGCCCAGGAGCTGGACGCCGACCTCTATATCGTTCTGACCCAGGTGCCGATGATCGCCGAGAACTTCGGTCGACCCAACCAGCGATGGATCCGTACTCTCCCTGCCTCCAAGGCACATGAGATGCTGGATCAGAATCAGTTTCCGCCAGGTTCGATGGGCCCCAAGGTCCGCGCGGCGCTTGAGTTCATCGAGGCAACGGGCAAGGAGGTCCTGGTGACCGACGAGGAGAACCTCAAGAAGGCTCTCTCTAGAGAGGCGGGTACCTTCCTGGTGGCCGAAGGCGAAGTCGAGTACGTCTGAGGAGCTGTCGGCAATCAGCTGTCAGCTATCAGCTGTCGGCTCCGGTGGCACGATCAGCCCCAGACTCGGGAAATAGGTCCGGTAGCGCCGAGCATCGCGAGTCATGAGGCGAAGGTTCGAAACGGCGGCGTGGGCACCAATATAGAAGTCTGGGAGGGGCGACCGCCTTTCTCCCTGCCTTCGTCGATAATCGAGGAAACACTTCCCGGCAAGAAACCCGGCCTCCCAGGGAAGGGGAAGCCGGACAAACAGGGGCGCCGGCAAGGCCTCCTCAAGATCCTCAATTCGCCCAAACCCAACCGACACCTCGGCATAGATGATCGGATTGATCGCCAGGGTACCGCTGTCCCCCCACGCTTCGATCTGCCCAGCCGACCAGTCGAACCAAACTGGATCCTCGGTCAGCACGTCGAGCAGGACGTTACTGTCAACGAGGACAATCGTCATTCGGCCGGCCTCGTCAGTGCCATGATCTCGTCAGTGGTCATATCCGTTGTCGCCTTTCCACGTATTCTGGATACGATCGACCGGCCCCTCCGACGACTTCCCCGGACTTTGCGAAGCACAACGACGTCACCATCAATCTCGAATTCCACCTCGGTCCCCGGTTGAATACCCATTCGTTCCCTGATTTCTATCGGAACGGTAACCTGACCTTTCGATGTGACTTGCATCGCTGCCTCCGGGTAAGAGTTTATCAATTCTTACCACTTCAGACAAATCAGAACCTCGACGACTCCACCGTCAATTCGACCTCAGGACAGCCCCCCACGCGAACTCTTGGGCTTTCCCTCTCAATCGGACCTTTGGAACAGCTATCCTAGGCGCATGGGTGTTTCTGTCATGTGGTTTTATCGGATCTCGATGATGATCCTGGTGCCTCTTGCAATTCCCGTGATCGCCCTGAGAGACCGACTGATCGGCAAGAAAAGACCGCCCTGGTCGGACCGGTTCGGCCGCAACCTGCCCAAGATCGAACCGGGGAGCCTTTGGATTCATGCGGTCTCGGTCGGAGAGGTCGAGGTGGCCCGTCGCCTGATTGCCGAACTCAAACGAAGTGAAACCCGGATACCGATCGTCGTGACGTCAACGACGGCGACCGGCCTGGCCCTGGCCCACAAGAACTTGGCCGAGGCGGCAACCGTTCTGGCGAGCCCAATCGATCTCCCGGGTCCTGTCTCCCGATTATTCGACTCCATCCAGCCCTCGGCCCTGGTCCTCATCGAAACCGAACTGTGGCCTGAGATGCTCCATCAGGCGAAACGGCACACGACTCCAGTCGTCGTCGTCAACGCCCGCCTGTCCGATCGTTCCCATCGCCGATACCGGCTGGTTCGCAGCGCCCTGGGCCCCCTCCTGGCACCGATCAATCTCGTCTTGACCCGAGACAGGACCGATGCCGAAAGGTTTTCGACGCTGGGCATCGAGCCCGGCCGCGTCAAGGTGGGAGGCAACGTCAAGTACGACCTGGAACCCGACCAACGCCCCCTCGAGTGGGATGACGCAATTGACGAGATCGCCGCCGGCCGGCCGATCATCGTTGCGGGTTCAACGCTGG
The DNA here is from genome assembly GCA_964430905.1 of uncultured Thermoanaerobaculia bacterium. Classification (GTDB taxonomy): domain Bacteria; phylum Acidobacteriota; class Thermoanaerobaculia; order Thermoanaerobaculales; family Sulfomarinibacteraceae; genus DAOWGJ01. Next base: position 5,592 of record CAYSHZ010000067.1, on the reverse strand, counting down.
AAGGCGAGGAAGAACAGGTGCTCGATGCCCTGGCAGCATCCGAACGATCAGTGCTGCTGATCCTCGCACCCCGGCATCCGGAACGTTTCGACAGCGTGGCCCGCCTAGTCGAGAGCCGCGGCCTCAAGCTCATCCGACGCAGCCGGTTGCCCGATCAACTCGTCCCCGCGACTGACGTCTTCCTTCTGGATACGATCGGTGAGCTGGCCAGGGCCTTCCGGCACGGCACGATGGCCTTCATCGGAGGATCCCTGGTTCCCAGTGGAGGCCACAACCCCCTGGAACCGGCGGTCTGGGGCGTCCCGGTCCTCAGTGGACCCTCAATCGAAAATTTTGAGGAAATCTACCGCGAAATGGTTGGAGCAGGGGCGGTGATCCTGGTTGAGAACCCCCAGGCTCTCGGGGCCGCAATCAATCATTGGCTGTCGAATCCCGGCGAGGCCCTGAATGCCGGCGAGGCCGGTCGACGCGTTGTCGAAGAAAATGGCGGCGCCACGGCCAGGATTGCGACCGAAATCGTCGAACGGCTTCACCAGCGGCCGATGCCATGAGGTGGTCTCACCTTCTCGCACCGCTGGCTCCGGTCTACGGCGGGGTCGTCCGCACCCGAGCGGCCCTCTATCGCCGAGGCGTGTTCGCAACCCGCCGCTGCGGCCTTCCGGTGGTGTCTGTCGGCAACCTGACGTTCGGCGGAACGGGCAAGACCCCAACGGTTCTCGCCCTGGCCGAGGACCTGATCAAGCGAGGACATCACCCGGCGGTCGTGACCCGGGGCTATGGACGAACCCATTCCGAGCCGATGGTTCTCACCGGACCCCAGAGAGACGCTTCGGTCGCCGATGCCGGAGACGAGCCGCTGGAACTGGCCCAGCGTTTGCCGGGAGTACCGATCATCATCGACGCCGATCGCGCCCGCGGGGGCAGACGGGCATCGGAGCTCGGCGCCGACATCGTGATCCTCGACGATGGCTTTCAGCACCTTCGGCTGCACCGGGACCTCAACCTCGTTCTGGTAGATGCAGGTGATCCCTGGGGAGGAGACCGTCTGCCCCCGAGGGGCCGTCTCCGCGAACCTGTTAGTGCGATTGGGCGCGCATCCGCCGTTGTCATCACCAAAATCGACGCTGAGGCTGCCGTGCCGCCAGAGGACATCGTTCGGAGAATCCTCTCCATTTGCCCTGAAATGCCGATCATCGGGGCACAGCTCGTTCCCCAACGACTTCGAACCAAAGAAGGCTGGGTGGATCCTGATCAGCTCAAGGGCAGAAGGGTCTTCGCGGTGGCAGGACTGGGCCGCCCCGAGGGTTTTCGTACGCTGTTGGAGAGTGCAGGCGCCACGATCGTCGGACATCGATGGTTCCCCGACCACCATCCCTACGACGCCCGGGATCGGGATTGGATCATGACCGAGGCCGTGAAACACGATGCTGTGGTGGTGACAACCGCCAAGGACGCCGTCAAACTGGATCCATTCGATGACCTGTGGGTCGTTGAGACCATGATGCAACCCCTTGGAGGGGGATGGGATCAGCTGTGGTCATTGATACCGGAGGTTGGACCGTGAGCGCTTCTCAGCGATCAAATTTCAGAAATGCCTTTGAACTGACGGCCTATCTGGCAGCTCGAGCAACCCTGGGGCGAGGCGGCCCCGGTTTGATCGAACCGATGGGATCCGTCTTGGGGAGCCTTTTCCACCGGTTGGCTCGGCGTCGGCGAGAGATCATTCTCTTCAATCTCGCCTTGGCCTATCCGGACCTCAGTGAAGAAGAACGGGAACACATGGCTCTTGAGGTCGGCCGACATTTCGGTCGAGCCCTGATGGGAACACTCCGTCTCCAACGAATGATGCCGGAGAAGTTTCTTCGATCGGTCACTGTCGAAGGTCAAGAAAACCTGGATATGGTTGCCGCCGGCACCCGGGGCGCCTTCTTTCTTTCCGCTCACCTTGGTGCATGGGAAGTCGCCGCCCTCTACGTGGGTCTTACTCTTTCGGGGGGCATCGGAGTCGTAAACCGTCCACTGGACAACCCCCTCCTCGAGGCCGAATTGGAAGGATTCAGGAAACGGTTTGGAAATCGAACTCTGGGGAAGAAGGCGGCTCTGAGATCCATGCTGTCCGATATCAAGGCCGGTAGATCAGTTGGAATCCTGATCGACCAGAAGCCCGGCCCCAACGATCAGGGCGTCGAGGTTCCTTTCTTCGGACACACGGCCCCGGCTCATTCGATCCTGGCAAGGATCGTCCTGAAGACCCAAACACCAGTCATTCCAGCGTTTGCATACGCCGAACGAGGGGGACGTTTTACCCTCAGTCTCGGATCACCCGTGCCGGTGGAGCCCAACGACGACGTGACCAGTCTGACCGCCCGATATATGGCGGTGACCGAGGAGGCGATACGCCAAAGGCCCGAACAGTGGCTCTGGTACCACGACCGGTGGCAGGAGATCCGAAGGGCTCAGACCGAACAAAGGTAGGCCTTTCGGTCAACATGACTGCTGATCAGCTTCAGCGACCGGTCTTCAGGAGGTTTCGGCCTGCGATGGCGGAGGCGCTGAGAACCCCGCCAAGCAGGGCGCCTGCGATTCCGGCGGCACAGACATCCTGACCGGTCAACCACAGACCCTTGATGGGGGTTCTCGGCTTGAGGGCTCGCTGGCGAAACCGTGCAGGGCCGTGGTTGAGGCCGTAGACCTCGCCGTGTTCGTAGTTGCAGAACCAACGGGTCGTCAAAGGCGTCGATAGATCGGCAAATGCAACCTCTCCCTTGACCTGGGGAACGTGGCGGTAGAGGGTTTCGAGGAGACGATCGCTGAGGTCCTCCTTCATTTTCAGGTAGGCATCATCCCTGCCGCCGAAGTCCTGGTCCTTCCACCGGGCAAAACGCTCAAAGGGAGCAAAGGTCGTGACTTCGATGGTCGCGCGCCCCGGATGGCTGTTTTCGAAATCCGGATCCTTGGCCGAGGGGAAGGAGATAAAGACCAGCGGCAGCGGCGCCGAGGAATCGGCCTCGAATGCCCGAAGATTCTCGTCATGGTCGGCCCCGGGGTAGACCCAGAGGTTGGCCATCGGCAGTTGGAGTTCTTCGGCTGTTTTCTCGAGGCCGATGTGGAGGCAGCAGTGCCCAACCGACCTGCCCGCGGCCTGGGCCGCAGAGATCAACTCCCGGCGGCCTGGAGTCCCTTCGGGCAGAAGCCGCCTTGCCGTATTGGGGATACCGATGTCACTGATGACCACCGGACACCGGATTTCCCTGCCGTCGGCCATCCGAACACCAACGGTACGTCCACCAACAATCAGGATCTCTTCAACCTCGGCCCCGACGACAATCCGGCCTCCGGCACGTTCGATGGTCGGTGCGATGGCTTCGGCGATTGCAGCCGACCCACCGACCGGATAGGCAGCCCCGTCGAGATAGTGATGGAAGACCATTGCGTGCATGGCAAAACTGGCCTGGGCCGGCGGCATGCCGTGATCGCCATACTGGGCCGACAGAACGGCCTTGAGCATCGGATCTTTGGTCAGGCCGTCGAGAACCTCGCCGAGCGTTCGATCGGAGAACTTGAGGAAAGACCGGCGCATCGCCCAACCGAATGTCCATGCCATCAGGCCCGGGACCGCCTTCTCGCCAAAGAACCCCATCGAGCTCATTCGACTCTGACCCACCAGGTCCAGAAAACGATCGATGGCCTCACCTTCAGCGGGAAAATACTCAAGCATCCGTTCCCGCCACCGGTCACGACCGGCGAGGTATTCAAACTCACGGTCGCCAATGACAATGTGATCGACAACGTCGCCGGTCGATGCCCACTTGAGGCGGTTCTCGGTCACCCGGTCGAAGAGTCGACGGAGAAAATGATTCTCATCCTGAACACCGCCAACGTAGTGGAGGCCGGTATCCCACTCCCAGCCTTTGCGGCTGAAGGTGTGGGTGAAGCCCCCTGCGACCGTATGCCGTTCGAGGACCAGAACGCGCTTGCCGGCCTCTGAGGCCAAGAGGGCCGCAACCCCGAGGCCGCCGATCCCTGAGCCGATCACCACGGCATCGTATTTCTCTTCAATATCAAATTTCCGGTAACTCTCTCCTCAGACTCCAGTCCTCCTATCCAACATCATCCCTGACCAGCGGATGACTCAAACAGTGCGGGCCACCCCGGGCGCGGGAAATCTCGTGACTCTCCAGCAGGAGACAGACGCGCCCCGGATCATCAAGAGATACTTCCTCGCGTCCCAGCAGCACATCCTTGGCGTTGACGATACGGAACCCGTGGCGGCTCAACTCGTCCGCTGTCGCAACATTGCGGTCATACAAAGTGATGACACCCGGCGCCAGGGCCAGGGTGTTGGCACCGTCGGTCCACTGCTCCCGTTGCTGGGCCAGGGGATCATCGCCCCCGCAGGCAATTGGTTTGAGGTCGACGCCCCGGGCAGCCAGGGCGGGCAGCAAAGCGCCCCGCTCGACCGGTTCCGGGGTCGATGCGTGGAGGTCGATTTCGTAGGTCTTCGCGGCCTCGGAGCCTGAACCCGTGATGACCGGCGGATAGACCAGGGCTGCGTTGTGATCGGCCGGAGTGAAGACCGTGTCCAGATGCATGTATGCCCGACGATTCGGCAGGTCTACCGCCATCAGATAACGTGGCCCGTTCTCGAGCCCCGCGAGGGCCCGGGTCAGCACGTCGATCGCCTGGGTGTTGGACCGCTCGCTGACACCGACCGCCACGACATCGGAAGACAGAACTAGAACATCCCCACCTTCGAGGCGGGGTCGGTGGAGACCGAGAAAATGGGTTGTGTCGCAGTCGGGACGCAGGGGGTCGGCAAGCGTCGGGGTGTCGGCTAGATCCGGGTGGAAACGGAAGATGCAACGAGACAACATACTCTCGCGCCAGCGGGCCGCCGTCGCCATCGCCGAGAAGATGACGCCATCTCCCAGCACAACCTGTGGATCACGCTGGAAACACCAGTTCGGCAGGGGAGCAATCCGAAAGAGATCCTCGACCTCGACTCCCTGATGGGCCTCGGTGTGCACCAGACCCTCGACGACCACCCTCGCAGCCTCGGCCGGATCAATCTCCTCGGGGAGGTCCCGAAGGTCCAGCGGGAACTCCGGCGTGAGCATTCTCCAAAGCCAGGCGCGGGCCTCGGGGTTATTGAGAGTCTGTTCAAGCAGGGTCCGCGCCTCGACAACCTCGATGCCCAGGAGTTGCAGCAAACGTCGAAAGCGCCCATGTTCCTCTCTGGCCCTTTCACCGAAGAGGATGTCGTCAAAGAGCAACTCCTCCATCATCGGAGGGACCATGCGGTCCACCTCCAGCCCCGGTTCGTGAACCAGGACCCTTTGCAACCTTCCAATTTCCGACGTCACATGAACCATCACAACCTCCAGCGAAGGGGCATCATACTTGAGTGGCGCCACAGGCGGGAACAACAGCGAATCCGCTACAGTAGGTTCGTGCGGGAAAGAGACGAAAACACTGCTCTGGCCGATCCCGGTGCTCTCCCCCAACCGGGAGACACGTCGGCCGTGGTCGATCTTCTTCCCGGCGTCCGGCTGGCCGGGCGTTTTCTGATCAAAAAACGCCTGGGTTCCGGCG
>CAYSHZ010000066.1:0-14640 GCA_964430905.1 uncultured Thermoanaerobaculia bacterium | reverse complement strand
AAAGAGTCGTTCTGCGGCTCGGAGAATTCGCTCCTGGGTTTCTGCGTTGTCGGACTTGTTTTCAGTTGCCACGCTGTTCTCCTGCATCGAAAGGGACGACAATCAATCGTTTAGAACAGCAGTATAAAACAATCGTTTGAAAAGTCAATCAGGAAGAATCTAGGCAAAGGGTCTAAGGGTCGGAGAGTTGAAGGTTCAAATGGTTATGGTTTCTTGCGGGCTTGTATCAGCGTTGTTGTCCCCGCGTGACCCACTGTCCTGAGCCGGGGGTTCCGAACATCTCCCGACCGTCCGGGCTCAGGCGATAAACGCAGTTTCCGCGGACGTAGGTGGCCCTGACTCTGCCGGTCCATCGGGCGCCCTCGAACGGGGTAAACCTGTTGAGTCCATGGATCGTCGAAGCACGAATCTCCCAACTCTGGTTGTCATCAAATACAACGAAATCTGCATGCATCCCAGGCTTGAGAGCGCCTTTGAGATGATCGATTCCGAAGAACCGGGCAGGCCCGGAAGAAATCAGCTCAATCATCCTTTCGAGACTGATGCGTCCGGTTGAGACGCCCTCCGAGTAGAGATAGGGCAGGGTGGACTGGATGCCGGGGAAACCGGAACGATCGGTCCAGATTGATCCTGTGTTTTTCTCTTCGGGCCACTGGGTTGCAACGTGCCCCGAATTGACGAACTGGATGCTTGAGTCCCTCAACCCCTGCCAGAGGCGATACCGGTCTTCCATGGCCTTGAGGGCGGGACTCAGCTTGAGAACGGAACCCTTCCGGTGGAAGTCGTCGGTGCAGAACTCGAGATATGCCGGGCAGGTGCCCGCGCTCAACGGCAAACCCTCCTGGCGGCCCTCGAGGACGAGATCCAGCCCGTCTCCCGAGGCGACACCCAGCAAGTGAAGTTTGACACCGGTGGAGCGGCAGAGTTCGCGGGCGACGGCAATGGCCGAATATTCTGAATCAGTGGGGTGGGCTCCGGACCATGCGGAGGGCCCATCCGTCCCCATGTCTCGGCGTTCACGGATTGCCGCCCGGATGGGGTCCGGGGCTTCGGCATGGAGTCCGACGGGAATGCCCAGCCGCCATGCTTCCTGTGTGACCTCGGCCATCTGCTCAAAATCTAGTTCACGGCAATCACTGAGGTCAGAGCGCATTGAGAGGTGGATTGCGGCGACTCCGGACTCGACGAACCCGAGAAGGGTTTTCTTCCAGTCACCGAGTTCATATGTATTACCGGAGATGCCTCCCCAGAGCATGAAGTCAACATGGGCCTTGGATGATACAACCCGGGCCTTGAAGTCCAGACTTTCTTCGGTTGTCACGGGTGGGTCAGAAGAACACGGCAGGTCGACGATACAAGTCACGCCGCCTGCTGCTGCTGCCGCCGTCCCGCTGGAAAAGTCACCACGGAGAGGGAAGCCGGGGTCGGCCAAGTCAACGTGGCCGTCGATCAGTCCCGGCAGGACCAGCGCGTCGTTGAGGTCAACCCACTGCTCACCCCCGACCGCCGTCTGAGAGTTGTCTTCCAAGACCTCTTCAATCAGGCCGTCCGTCACCAGGATTTCAGCCCTGGGTGTTTCGTTCCCCATCCCGGGGATTCTCAGATTGACAAAACGGGTTCGCATGATGCCCCCTGAAGACATTCTAACCCGTTCCTCTCCAAAAAATTGGGAAATAGACCCGTTTAGGGGAAAGAACAGGCCCGGCGGAGGCGGAGTTCCCTTGATGGGATTCCTGGTTCTGACAGATTGACAAAGTATTTGGCGAAGGCCATCTCCAGATATACTGGGGTTCGATGCAAGAGACGATGACACCCGATCAGTGTGCCGATGTGCTGGGGAAGGCTCGACGGATCGTGGTTCTGACGGGGGCCGGAATTTCGACGTCAGCGGGTGTTCCCGATTTTCGGGGCCCCCGGGGTCTCTACGTCACGCGGCGTTATGACCCGGAGTTGGTGTTTGATATAGACGCCTTTCTTCGAAACCCTGAACCGTTTCTTCAGCGAGGTCGATTCTTTACTTGGATGATCTCTGCGGCGATCGAGATGGCAATTTCCTCGGGTGTATGAGAATTGACGGCGACTCCGATGGGCGCATGGACACGTCTGAGTTCTTGAGAGGAAACTCCTTTTTGCTCCATCAAGGAGAAGACCTGGCGAACCTTGGCGGCACTGCCCATCATGCCGAGGTAGCGGAGATCGAGGGGCAGGAGGTTGGTCAGGACTCTGGTGTCGTGGGCGTGGCCCCGGGTCATGATGACGACCCATGACCGATCACCCTGGGGGACGGCAGCCGCGACCTCGGACCATCGAATTCGTCGGATGTCGTGGGCCCAGGTGTTCTGTGAGAGGGTTGCCAGGTCTTCCCGATCATCCAGAACCACAATCCGAAAAGGGAGAGCGGACATCACCCGGGACAGGGCCAGGCCGACATGCCCTCCCCCGATGATCGTCAGCGTGTCCAGGGGCCCGATAGGCATTGTGAAATGCCAGTGCCCTTCATCTTCCGTCAAGAGAGTTGGACCAATCGAACCTCGATCGACCCCAGGGCCCTCTGGACCCAGGGTCAGCATTCCGGGTGCACCTTCGGCCTCCATCTCGGACAGGATCTCCAAATGGGCGAGGTGTGACGGTGTCAGCGGAACAACGGCGATGGTCTGTTGTCCAGAGCAGATCGAGTCAGAGGCTTCACCGTCGTGAGAAAAGGGCAGAATCTGGTTTTGGGGACCGCTGCGAGCGAGGTTGATCAACCGATGTTCGACGAGACCGCCTCCGACGGTGCCCGCGACACTCTCTGGTGTGACGACCATCATGGCCCCGGTCTTTCCGGGGACTGATCCATGATGGCCGACGATGGCGATCAGGACTGTGGGTTGATCCTGCGAGACGGCTCGTGCGGCCAGATCCCAGTAACTTTTTTGTTGCATTACGCCTCCCAGGAGGTTGTAGGGCATTGATTCAGTGCTGCCATTCGGACCCCAATGCCCCGCAGTCTCCTAGATGGATTATCTCCCAGAATTCGGCCGGAGGTTACCGGTATCTCGTCAAGGAGGTTCCAAAATATCTGGTAGTCTCTTGTAATGATGCGTGGAACTCCGGGTGGTGGGTGGATTGAGGTGGTCGCAGGGCCGATGTTCTCTGGGAAATCGGAGGAGTTGATTCGACTTCTTCGACGGGCGGCGATTGCGAGGCAGAGGCTCCAGGTTTTCAAGCCGGCGACGGATAATCGATACTCTGAAGAGGATGTCGTATCTCATTCCAAGCAGAGGATTCCCTGTGAGGTCGTTGAGAAGGCCGAAGATATCCTGGTCAAGGTTGATCCCCGGACGGATGTCGTGGGAATTGACGAGGTCCAGTTCTTTGACGACGGTCTGCCGAAGGTCTGTTCGCACCTGGCCAATCTCGGGAAGAGAGTCATTGTTGCCGGTCTTGATATGGACTATCGGGGTGTTCCTTTTGGACCGATGCCGGAGTTGCTTGCATTGGCGGAGCAGGTCAAGAAGATTACGGCGATCTGTTCCCGGTGCGGTGCTTCCGCATCCTACACCCAGAGGTTGATTCCCTCCGATCAACGGGTCGTTGTCGGAGCGTCAGGAGTCTATGAAGCCCGCTGCCGACGCTGCCACGAACCGGAAGGAGCCGTTGAAGACTCGACTCCGTGGCTGTTTCCTCCACCCGAAACGGAGGTATGACTTTCGGGAGGTTGTCTGGTGTGGGAATTGGTTCAAGTGTGGAAACGATTGTCACGGCCGTGTCAATCTTGAAACTGGGGGTCGACGGTGGTACATTTGCCTCAGCGCGGCATGCAGCCGACGCGTGAAACAAGGAGGCAAGTATGAGGAGAATGACTCTGTTGTTGCTGGTGATTGTGGTTGTGGCTACGGCAGGCGTAGTTCAGGCACAGGATCATGTATACGTGGGTGCGAAGAAGTGCAAAATGTGTCACAAGGTGCAGTTCGCTTCCTGGGAACAGACCACACATGCGAAGGCTTTCGATGCCGCCAAGGGTTCGACAGATCCTGTATATGATGCCGGCAAATGTAGCGCGTGCCATGCGACCAATCATGATGAGGCCCTTCCCGGCGTTCAGTGTGAAGCGTGTCATGGTCCGGGTGCGGACTTCAAGAAGATGAGCATTATGAAGGATCGTGAGAAGGCTGTTGCCAATGGATTGGTGATTCCGACGCAGGAAACCTGTAACGGATGCCACAAGGACGATGGTCACTCGAAGGTTGTTGATCTCGCCAAGGAGATGACCAACAAGGCCGCTGTTCACGAGTTCAAGAACAAGTAATCCAGGTATTGAGCGACAGTATTTACTGAGCGGCGCGGCACCAGCCGCGCCGCCTTTTTATTGGAGGTTTCAGGGTGCAAGCGTTCGCGGTTGATCAGGGCCTCCCGGAGGATTTTGTCGTCCGGGTGGAACGTGAGATCCACAGCCGTCAATTTGAGGACATCGCCTCGATTCGGCTCAAGGGCGACACCTTGGTCGTTGTTTTCTCCTGGATGGGGACGACCTCGCTGATCTATCGAGTGAGGGTCGAAGGTGGGGGCTTTACGGCCGAGCTGGAGCGAACGAAGGTTTCTCCTTTTCACGCACCCTTCAAGGCCGGATTTGAGGAGCGCTTCGATCATATTCTGGCCAAGGTCGGCGCCCGGAGCCTCTGACCGAGCCTCTTGTGGAATTCAGGGATATCCTCCCATATATCGAATATTCAAGAACATCGGCCTGCTGAAGGGGGTTATGCATGCGCGTGAACCTCGTGCCTTCGGAGACCTCGAAATGGGGAACTACTCCACCTCACCCAACAGGTTGATCAGTTCACCAACCCGTTGGGAGGAGTCGTCCCCGGCAGGGTAGCGATAGACAATCTGGAGCATTCGACTGGAACGGGGATGTATCGAGAACAGCCGTGTTTCCTCAAGGGTCGAATCGCCGTCATCGTAGCGGCCACGTGAGTAAAATGCTGTACCCATCGGCCCGCTCAACTCCTGGGCGCCAGAGTAAACGCCGCCGGGACGAGCCTCGATCTCTTGGCGGTGATCATTGACGGCCGCGACCAGGTTGATTCCGTTCTCTTCAGGTCCCACGATGAATTCAACCGTTCCGCGTCGCTCTGGGTTGGAGGGTACGAGGATCAGTGTGCGTTGGTTGTTCGTATCGAGAGCCCACTCTTTTCCCAGGCTGCCGATCGACAGGCCGAGTTCGGCATTGGTGATTCCTGTTGGGGGTGGAGGTGGGGGTGGGGAACACCCAAGCCCAGGGACAATCAGACAAATGATGACCGTGAGCCCGATCCAAGAATCGAGGTCCTTCAGCCTCCTCGGAAATGTACTCCAGGATGTTTCGAGCAGTGGGATCGACATGGGAATCTCCTCCAATCGAGAGTTATCATATCCCGTCGGTGAGGATATTGCCTTTGGTGGTTGAGTAACCGTCTCACAGTTGGTCTTCGCGTGTTCCCAGGGGCCGGCCTCCAATGCTTCTAGGTCGATTTGGGGCTGAGAATGATTCCGGCCTTGCCGGCTTGGACATTTCAGTTGCACCTGGGGCTGAATCTTGCAGAAAACGTGTGGTACGAGTATGATGCGTTCACAGTGAGTGAGTGGGAGGCTAGTCAGAATGAAGTCCAAGACAATCGTGATTTTTGGGCTGGGCTGCATTGTAGGCGCCTCCCTTGCGGCTGCGCAGGGTTTTCAGACTGCCAGCTCTCTTCCGTCGGCCTCTGGATTGGTTTCCTCGTCAGGGAATCAACCGATTGCAGTGGGACCGTTCCTTTTCAGTCCGGCCCTTCAATTGACCTGGGAGAACCACAGTAATTTTTGGAGGAGCTCAATAGATCAAGTTGGGGACAACATCTATGTTGCCCGGCTTCGACTCTTGTTCGAGATGCCCATCAGGGAGTCGGTCATCAGGTTCTCCTACACACCCCAGTATCGAAAATCCCAGAAGAGAGTTCTTGAGAACAACTGGGACCATTTCCTGAGGATTGGGGGGGATTTCGAGTTTTCCAACGGATTGATCGTAGGAGCGAACTACAGTTTTATCGATGGCGCCGTGTCAACTCAGGAAGTCGATCCGGGTGGTGAGTTGGTCTTCAACGGGCGGAGGTTCAGCAAGCACGCAATCGGTCTCAATACCAGCTACTGGCTGAACTCGAGGGATGGTGTCACCCTGAATTTCAACACCCTGTTGGTTGATTGGCGGGGAGAGACGGATACAGACGTTCAGTCGTGGTTTGATTACACCCAAACAACCGTCAGAGGCGGTTGGCTGCACCAATTGACTCCGACCCTGGTCATGGATGTCAGTTTGGGCTACAGGGGTTACGATCCGGACAGTCATGCGGATCAGATCAGGAAGCATACTGCCACGGCCTTGACTGTTGGTTTCAGAGGGCAGGTCACGGGCGTGCTGTCGACTGAACTCAGGGTCGGCTACGGGAAGACCGATTATTCAGAAGTGGCCTCAGAAACTCCCGGGTTCGAGGATTTTTCCGGTATGGTCATCAACGGAAACGTGTCGTGGGCCCTGGGGCATGGGTCAAGCTTGCGGTTGGATCTTCTCAGGCAGCCTTTCGCCTCGAATTACGGGCTGAATTCTTACTATACCGCGACCGGAGGGCGACTTCTCTACGACCTTGAACTTGGGCGGTCTTTCGGCCAGGTTCGGGCTCGTCTTCAGACGAACGATTACAATGTTCCCGACGAGTATTTGGGTCTGAAACGGTCCGACGATCTGAAGATCTTCGGGGCGGGTTGGGGCTTCAGAATTACTGACAAGTTGGCGGTACGAGCCAGTTATGTTTATGAGGATCGTGATTCTCTCGACCCTTATGCTTACCTCAACAAGATGTGGCTTGTTGATTTAATTTTCGGCTATTGATCTCCGCGGTGAGAGTGGTCGATTGGTGTTGGTGAGAGGTTCGGAGTGAAGATTCCTGCAGTATATAGTTTCTTGTTGCTCATGGCCGTGGCCGTGTTCTGTGCGGCCGAAGGTTCAAAAAACGGTTACCTGGTTGGAGAGGGGGATGTCCTTGAGGTCACCTCTTTCCAGCATCAAGAGTTGTGTGGATCGTTTCAGGTGTCGGAGAAGGGTGTCATCAATTACCCCCTCGTTGGGCAGGTCAAGGCGGCTGGTCGGAGGGTCGGAGATATCTCCGCCGAGCTTGAGAGATTGCTCGAAGCCGACTATTTCGTCGACGTGCAACTGAGTATTGAGGTCAGGGAATTCAATTCCCAGCCCGTCGTGGTTCTAGGAGAGGTTCGTCGTCCCGGAACAGTGTTTCTCAATGGGCAGACCATGTTGACGGACATAATTGCCGAGGCCGGAGGGCTTTCCTCGGGTGCTGGTCCAGAGATTGAGCTTCGGCGAGCAGGTGCGGCGGAAGTTCTGGTCTTCTCCACACAGAAGGTGAGAACGGGAGAGGAAGGCAGAGATGTCGAGATTCGGCAGGGAGACGTTATTTCTGTCTCATCAAAGAAGCTCTTCTTTGTCACAGGAGAAGTGAGATCTCCGGGGCAATACGAGATCGCGAGGGGCCTGACTTTGATGCGGGCCGTTTCTCAGGCGGGCGGCTTGAGCAAATTTGCATCCAGGATTATCGAGATTCACCGAGAGATTGATGACGAGAAGGTGATCCAGAATTATGATCTTGGGGATATCCGCAAGGGCAAGGCTGAAGATCCTGCAATTCTCCCCGATGACGTCATTATCGTCCGAAGGCGGTTTTTCTGACGGGAACCTGCCGTCGCCATCCTTGATTGCGCCCAATACCTTGTGGTGGGGGGCGTGAGTGGGAGGTTTCTGCCGACACTGGGAATTGAATTGATTTCGGAATTCTGAATTCAACCGATGCCGTTTACGTCAGTATTTTCCTGAGATCTTCAAGCACGGGTTCAAGGTCGGTGACTCCCTTGTCGGCCGCCAGTTCTCCCAGCGTTCCCCAGTAGGGTTCTCCGCACCGGATACAGACGATATTGTGTTCAGCCAGTATCCGGACAGCTTTTGGGAAGGCCTCAACAAGGTCTTCGATGGGCGTTGATGCACTGATTTCAATCATGGGACCATTCTAACCCGAGGTCGTTGAGTTCCAATAGTCATGGATGCCTGGATGTCGGTCTGCAATGGGATGATGAGGTTGTTTTGGCCACTGTGCAAGGAACTGAGCATTTGGTAGTCGAGGTTTTCGAAAATGGGCTTTTTCCTGACGGGAACTGGCCTGATATGGGGAACCGCGATACACTGAGGCAACGCAGACAGGAGACGATGTATGGAATACGAAAACCTGAAACTTGATCTTCGGGGCCGGATCTTGTGGATAGCGGTCAATCGACCCAAGAAGCTCAACGCGCTGAATGTTGCGACCGTGGGAGAGATCGATACTGCAATTCGTGAAGCCGCCGATGATCCTGCGGTTTGGGCAATTTGTGTGACGGGTTCCGGAGACAAATCGTTTGTTGCTGGTGCTGACATCGAGGAGTTGAACACTCTCGGTGCCGTTGAGGCCAAAGAGTTTGCAGAGCGAGGACAAGCGGTTTTTGGCAGAATCGAGAAAATGCGGAAGCCTGTCATCGCCGCCGTCAATGGTTTTGCTCTTGGTGGCGGTTGTGAATTGGCAATGGCCTGTCACTTTCGGGTAGCTGTCACAACGGCGGTTTTTGGGCAGCCTGAGGTCAAGTTGGGGTTGATCCCTGGTTACGGTGGTACTCAACGGTTACCACGTCTGGTTGGGAGGGGACGCGCACTGGAGTTGCTTCTCAGTGGGCGCAATGTTCCGGCCGAAGAGGCCGAGCGTATCGGGTTGGTCAATCGGGTGTGTGATCCCGATGAACTGGAGGCAACGGTCGAGGAATTTTTGAAGCCCATTCTTCGGAATGGCCCCCTCGCAGTGGCCCAGTGTATTGAAGCGGTTAATCGTGGGTTGGGTCTTGAGCTTGATCAGGCGTGTGCCGTCGAAGCGGCCCTGTTTGGAGTTGGCGCCGCCAGCCCGGAAATGACAGAGGGAACGGCAGCATTTCTTGAGAAGCGGCGAGCAAACTTTCGCCGGGAGGGTTGAAGAAGATTGATTCCGGCTGGGTTGGTCTGCCGTTTGGCGGTCGGTTTGGGTCCGAAGCGTCGTGAAGCGGGTTGCGGTGGAGGCTGGGGGAGAGAATGCCGCGGCATTCTGAAATCCTGGGCCTTGGTCTGTGCCGGGCTCTTGGCTGTTTTAGTGGCCGGTGGGGCGGTGGGTTACGCGAACCCGTTGTATGACGCTTGGGGTGAGGTCCAGAATTCCCTGGCCATCGGTCAGGAAGAGAACCTTGAGGTGGGCCTGCAGCGACTCTTGAAGGCAAAGAAAGACCTTGGGCTTCGGAGAGTAACCCCATTATCTCAGGCATTGGCAGAGGCTTCCATCGGGAGGCCGGGCTCCAGCGGAGAGACTCTTTTGGAAGCGGCAAAACGTCTGGATCCGTTGTTGCCGGGTCCCCGATTCATGATGGGGGAACGTGCATGGGCCAGTGGCCACCATGTCAAGGGACTGGGAGAATTTGCAAACGGCGCCGTCAATATGATGCGGTTGCCCTCTGTCCGTCGGGCAGTATTTTTTTCCTGTGTTCCCTGGTTTGTCCTGACGCTGGCGTTGGCGGTCGGGGTTGCAGTTCTCGTGCAGGTTGTTGTGCTCTTTCGATTGATTGTCGTGGACGCCTATATTTTGGGGCTCCGGCTTTTCAGTAGGATCAATGCCCTGATTTTCGCGGCTGTTGTCGTGACGTTGCCGTTGTTCGCCGGTTTGGGTCCCATTTGGGTAGTCATATACCTTTTTTCGTTCCTGTGGATCTATATGGCTGTGCCTCAACGCGTTGCGGCTGTTCTTTCTCTGGTTGTAATTCTCGGAACCGTACCGATTCTTGAACTCTGGCAGCGCTCGTGCCTCGTTCCAATGTCGCTTCAGCAAAGGGTTGTAGGTATCCTTTCGGATCGAACGGCCGATTTTTCCACGATGCGCGAATTTATAGAGTTGGGTCCGGAATTTGAGAGATTCGCTGCCTACCATGTTATTGCAGGCGAAATGCTTCGATTGCACGGTGATCGAGAGCTTGGACGACTTGAGTTTGAGAAGGCATCGGTGGTTGCGCCGAACTCCACTCTTCCTCGACTCTTTCTCGGAGCCTATGCGTTGGACGATCGAGATCCATGGAGGGCCTTGGAGCTCTTCAATGAGGTTGTCAAAATGGATCCTGACAGTGCGTTGGGCCATTACAATTTGGCAATTGCACTGGATCTGACTCGGCGTTTTGATGAGGGAGATTCGGAACGCAGGGAGGCTCGGGAACTTGCCAGGGGACCTCTCGAGAATCTCGGTTTTCCCGGACAAGAGAATCGAGTCCTTTTTCCTCGCCTCGGTCCCGGGATTGTAGAAGGGCTGGCCTCTCAGGCAACCGAGGGAGGTCAGTATTTGATGAAGAACCCGGCCATCGGATGGCGCCAACTTGACGGGATAGTCTTGGCCCCTCTCTCGCTGGTGGCTCTGGTTGGACTCGTAATTGGTGCGGGCATGCTGGGGGTACGTCGCAGGTGGTATGGTCCGGCACAGGAGTGTGGGAAGTGCGGCCGGGTGTTCAGGCCGGACGACAAGAGCGCCTACTGCGAACAATGCGTTTCCGTGTTCCTCAAACGAAATGCCGTTTCGATTGAACAGCAAACTGCCAAGGCTACCCAGGTTCGGCGGTGGGAGTTGATCAAGGGACTCTTGACCAGGACTCTCGGTGTTGTGGTCCCGGGAGGGCGGCAGATTGTATCGGGACAGGTCCTTTGGGGAATCTTCTCGACGTTCGTTGTTTGGCTTCCGCTATTGGGTGCCGCATTGTGGGCCCCGTTGTTTCTCCGAGTGACCGAGCCGGCTCTTCCAGTTCTTGGTATTCAGGTTGCACTTGTTGTGTTGGGCGGGGCCGGCTGGATCGTCGCGGCCGTGTCTTCGTGGAATCGGCGGTAAGATGGCACTTGAAGGTACCCTTCGCGACTTTTCATTTGCAGATATCCTGCAACTGATTTCCCTTCAGCGGAAGACAGGAGTTTTGACGCTGAAGGATGCCGGGAATGTCGTGACGATTTCGTTCCTGGATGGAAGTATTGTTGGTTCGTCGTCATTGAATCAACATCCTGAGGATCGGATTGGGCTGATCCTTTTGAAGAGGGGGGAAATATCGGAAGCCGAACTTGAGGCGGCTCTCAAGCGGCAAGAGGAGACGCTGCAGCGTCTTGGCCGAATTTTGATCGATCATGGGATGGTTGAAGGTGAAGCCGTCAGGCTGGCACTGAGTCAGCAAATTCTTCAGATTGTCTATCGGGTGTTCCGATGGGGAGATGGCGAGTACCACTTTTCCCAGGAAACCGACATTGATTACGACCGCGACCTCATGAAACCGATGGCAGCAGACTCCATCATCATGGAAGGCGCTCGAATGACCGACGAGTGGCCTTTCATTGATCAGAGGATTCCGGATCGGAGTGCGGTCTTCATCAAGGTCAACCCGGAACGCCACTTTGAAGTTGGCGAGGATGACGACGATGATTTTGAGAGTCTGGGTTTTAGTTTCACGGACACACCGGAAGAGGCAGTCGCGGAGCCAGGAGTGCAGGATGATCGGCTTCTTCCGGTCCAGTTTCAGATCTATCAGCTGGTCAATGGTCTCTTGTCGGTTGATGAACTGATCGCAGAGAGTCCATTTGTCGAATTTGACAGTTGCAAGGCCTTGGCGGATCTCCTGGACAGAGGCATTATCCGGGAAGCGACCCAGGAAGAAGTCGTCCGGTCTCTCAGTAGGGTCGCAATGCCCGTTGAGGAGAAGAAGTCCTTGGGGTTGGGGATTGTGCCCTGGTTGGCTGTCCCGTTCCTTGTTCTTCTGGGTTTCTCCCTGTCTGTAATGCCCCGGAATCCGGTCAATCCAACCTTTGGGTTGGCCTCTGATGTGTGGGATGGTTGCGTTTTGAAGGGTGTCTCGTGGTACCGCATCAGCCGATTGAGCCAAGCGGCAGAGTCACAGTTTTTTCTTGATGGTTTTTATCCTGAAAGTGATGACGATTTGATCAAGAAGTCGAACAGCCTTCCTGAAGGGTTCTCGGATCCATGGGGCCAGAGGTATCGTATTTCGACGCGGGGATCAAAACTGCTGATTTCGGGCCTGGACGCATCGGGACGACAGGCGCCGGGACTCGTCCTGAGCCGATCATTGGCATGGGAAGGCGAGGGCGGAATGGGTGCCCACGAGGGTCCTGGGGTCCGCTTGCTGGGCTATTGACCGGCGTCTCCGGTATTTTGCCGTCTTGACGACGAAGGACGAAAAAGCCCCGTTTCTGGACACAAACAAGCCTGATTGATTCCGGCGGATGAGGTGCATTTAGACCTCATTTTCGGAATATTCGGTTTTTCCCAGAAATTGACTTGACAAAGATGAACTCAGGTTTTATCCTTCATGTGGCTAAGGAAATTTGAGGAGGACAATATCATGTCTCGTGTCATAGGAATCGATCTCGGAACCACCAACTCGGTGGTGGCAGTGATGGAAGGCGGAAAACCCGTCGTAATTCCAAATCAAGAGGGAAACAGGACGACAGCATCGGTTGTCGGGTTTACGGATAATGGAGATAGGTTGGTCGGCCAGGTTGCAAAACGTCAAGCCGTGACCAACCCGGAGAATACGGTTTTCTCCGCCAAGAGATTCATGGGCCGGCGTTTCGGTGAAGTTGCTTCGGAAATCAAGACGGTTCCATTCAAGGTTGTCAAGGGCGAAAACGACACCGCCAGAATTGAGGCGGCAGGCAAGGTTTATTCTCCACAGGAGATCTCGGCTATTGTGCTTCAGAAGCTCAAGGCAGCCGCTGAGGACTATATTGGAGAGAAGGTGGCAAAAGCCGTCGTCACCGTACCGGCCTACTTCAATGATGCTCAGCGTCAAGCCACGAAAGATGCTGCGCAGATTGCCGGACTCGAGGTGTTGCGCCTGGTCAACGAGCCGACGGCAGCCGCATTGGCCTACGGGTTGGACAAGGAAGACGATGAGACCATCGCGGTATTCGACTTTGGTGGTGGCACCTTTGACATTTCCATTCTCGAAGTGGGCACCGGAGTCGTAGAGGTCAAATCGACAAATGGTGATACTCATCTCGGTGGAGACGACATTGATCAGCTCGTCATCGATTGGCTCGTCGATGAGTTCAAGAAGGATCAGGGAGTGGACCTGTCCCAGGATCGGATGGCCCTTCAGCGGCTCAAGGAAGGTGCAGAGAAGGCCAAGATGGAGTTGTCCTCGACGATGGAAACCGAGATCAACTTGCCCTTCATTACGGCAGATGCCTCGGGTCCCAAGCACCTGGCAATCAAGTTGAACCGGTCGAAATTCGAGCAGATGATTCAGTCCCTCGTCGAACGAACCCTTGGGCCGTGCAAACAGGCCTTGAGTGATGCCGGACTCTCTGCGAAGGATGTCGATGAGGTTGTGCTGGTGGGTGGATCCACCAGGATTCCGTTGGTCCAGAAGGCTGTGACGGATTTCTTCGGGAAAGAGCCTCATCGTGGTGTCAACCCCGATGAAGTAGTTGCGATCGGCGCTGCGATCCAGGCCGGTGTTCTTGCGGGAGAGGTCACGGACGTTCTGTTGCTGGATGTCACGCCGTTGTCCCTCGGGGTTGAGACTCTCGGTGGCGTTACCGATATCGTCATTCCAAGGAATACTACGATTCCGACCCGGAAGTCCAAGGTGTACTCGACGGCTGACGACAACCAAAACCAGGTCGAGATCAACGTCCTTCAGGGCGAACGCCCCATGGCATCAGACAATCGAACGCTGGGACGATTTCACTTGATGGGAATTCCTGCCGCCCCGAGAGGAGTGCCTCAGATTGAGGTGACCTTCGATATTGATGCCAATGGAATTCTTCATGTGGCTGCAAAGGATCGGGGAACCGGAGTTGAGCAGAAGATCCAGATCAGTGGTTCCTCCGGTTTGTCGGAGCAAGAGATCAGCAAGATGGTTGACGAGGCGAAGGCACATGCTGGTGACGACGAAACCAAGAAACACCAGGTCGAATCAAGGAACAAGCTCGACAGTTTGATCTACTCGACCGAGAAGTTGGTGACCGAGAACAAGGAGAAACTGGCGGCTGGCGATGTGGCTTCGATAGAGGCCGCCCTCGCCGAGGCCAAGACTGCTCTCGAGGGGGAGAGCCCCGAGGCGATGGATGCAGCGTATGAAAAACTGACTGGAGCGAGCCACAAGGTTGCCGAGTCCCTGTATCAGAGTCAGGCGCAGCAGCCCGGGCCGGAAGCCGGAAACCCCGAGACGACGGCCGGCGCAACGTCAGGGAACCCCGAGGATGACGTCATCGATGCCGAGTACGTTGATGTTGATGCCCAAAGCGATCAATAGAGGTTTCCTTTCGGGAGCCTCGAGAGGGAACCGGCCCGTTATCGACACGGTTCGAGAATAGGATCTGATGAAGGCGCCCGATATTTCGGGCGCCTTCATCCGCCGAGTTGCTATAGTGCTCTATGAGACTTGCGTAAAGGAAGAGACCCGTGAAGTCAAAGCCCCGTTATCGAATGATCTCCTGGGTGGCCGAGCGCTACCAGGTTCACCCGCAGACTCTTCGGCTCTGGGAGC
>CAYSHZ010000065.1:0-14662 GCA_964430905.1 uncultured Thermoanaerobaculia bacterium | reverse complement strand
GTTCACCAGAACCCAATCTTACCGGGGGGCATGGTTTGTCCGTCCGCCGAGTTCGAGAATTTGGCTCGTTTGGCTCGAATGACGCCCTGATTGAAGGAGGGGAGATTTTGAGAAATTGTCCGACGAAGTGGTATTCTGCCGCTGGGTGCGGTTGACTTCGTGGACAGGTCGAACATAATAAACGTGGACTCTTCACTTGGTCCGACACCTGAGGATGGTGATATGAGCGCGAATATTCTTCTCGTCGAATACGAACCGCGATACGTGGAGCGGGTTCAGGAGGCACTGAGCGGCCCCGGTTATGCCGTGGAAGTCGCAGGCGATATCGATGCTGCCGTCGAGGTCTGTGCGGCGTTCGAACCTCATGCGGTCATCATGACCTCAGTCCTTCCACAAATCAAAATCGAAGATGCGATCACCCAATTGAGGGGCCGCGCAGGATTGCGGACAACGCCGATTCTGATCCTAATGTCCGGCTACAGTGGCGATGACCCTGTGGGAGAAGCCGCAAAATATTCCGCCCAGGGCATTTTGGGACGACCCTTTTCCGGGTCTGATCTTCTCGAACGGATCAACGCCTTGCTCAAGGAAGCGGCCGATCCTGCGGCGACCCAGGCTATTCCCCAGGACATGCTTGAGGCTTTGCGCCGGTCGGCCGGCATGGAAGAGGGGAGTTTGACTTCCGACGAGTTGTTCGGGGACATCCTGTCTGACGTTGAGGGCAGTAACGTCACCAAGGCCCAGCCCAAGACGCCAAAGAGTCCCCAACCCCAGAGCACTTCCTCGGCCAAGGTCGACGATGTTCTGGCCGGGCTGGTGGACAGCAAGAGTACGCCCCACCACAGCAAGAGACCGACACCGCCGTCAGACACCGACGTCGATGCAATCTTGTCCAAGACCCTTGCCGGACTGGATGTTCAGCCGGTTCGCGGGGCCAAGAAAACGGCGCCCCCTTCCGCGCCGAAAGCGCCGACAGCCTCTGTGCCGAAACAACCCAAGGCAGCAGCTGCAGCACCGCCACCGGCAGCAGCCCCGGAAAAGCCTGTGACCCCCCCCCAGACCAAGGCAGCCGACGAGAACCAGTTTGGGCAGTACATTCTGAAGGAACACATTGCAACGGGCGGTATGGCCGAGGTGTTCAAGGCGCGGATGATGGGTATGGAGGGCTTCCAGAAAACAGTTGCCATCAAGCGAATCCTGCCGCACCTGACCGACAATGACGAATTCGTTACAATGTTCATTGACGAGGCCAAGCTGGCCGCGCAGTTGAACCACAACAACATCATCCACATCTATGATCTTGGCAAGATTGATCGTTCGTATTACATCGCGATGGAATACATCGAGGGGCTTGACCTGCGGGCCCTGCTGAAGAATTGTCGAGATCGCAAGGCCCATCCTCCGATCCCGATTTCGCTTCATATCGCAACGATGTTGGCCTCGGCTTTGGACTACGCCCATCGAAAACAGGATTTTGAGGATCGGGACCTCGGGTTGGTCCACCGGGATGTTTCTCCGCAGAATGTCCTGATCTCAAATGACGGTGACATCAAACTCTGTGACTTCGGAATTGCCAAGGCGGCTTCGAAGGCCTCCCATACCCGAGCCGGCGCCCTCAAGGGCAAGCTGCAATACATGTCGCCGGAACAGGCTTGGGGCAAGAGTATCGATCACCGATCGGATATTTTTTCCCTGGGATTGGTGTTGTACGAGATGTTGACCGGCAAGAAAGTCTTTGCCGGAGATTCCGAACTTTCCATCCTTGAGCAGGTTCGAAATCCCAAGGTCACCTTGCCTTCGGAGGTCAATCCGGAAATCCCGCAGGACGTCGAACAGGTTGTCCTCAGGGCTCTTCAGCTGGATCCTGCTGATCGTTATCAATCGGCTCGTGACTTCCAGAGCGACCTTGAAGGCGTCATGCGGAAGCATGGCTGGACCGTCGATTCTGCTGCTCTTGCCAGGTTCATGCGAGAGCTGGCGAAGGGTAAAAAATTCACCCAGATTCCCGGTCGGAAGACGTCGGCAAAAGAATCAGTCAAGGCGGATGTTCCGGCCGGTGCTCTTTTGACAGAGTCGGCGGGGTCAACACCGTTGGATACTCTTCCGGCTGACAGTGTCGAACCGGTAGCCGAAGATGATGTGATGGCTGTCGAGGGAGCCTCGGGCGAAGGGTCGTCCAATCTCAAATGGTTGTTGATCGGCGCCGCGGCACTTGTGATCGTCATTGGTGGTCTCTGGATGTTGATGCGTGGAGGTTCTCAGGAGGGTCCGCCTCAGCAGGGCGAACCTCCGGTGGCCGTCGTTGTTGAAACGCCGACAGCGGTCGCGGGATTGATGACAGAAGAGGAAATGATCGAGGCAGCAGCGCGGGCCGCCAGCGAAACAGTCGAAGAAAAAAGTGCGGAGATGCGGCAGCGGCTTGAGGAAGAGTTCCCGACGCCAACGCCGATTCCCCCGACTCCCACGCCTGAACCGACTCCCACGCCTGAGCCCACACCTGAGCCCACACCGACTCCGGAGCCGGTAGCGCCGGTGGCGACGGCGACTCCGATTCCGCCAACCCCGACTCCGACTCCGATTCCCCCGACACCAACGCCTACGGTGACGGAAGGCGACATTATTGAGCCGGGTGGCCCTGGTGTCATTCTGCCCTCAATTATCTCCAAGAAGACTCCATCCTATCCGAAGATGGCACTCAAGATGAGAGCAGAAGGGACCGTGACACTTGAGATCCTGGTTGGCATTTCCGGTGACATCGAACAGGTCAAGCTGCTGAATTCCACTCGTTCAGGAGTCGGGTTTGAGAAGGCAGCCGAGGATGCCGTCAAACAGTGGAAATACAAACCGGCCACCAAGCGTGGCGTGAAAGTTCGCATGTGGATTCCGGTTCGCGTGCCGTTTACAGTTCGCTGATTTTATTCCAAGGAGGAGACGATGACCCTTTCCGACAGTCAAAAGAAGCTATACGAAGACGTGCTGCAACAGGAAAAGAAGCAGATCGAGGACCTCGAGGCCCAGATTCAGGAAGAGCTGGCCGCTGTCAAGCTGAAAATTTCGGATCTTCAGGCCGCCCAGAAAGCGGCGCATCAGATGTATGACGCTGCCTGCATGAGGTTGGGGATCCCCAATGAATTTGAGGAAGATGGCGCCAAGGATTGAGGGGTAACCCTCCGACTCCGACCCCGGCCCGGTTGGGGTTTGATGTTGTTGCCGCGGATAGATTGCGGCGGGGTTTGAAGACGGAGCAATAGATGAAAAAAGGACAGGGGGTCCCTCGGGGCCTGTGGGTCAAGTGCGAAGGATGTGGGGCGATTCTCTACCATGAGGAAGCGGCCAAGAATTCGCATGTCTGTCCGAAGTGTGACTACCACTTCAGGATGACGGCTCATCAGCGGTTGGAAAGCCTCTTCGACGGCGGCCGGTACAAGACTCTGTTCAATAGGATTCGTTCGACGGATCCGCTGGAGTTCAAAGACTCGAAGGCCTACAAGGATCGGATCAAGGCGTACCAGAAGAAAATTGGCCCCCAGGATGCGGTGGTCGTCGGCCAGGGTGATATCGAGCGAGGACCGACGATCGTTGCAGCGATGGAATACGGGTTCATGGGTGGATCGATGGGCTCCGCGGTTGGCGAGAAAATTGCCTTGGCCGGTGAGCGTTGTCTGGATCGGCGCCTCCCCTTGGTGGTGGTCTCGTGTTCCGGTGGCGCCCGGATGCAGGAGGGAATCCTCTCTCTGATGCAGATGGCCAAGATTTCTGCGGTCCTGGCGAGAATGCGGGAGAAACGACTTCCTTTTATTTCGGTCCTCACTGATCCAACAACCGGAGGTGTGACGGCCAGCTTCGCGATGCAGGGTGATCTCAATATTGCCGAGCCGGCCTCGCTGATTGGTTTTGCCGGACCCAGGGTGATCGAACAGACGATTCGGCAGACCCTGCCGGAAGGATTCCAGCGTTCGGAGTTTCTCTTGGAACACGGCATGCTTGACAATGTGGTCGATCGCCGCGAATTGAAATCGACCCTTGCGACGTGTCTGGGTTACTTCCGGTAGCCTGTTCAATATCCCTGTCCGGGGTTTTCGGATGGGAACCAGCCTGCGTCCAAGCCCTTGTGGGGGTTCTTGAGAGGTGCCGTCAATCTTATGGAAACGCTCTTTCCCTCGCTTGTCCGTCGCCTTCCCGGGCGGATCCGACCCAGCCTCGATCGACTGACGGACGCCCTTCATAAGCTGGGGAATCCACAGAGGGCGTTCTCTTCGGTCCTGGTTGTCGGGACCAACGGTAAGGGCTCGACCGCGGCAATGCTGGAGCGGATTCTGTCGGCGGGAGGCGCAAGGACCGGCCTGGCAACCTCCCCCCATCTGGTTCGGGTCAACGAGAGAATTCGGGTCGATGGGTGCGAGATTGGTGACCGCAGTCTGGGGGCGATTCTCAACAGACTTGAGGCTTTTCAGGACCTGACGTTCTTTGAAACCCTTACGGCTGCTGCTTTCGTATGGTTTGCCCAGAGTGGGGTTGACGTTGCCATCCTCGAAGCCGGTATGGGGGGACGGTGGGATGCCTCGCGAGCGGCCGGTAGTGCCGTTGCCGGGTTGACCAATGTTGGTACGGACCATCAGCGGTGGTTGGGCGAATCGGCGGAAGCGATTGCTCGAGACAAGGGCGCTGCCTTGGCATCGGCCGAGATCGGTGTCTACGGAATGCAGGTCGATCCCTGGGTCCAAGATCGTTTGGCCCTGGCGAACGCCCGTGAGGCTTCGACCTGGATTGACCTCCGGACATCCCCTCCGGGAGTTCTTGAGGCTCGGTGGTCCGGTTCTGACTGGGTACATTTGGCGGTACCGTTGGAGGGAGAACATCAGAAGGTAAATCTCCATCTTGCACTGGCGATGGCCGAGGCATGCAGGGAGCTGGGATGGGTTGATCCACTGAGCCCAGAAGGTGTGGCCGAGGGTCTCAGCACCGTTGATTGGCCCGGTCGTTTGTCCTGGGTTCAGATTGGAGACCGGTCGATCCTTCTGGACGGGGCGCACAACATCGAGGCGGTTGAGAGCCTTGCGGACTTCCTCCGGCAACAGCCCTCCCGGTTCAATCTGGTTTTTTCCTGTCTTGATGACAAGCCCGTCGGGAAGATGGCCGAGGTTCTGGAGCCGGTCGTCGCCGACGTTGTCCTGTGCCCCCTGGAAGATCCCAGGGGCATGGCCGTAGATGTGATGCTGGAGGCCTTCCCCGGAGCAGCTGTTGCCGGGAGCCCCGCCGAGGCTGTGGCCCATCTGGACGATCCAGTTTTGGTGGTCGGGAGTCTTCGTCTGGTCGGGGCCATGATGGCAATTGCTGAATCCTGTATTCTGGGCTGACACCGGGAGGCATGAGCACTGATGGCGACGGACACATTCTCGATGAGAGACCGGCAGTTTCTGGAGGACGATGAGAGACGTCGCTTGGTACCGTGGGCGACTCTGTCTGTCGAGGCGGTACGCTCCGGCATTGACGAGAGCGAGGATGACCTCCGCCCGGCATTTCAGAGGGATCGGGATCGAATCCTCCACTCCAGGGCCTTCCGTCGGCTGAAGCACAAGACCCAGGTCTTCGTCCCCCACCTGGCGGACCATCCCAGGACCCGACTGACCCACACCCTGGAAGTGGCGCAGGTCGGCCGGACAATCGCACGTTCCCTGGGTCTCAACGAGGATCTGGTCGAAGCCATCGCCCTGGGTCACGATCTGGGCCACACCGCCTTCGGTCATACAGGGGAAACGGTGTTGCAGGAGATTCTGGCCGGGGACGTTCCCGAGATCGTGTTGTCTTCATCGGTCATCGCCAAGGCAGGGACCTTCAAGCACAACTACCATTCCCTCAGGGTTGTCGACCTCCTGGAACGCCGGTATGACCACCCGGGCCTCGGCCTGTCCGACCAGGTCCGGGAGGGGATCCTCAAACATACGTCGTGGTCCGAAGATTTCGCTTTTCCGTTGCCCAATCCTGAGGGGCTTGCCCTGAGGGACGCCTGTCATTTCGAGGGGCAGGTGGTGGCGGTGGCCGACGAGATCGCCCAGCAGACCCATGATCTTGAGGACGGTTTGAGAGCGGGCTCTGTTCGCCTGGAAAAGGTGGAAGAGCTCAAGATCGCCCAGGTGATCATGGAGCGATTGGGTCCCCAGTACCGGGATCAGAATCGACGGTGGTTGCGCCAGAACCTCCTGATCAGGGGGATGATCAGGCTCTTCGTCACCGATGTGATCGAACAGTCCGCCCCCATGCTGAGAACAATGTCCGTCCGCCATCACATCTCCGATCGCCGGTCCTTCCTGGACGCAAGGCCGAAGATCCCGCGGGCTGCCGTGTGGTTCTCGGACGAGGTGCATCGACTCTTCATCGAGCTCAAGACCTTCATCTATCGGTTCATCATCAATCACCCCCAGGTCAACCGGCAGGATTGGCGGGCGCGCAAGGTGATGACTGCCCTTTTTCGGGCATTCTGGCTCAACCCCCTGACCCTGCCGTCCTACGTGTTGTTGCGGGCCCGAGACGAATTGGCCTTTCCCTACCTTCGGGATTTGCCCCTGTCGGTGGTTGCGCAGGAAGTCGATGCCCGATACCATGCGTCGCCGGGCTTCGTTCGCCTCGTGGTGGACCACCTCGCGGGCATGAGTGACCGCTTCGCCCTCGAAGAGTATCGGTCCCTGGAGGAGCCGGCGCCTGATCAGCAATTTCCTGGAGGTTTGCGATGATCCTCATTGCCTCGGACCACGCGGCATTCGAGCTCAAACAGCATCTGGTGCATTTTCTCAAGGAGATGCACCATGAAATCATCGATTTGGGGGCCGACGGTCTGGAATCGGTCGACTATCCCGACTTTGCCCATCGGCTGGCCGAGGGAGTCATTCGGGGCGACGCCGTGCAGGGAATTCTGATCTGCGGGACAGGGCTGGGAATGAGCATGTCGGCCAATCGGCACGCTGGAATCCGGGCGGCTCTGTGCCACGACGCCTATACAGCGTCAATGGCGCGTCGTCACAATGACGCCAATGTCCTGTGCCTGGGTGCCCGGGTCCTGGGCGTTGGAGTTGCAGAACAGGTAGTTCGGGTTTTCTTGAGTACGCCATTCGAGGGCGGGCGTCACCAGCGGCGCGTCGACAAGATCGAGATCTGATTCAGAATCGAGTCCGAATGAGGCTCGGATGAGAGGGAATACCATGACCGAATACACCAAGAACCAATTCTTCCAGATGCACAACGCGTTCGTCGCCGAAAGCGACCCTGCGGTCGCCGAGGCCATTGAGGCAGAGAGGACACGACAGAACGAGGGGCTCGAGCTGATCGCCTCGGAGAACTTTGTCTCCCTCGGTGTCATGGCGGCCATGGGTTCGGTCATGACCAACAAGTACGCCGAAGGTTATCCCGGCAAGCGCTATTACGGCGGGTGCAAGCATGTCGATGTTGCCGAGGATCTGGCTCGGGATCGGGCCAAGACCCTCTTCGGTGCAGACCATGCCAACGTCCAGCCTCA
Organism: uncultured Thermoanaerobaculia bacterium; assembly: GCA_964430905.1. Taxonomy (GTDB): domain Bacteria; phylum Acidobacteriota; class Thermoanaerobaculia; order Thermoanaerobaculales; family Sulfomarinibacteraceae; genus DAOWGJ01. Next base: position 7,152 of record CAYSHZ010000065.1, on the reverse strand, counting down.
TTCCGGTGCCCAGGCCAACATGGGTGTTTATCTGGCCGTCATGAAGCCCGGCGATACCCTCCTGGGGATGGACCTGACCCATGGCGGTCATCTGACCCATGGTCATCCCCTGAATTTCTCAGGCATGGAGTACAACGTCGTCGCCTACGGTGTCGAAAAGGAGAGCGAGACGATCGATTACGATGCCGTTCGCGCCCTGGCCCTGGAGCATTCCCCGCGCCTGATCGTCTGTGGGGCCTCGGCCTATCCGCGGACCATTGATTTCGAACGCATGCGGTCCATCGCCGACGAGGCGGGCTCCCTCCTGATGGCCGACATGGCCCACATCGCCGGCCTGGTGGCCGCGGGCCTCCACCCCTCGCCGGTGCCCCACTGCCATTTCGTCACGACGACGACCCACAAGACCTTGCGCGGTCCCCGGGGCGGAATGATTCTCTGCACCGAGGAGTGGGCTGCCGCGATCGACAAGGCAGTCTTCCCGGGAGTACAGGGTGGTCCCTTGATGCACGTCATCGCGGCCAAGGCCGTCGCCTTTGCCGAGGCCCTCAAGCCGGAGTGGAACGCCTACCAGAAGAAGGTGGTCGAGAACTCCGTCGCCCTGTGTGTAGCGATGAAGGCCAAGGGTTGGCGGATCGTCTCCGGCGGCACTGACAATCATCTCTTTCTGATCGATCTGGGCGCAGACTTCATCTCGGGCAAGAAGGCCGAGCGGTGGCTGGGCCTGGCTGACATCACCGTCAACAAGAACACCGTACCCTTTGACACGAGGAAGCCGTACATCGCATCAGGTTTGCGCATCGGCACCCCGGCGATTACCTCGCGGGGCATGGGTGTGGCCGAGATGGAGATCATTGCGACACTGATCGATCGGGTTTTGAGAGCCGACGAAGACAAAGAAGATCCGGCAAAATTGGCCGCGTTCGGCGCCGAGATGGACGCGGTCAAGGCCGAAGTCCATGCGCTGACGGCGAAGTTTCCGTTGTACTAGCAATTCGTCGAACGAGGGCATCAGCGCCTTCGGCGCTGGGCGACCGCGTCAGCAGCCGTCACACTGTTCGAATGTTCAGTCCTGTCTGCTCGGCTGCGGCAAGTTGCCTCGTGTCTGAAGAAACAAACAACTCGGCTTCCCATACCAACGCGCAGGCAACATGGAGGGCGTCAAGTGTTCGTACCGGTGTTGTTTCAAGAATGGTGATCGATTCGGCAATGACCTGCGGTGTCAGATGGATGATCTCAGCATCACGAATATCTTCCATCAACCGACGCTTCACAATCCCGTATTGACTCAGGGTCAGGGATCCCTCTCGCCGACGTCGATTGAAGGCAGAAACCAGTTCCGGAACGCACAAGGCCGTCAACCCAAGCTCGGAGGCTCCGGCACAGATACCTTCAACCGCCTCGCTCCCATCTTCCTCTACAAAACGCTTCGCGAAAGAAGACGAATCAAGGAAGATTCTCATACTCTCGCTCTTCCAGGACCGCAGTTGATAACGCTTCTCCCTTTGCCGTCAAGCGAATGGCGGGCATCTTCCACGAGGGGCGCCTGTTCTTCTCGTTCTCGATAGGAGACACTTGGGCAATCGGGCGGCCATGCCGAAGAACGATCAGCGTCTCACCATGTTCTACCTCGGTCAGTATTCCCGAGGCATGACTTCGAAATTCGGTCAGATTCACAGTTCTCATATCACGGCTCTCCTGTACGTTAGTGTACGATATTTTGTACAGAACAGCAAGGTTCTGGTCGGGGATGTAGAAGTGGCCCATTGCCGATGGTGTCGGATTGAAAGCTACCCTTGACAACTCAGGCAGCGTGCCTTAGATTATTCTCAGGCAGGTTGCTTGAGGAGGACCGGGCGCATGACGTTGAAACCCAAGAACATCACCGAGACCGAGTTGGCCCTGTTGCGTTTGTTGTGGAAGGGTGGTCCCTCCAGCATTCGAGAACTGACCGACCAGCTCTACCCTCAAGGGTCGCATTCTGAATATGCGACGGTCCAGAGTCTGCTGGATCGACTGGAGACTAAGGACTGTGTCCGCCGGGAGAAACACGGACGACTCAACGTCTTTACGGCCACGGTCAACAGGGGTGAGTTGGTCTCGCGGCGGCTTCGGGAGACGGCCGACGCCCTGTGCGACGGGTCCCTGGCGCCGTTGCTGTCGCATCTGGTCCAGGTATCCGATCCGACCCCTGAAGAAGCCGATGCCCTTCAGCGCCTGGTGGATCGCCTGGCGGCCGAGTCTCCGAAATCTTCAAAGGAGATCTGATGATGGAGACATTCTTCGTGTCCGTGCTGAGCAACGCCCTCGTTGCCCTGCTGATGGCGGTGGGAATCGTCGTACTCAGCGTCCGCCTGAAAAGACCGGGCGTCCTCCATCTTCTGTGGCTCGTCGTCCTTGTGAAGCTCTTTGTCCCGCCGGTTCTCGCCTTCAGTGTCCTGCCTGCTCCAGAGAGTGGGGGGGTCACACTCGAGGCTTCGGCGATCACGCTGGTTCCCGGGGATGTCGATGGCGCCCCTGAGCCGCTCAGCACGAAAGCCATTGTCGGGTGGGCATTGGTGGGCGTCTGGGCCCTGGGCAGTCTTTCGATGCTGGTGGTGACCCTGGTGAGACAGCGCCGATTCAGCATCTTGCTGGCCCGGTCCAAGCCGGCGGCTCGAGAGTTGGTTCAGACAATCGACGCGTTGGCCTCGGCCGTAGGGTGTCGGCGTCGGCCTCGGGTCCTGATCACCGATGCGTCGGTTTCTCCATTGGTTTGGAGTGGTCTGGGTCGGCCGCGGATCGTATTGCCCAGGAGATTGATGGACGAATTGGACGAGCGCCAGCGCGACACGATCCTCGCCCACGAGTTGGCTCACCTCAAGAGAGGAGACGATCGAGTGCGATGGATCGAGTTGGCCGCGATGATCGTCTTCTGGTGGAATCCAACGACCTGGTGGGCCTCACGCCGCCTGCGGGATGCCGAAGAGGAATGCTGTGATGCTCTGGTGGCCGAGACCCTGCCGGACCACATCAAAAGCTACGCCACCGGATTGGTGGAAACGGTCCGCCATCTCAGTCATCAAGAACCCTCATACCTCGTCGCGGCCTCCGGGTTGGGTCGAGCCGCTACCATCGAAGGGAGAATCAGAACCATGTTTACCGAGAAAAATACATCGCCCTTGAGTGTGCCGAAAAAGTCCCTCATCATCCTGGCCGCCGTGATCGCCCTCGGGCTCAGTCCAATGTTGACCGCTCGGGAGGGGTCGGCTGGGGACCAGGCCATGTCCAACAAGGGGATTTCCGGCGATCCCATCAGCCTGAGTTTGAAGGACGCAGACGTTAGGGATGTGATGGCCTCCTTTGAACAACTGTCGAATGTCGAAATCGTGGTCGATCCGGAGGTTTCCGAGACGATCACGGTTGAACTGAAGGACATCCCCTGGGACCAGGCTCTTGATCTGATTCTCCGAATGACCGGCCTGACTGCATCCGTCAAGGACGGGGTGATTTACGTGGAACCGGGGAGGGCTCTGGAGGTTTTTGAGGAAAGTCTCATAACGCCTCAGGCAAACGGTGAATTTGAAGGTCGTCCACTCTACCGCTACAACGTCGATGGACCCATCACAGAGCCGATGAGACTGGATGGCCCGAATCCTCGTTATCCGGCTCAGGCACGCGAAGAGGGCATTAACGGCGTCGTCGTCATGGATTGCGTCATCACTGAGGACGGCTCGGTTCGCGATGTCAAGGTTGTGAACTCCAACGCCCACATCTTGAGCGAGGCGGCTGTCGAGGCTGTGGAGCAGTGGACGTTTGAGCCGGCGACCCTCGACGGTATTCCCGTCGCCATCCGCTACACGCTGACGGTACGGTTTAATTTGAAATAGTCTTCAAAAAAACCAGGATGATGGACCAGGTGTACCATCGTCGGATGCACAATGACTCATTCTTGCCGACAAGCCGAAAAGAAATCGAGGCGAGGGGTTGGGATGCACCTGACATCGTTCTGGTTTCCGGTGACGCATACATCGACCACCCATCATTCGCCGCCGCCATCCTGGGGCGATGGTTGGAAGCCGGTGGTTTCCGGGTAGCCATCCTGGCGCAACCGGATTGGCGTTCGGCCGATCCGTGGCGAGCCCTGGGCCGGCCCCGCCTCTTCTTCGGCGTCAGTGCCGGCAACATGGACTCGATGATCAATCACTACACGGCCAACCGGAAACGCCGAAACGCCGACGCCTACTCCCCGGGAGGTGAGATCGGTCTGCGTCCCGACAGGGCGACCAACGTCTATGTACAGCGCTCGCGGGAGGCATTCAAGGGCGTGCCTGTCATTGCCGGTGGGGTTGAGGCGTCGCTCCGCCGCCTGGCCCACTACGACTACTGGTCCGACAAGGTCATGCCCAGCATTCTCCTGAGCTCCAAGGCCCATCTGGTGGTCTTCGGCATGGGAGAACGACCGATTCTCGAGATTGCACGGAGGCTTGATCGCGGAGAAACAGTCGAAGGCCTTCGGGACATGCGAGGCGTCGCCTACCTGTTGGGGAAGAACGAGGTTCTTTCCGATCAGAGTTGGGAGGATTCGGCCGGGGACAATACGACACTGGAATTGCCGTCATATGAGGCGGTCCGGACCGATGTGCGCTCCTTTGCCCTGATGACCCGGGTCATTCATCGGGAAACCAATGCGTACAACGCCCGGCGTTTGGTCCAGGCCCACGGAGATCGCCGGGTCGTCGTCAATCCTGCTGATCTTCCACTGTCGACGCCAGAGTTGGACGCCCTTCACGATCTGCCCTACACCCGTTCTCCCCACCCGCGCTACCGGGAAGCCATTCCTGCGTGGGAAACGATCAGGCATTCGGTACAGATCATGCGAGGCTGCTTTGGTGGCTGCACCTTCTGTTCGATCACCCTCCACCAGGGGCGGCCTATCCAGAGCCGCAGCCGGGAGTCGGTCATCTCTGAGATCCGACATATCGCCAAGAGCCCAGGCTTCGGCGGCCACATCAGTGATTTGGGCGGTCCCACCGCCAACATGTACCGGATGCGGTGTTCCAAGCCGGAGGTCGAGGCGATCTGCAGGCGACCTTCATGCGTTCATCCGACGATCTGCAAGGTCCTCGACACATCCCACAAGGACCTGATCGACCTGATGCGATCAAGCAGGGGAGTTCAGGGAGTGACCAAGATCCACATCGCCTCGGGGATCAGGATGGATTTGGCCGCCAGGGACCGGAACTACATCAACGAATTGGTTGAACACCATGTTGGGGGCCACCTCAAGGTGGCGCCGGAACATTGCAGCGACTCGGTACTCAATCTGATGAAGAAACCGCCCCAGCATACCTTTGAAGACTTCTCGGAAAAATTTCGGACGGTCTCCCGAAAAGTGGGCAAAGAACAGTATCTTGTGCCCTACTTCATCTCAAGCCACCCGGGCAGCGGCGTCGACGAGATGATCGAGCTAGCAGTGTTCCTCAAGAAAAACGGCTACAAGCCCCTCCAGGTTCAGGACTTCATACCGGCGCCGATGGATATTGCCACCTGTATGTACTACACGGGCTTTGATCCCCACACAATGAAGAGGGTCTTTTCCGCCAAAAAAATGACGGATCGTATGGTGCAGCGGGTACTCCTGCAGTTCTTCAAGCCCGAAAACTGGACTGAGGTTCGCAGGATTCTGCTGGAGGCCGGCCGGAAAGACTTGATCGGCTCCGATCCCGGGTGTCTGATTTCGGCCAAACCGCCTCGAGGTGCATGGCGGGGCGCCGGGCCGAAGCGCCGGCGGGACGGGAGCGCTCCCAAGAACAAGGGATACCGCCACGCTGCGCGAAGAGGATCGAAAAAGTAGGTCCCTGTCAGGAGGTCTTGCGTGCGTGCCAGGCGGCCAGGACCGTGGTTTCCCTGTCCGAAGCCAGGCCGGCCCGGGGTTTGGCCCTCCGGTCCTCGGGGAGGGTTGCCCAGTACTTGAGGGTCGCTTTGGTGGTCTCGGCAAGGGGCCGGAACGTCAGCCCAGCTGCCTTGGCTTTTTCGATCGACGCTGTCGAGAAGCCTGCTTCCTCTCCGACAGGAGGGACCCAGACGGTCATGTCCCTCCAGGGCTGGACCTCGTGCTCTGCGAGAAAATCGGCCTCAACCCAGGTAAAAGTGATCTCGTTGTCGATGGTTGCCCGCATGCCGTGAAGCATGCCGCCGATCGACATCGGTGACCGGGGCCCGACGCCGTTGAAGGTGTCGTAGCGCTTCTCCTCAACCAGACGAATGAACCACTCCCCCAGGTCACGGCAGTCGATGAACTGCACGGGGTCATCGGGGTTCCCGGGCGCCATCACCTCGCCCCCCTTCGCAACCCTGACGGGCCAGTAGGTAAAGCGGTCCGAGTAGTCGCCGGGGCCGACGATCAGGCCGGGCCGCACGACGATGCAGCGATCGGGGAAGGCCTTGTGGGCCTCTTCCTCGCAGCGGGCCTTGAGAGCGCCGTAATTCTCACCGGTGATGTCCTTGGTGCTCTTGACTGCGGACTCGTCTTCCAGAGAGATCGTCGCAGTTGGGGCGCTCTCGTCGGCACCGATCGTCTTGAATTCGGCATAGGCCGAGATCGACGAGGTGAAGAGGTAGGTCTCGGCCGAGTCCTTGAGCAGTCCCGCTGTGGCCCCTACCCAGCGGGGGATTGAAGCCGTATTGTCGATGACGACATCCCACCGTCGTCCCTTGGCGACCTCGGCTTCGAGGGAAGCCAGATCATCATTGCGGTCACCCCGAAGTTTCTCCATCAGGGGGAAGAGATGGGTATTGGTCTTGCCCCGGTTGAACAAGGTCAGATGGTGGCCGCGGGATCGGGCGTATCGAACCAAGGGAGGTCCGATCAGGCCGGTGCCTCCCAGGACCAGAATCTTCAGGGCCCGATCGGCTCTTGCGGTGGTTTCTGTCTGGGCCTCGACTGAGGATGCCAGCCCGGCGCCGACTCCCGCGAGCAGTGACAGTTGGACGAATTGGCGACGATCAGAGTTCATCGATTGTGCTCCTTCGGTTGGGTGTTACGCAAAGGACTCGGTCGGGTTCGGCCCTGGGCAACGAATGTGCCACCCGCCCCCACCAGGACGATCCAGAATATTTGCAGTGATTTCTCGGGTTGCGCAGGAGATATCACTCTGGTCCTTCAAGCTGTCT
>CAYSHZ010000064.1:0-14932 GCA_964430905.1 uncultured Thermoanaerobaculia bacterium | reverse complement strand
GCGGCTGGGAATGGGCATGCTGGTCTACCCACTGCTCCTCGTGTTGCTGGTGTGGTTGCCGCTGAAGAGATCGAAGTAGAACCGGGGAGTCCCCATTTACAAACTTCGAATCAGAACCGATTAAAGATCGTCGGTGAAGCGTACCTTGAGGTTTCGTGCTGCCCGAACCTCGTCCACTCGCCTGACCGGCGTCTCGTGGGGGGCGTTTTTGACCAACTCTGGGTTCTCCTCGGCTTCCCTTGCGATGGCCAGCATGGCCTCGCAGAATGCGTTGATCTCCTCGGGGCCGAAGCTCTCGGTCGGTTCGATCATCAGGGCGCCGTGGACGACCAGCGGAAAACTCATCGTCGGCGGATGGAAGCCGTAATCCAAGAGCCTCTTGGCGATATCGGTATTGTGAACGTCGTTTGCGACCTGCCATGAATCGTCGAAGACGACCTCGTGCATCGTCGGCGTGTCGTACTGCAGGTGGTAGGCCTTCTCCAGCCGTTTTCGGATGATGTTGGCAAAGAGCACGCCGGTTTCGGACATCTCCCGCAGACCGTCTGCGCCCATTCCCTTCATGAAGACCAGGGCCCTGAGCAGAATCAGGAAGGAGCCGGAGAAGCCGCGCAGGGCGCCGATGGAGTTGTCGTCCGACCACACCATTCGGTAGCCGTCGTCCGATTTGACGACTCGGGGTACCGGCAGATAGGGAACCAGTGCCTCGGAGACCGTCACAGGCCCGGCGCCGGGACCACCACCGCCATGAGGTGTCGAAAAGGTCTTGTGCAGATTGATGTGCATGGCGTCGGCGCCCATCAGACCGGGAAGGGCGCGGCCGACAAAGGCGTTGAGATTGGCGCCGTCCATGTAGAGAAATCCGCCGCGCGAATGTACAAGCTCGGCGATCTCGACGATGCGGTGTTCGAAGACGCCCAGGGTATTGGGGACGGTCAGCATGACCGCAGCCACCGTCTCGTCCATCGCGGCGTCCAGGGCCTCGAGATCAACGGTACCGTCCGGCCCCGAGGCAATCTCGACGGCGCGGAAGCCGGCGAAGGCGGCGGTGGCGGGGTTGGTTCCGTGGGCGGAATCCGGCACGAGGACGACCTCGCGGTCCTCGCCTCGGGCCTTGAGGGCCTTGCGGATCATCAGGATCCCGGCCAGCTCTCCGTGGGCGCCGGCGGCCGGCTGCAGGGTGACGCCGGCCATGCCGGTGATGGTCTTGAGCCACTCTTCGAGTTCCCACATCACCTGAAGGACGCCCTGAACCTGATGGTCGGGCTGGAGGGGATGGGCCGCGTTGAACGCCGAAAGACCGGCCATGGCCTCGTTGATGCGGGGGTTGTACTTCATCGTGCACGAACCCAAGGGATAGAGGCCCTCGTCCACCGCATAGTTGAGCTGGCTCAGGCGGTGGAAGTGGGTGACGAGGTCCATCTCGCCGATGTCGGGCCACAGGGGTTGATCGTCCAGCAGGACACCGGACGGCAGAACGGCTCCGGGCTCAATCGCGGGGCCGTCAAATGTCGGCAAGAGGATGCCCTGCCGTTGCCGCCGATGGGGGTTGCGTTCGAAAAACAGTGGCTCGTTTCTTAAGGCGCGGCGTTTCATGATGCCATCCTCAGTGCCTCGATCAGGGCGTCGAGATCGGCCTTTGAGTTGTTCTCGGTGACGGCGACCAGGAGGCCGTCCGGCCAGCGGTCGCTCCAACGGGCGACGGGTACTCCGGCCAGGACGCCGGTTTCAGCGGCCTTGCGGGCCGCGTCTTCTCCGCCGATCGGGCCCCGGATCAGGAATTCGTTGAAGAATGGGGCGTTGGGGAAGGCGGGCCGCCATCCGGTGTTCTCGTCGACGAGACGGCGGGCGAGGTCATGGGCCCGGTTGAGGTTGTCTTCGGCCAGCCGCCTGATGCCCGCGCCGCCGATGGCCTCGAGCCAGATGGTTGCGGCCAGGGCCATCATGCCCTGGTTGGTGCAGATGTTGGAGGTCGCCTTGGCCCGGCGGATGTGCTGTTCCCTCGTCGAGAGGGTCAGGCAGAAGGCCCGGTTTCCGTCGCTGTCGAGGGTTTCGCCGCACAGGCGTCCCGGCATCTGACGGATGGTCTTCTCCCGACAGGTGAAAAAGCCCAGGTGGGGGCCGCCGTAGCCCGGTGCAACTCCGAAGCTTTGGGCTTCGCCGCAGACGACGTCGAAGTCGAAATGACCTCCGGCCTTGAGCAGGGCCATCGACAGGGCCTCGCTGACGACGTGAATGGCCAGGACGTTCTTGCCGTGGGCAAGGGCGGAGACGGCATCGAGGTCTTCGATGACCCCCAGGAAATTGGGTGACTGAACGGCTACGCAGCAGGTGTCTTCGCTGAGGGCTGCATCGAGGGCTTCGAGGTCCATTCGGCCATCATCGCCGGCGGCGACAGTGACGATCTCCAATCCGGTGGGTTCGGCATAGGTGTCGAGAACTCCACGGTAGACCGGGTGGATGGTTTCTGCGATGACGACCCGGGACTTCTTCATGCGCAAGACCCGGAAGGCAAAGAGCACAGCCTCGACCAGGGCGGTGGCCCCGTCGTAGAGGGAGGCGTTGGAGACCTCCATGCCCGTCAGGCGCGTCATCAGGGTCTGAAACTCGAACAGGGACTGAAGCGTTCCCTGGGAGATCTCGGGCTGGTAGGGCGTGTAGGACGTGAAGAACTCGGCCCTTGAGAGGATGGCATCAACGGCGGCAGGGCGAATGTGGCTGTAGACTCCGGCGCCGAGGAAACTGGGTGTCCTGGCAGCGGTGGTGTTGGCCAGGCCCAGGTCGAAGAAGTTCCGCCGGAGGGCGGTCTCATCCTGGGCGGGGGGGAGATCGAGAGCCTCAATGCGGACGGCTTCCGGAAGACGAGAGAACAGCGCATCGATGGTTTCGAGACCCAACTCGTCGAGGAGGTTCCGGCGATCCTCCGGACCGGCGCCGATCCACGGGTGCATCAGTGCTGCTCCGCCTCAAGGTGTACGGTGTAGGCCGTGGCATCCATCATGCCCTCGGCCGAGCCCTTGATTTTGACCAGCCAGCCCTCTTCGAAAGGAGAGGTGTTGACCAGGTCGGGGCTGTCTTCCAGGTTTTCGTTGATCTCGACAACTTCACCGGAGACCGGCGCCAGCAGTTCCGAGACGGCCTTGACCGATTCCAGGGTTCCCATCTCGGTTCCGGCCTCGACGGTATCCCCGACCTCGGGCAATTCGACGAAAACCACCTCACCCAGTTGGTCCTGTGCGTAGTGCGTGATGCCGATGACGACGGAGTCGCCTTCGACGCGCGCCCATTCGTGGCTCTTGGTGTACAGCAGGTCTGTGGGAATGGACATGATGCCTCCTTCAGTCGGCTCTAGGCCGACGGCTTGCTCTTTTTTCGTGAGTAGAAGGGCAATTCGATCACGCGGGCGCGGAGCCTGCGAGTACGAATCTGAACGAAGAATTCGGTTCCGATCTCGGTATGCTTGGTGGGCAGGTAGGCCATGCCCAGGGCCTTGCCGAGGGTGGGGGACTGGGTGCCGGATGTCACGGCGCCCGCCGGTTTTTCGTCATCCTCTTCCAGGAAGACGTCATAGCCGTGGCGGGCGATGCCCCGGTCGAGCATCTCGAAACCGATCAGTCGACGTTGGGTCCCCTCCTCGGCCTGGGTCTCCAGGACGTCCCGGCCGATGAAGTCACCCTTGGCCAGCTTGACGATCCATCCCAGTCCCGCTTCGAGAGGTGTTGTCTCTGCGTCGATCTCCTGACCGTAGAGGCACATGCCGGCCTCGAATCTCAGGGTGTCCCGGGCGCCGAGACCCGCAGGAATCAGGCCTTTGGGGGCGCCCTCTTCGAGGAGTGCGCGCCATACCGGTGGCGCGTCTTCCGGGGCGGTATAGAGTTCGAAGCCGTCCTCACCGGTATAGCCGGTGCGGGCGATCAGGGCCCGCCGTCCGGCGACCTCGCCCCAGACGAAACGGTAGTAGCGGATGCTGGAGAGATCGGTCGTGGTCAGGGCCTGTACGATCTCCTGCGCCACGGGTCCCTGGACTGCCATCTGAGCCCAGGAATCGGATCGATCCTCGACAACGACGCCCTCGGCGCCTTCGGCCAGGTCCTGGAGATAGGCGACATCCTTGTGGCGATTGGCCGCGTTGACGACCAGCAGGAACTCCTCTTCGTCCATTCGATGCACCAGCATGTCATCGACAAAGGTGCCCTGGGGGTACATCAGGCCGGTGTACTGGGCGCGACCGACGGCCAGCTTCGAGTGGTCGTTGCAGGAGAGAGTCTGAACGAAGTCGAAAGCCCCCGGGCCGGAGATGAAGACCTCGCCCATGTGGGAGACGTCAAACAACCCTGCCTTGGTTCTGACGGCGGAATGCTCTTCGGCCAGGGATGTGTACTGCACGGGCAGGGAATAGCCCGCGAAGGGAACCAGACGACCGCCCGCAGCGACGTGCTCATCGTAAAGTGGTGTTTTCTGTAGCGTTTCGGTATCCGACATCCGGATCTCCTTTTGCATTCCGAAGACCGGCTTCATTCTGCGCCGATCCGGTCAGGGCATCAGGGAACTTTGGGGACCCCGCCGAGGGCGCAATCAGTCGGCGTGGGCCGGGCGGCAGGGTACCACCAGAAGGCCCTGGTGGGAAGGGGGTGATGTGGTTCTCAGTAGCCCGCTGCGCAGCCGTCCTTCCGACTTTCGCTTGCACCGGAGAGGACGCCGGTTTCCCCGATGCGCATGATCGCCTGGTAGCCACCGAAGGCGCCGTTGCTTTCGCTGACCTTGTGGCCTCGGCGCACCAGTTCTCGCCTGATGGTGTGGGAAATCCCCGATTCGAGGAAGACCGTTCCCCCGTTGACGGCGTTACCGCCGGCCTTGAGAACGTCGAGTCCGATCTCGACGGCCAGAGGATGTGCGGCTGCGACCATCCCGTGACGGGCGTAGACAACCGAGCGGGTTGCATCGGCTTGACCCTCGGTTCGGTCGGCAGCCGAGACGGTGGCGGCAGCAAGGACAAACAGGGCGGGCACGACAAGGTGATTCATGGTTGCCTCCAGTGGCCTTTTCCGGGTGTCTGTTTTCAGCGAAGCCGAGAGGGGAGAGGATCAAAATTTGACTGCGGCGCATATCGGCCGGAAATCAGCATCTGTTCGTGGCCCTTCCACTGATGATCGAGGATATGAATTCGGGGATCGACCGGGATGGGGTCTCGTTGACCGTCCCGAAACGCTCGGACTTCATAGTGAAGATGGGGTGAGGTCGACCAACCGGAGTTTCCAACGGTTCCGATGGTCTGACCTCGTTTGACGTTGTGGCCTCGTTTGACCGAAATCTCGTGGAGGTGAGCGTAGATTGTCAGGAAGTTGTCGCCATGCCGGATGACCACGGCATTGCCGAATCGCCACCATCGGGCGTTGCGCCTGAGAGGGAAGCGTCCGGCAAAGATCACTCGGCCATCGCCGGTGGCCATGACCGGCGTGCCCTCGCGTGCCGCAAGGTCAAGGCCGGCGTGAAAATCTCGGGTATTGGTGAAGGGGGAGATTCGTTCACCGAATGGCGAGGTCAGGACGAATTCGCCCGCCGCAATCGGACAAATTGACGGGACCGTGTGAACCAGGGTCTGGTGTTCCTGGGCAAAAGCCGTCAGCTGGTCTGCCAGAACCAGCAAGGCGGCAGATTCGGAGGAGAGCACGATACCGCGTTGCAGCGCCTTGTGGGCATCGTGGTGGTTGACGTTAAAAGGCGCCGATTCCTCCGCCCTGTCCCCTGCTGTATCGATCCGGTCGGTTCCGAGAACCAGGGAGATCTGTCGTTGTCGTGAACGCAGGTGTTCGAGGCGCTTTTCAAGCGCCTCCATCGAGGTTTCTCTCTGAGCGAGCACCTCCAAGTGCAACTGGTTAAGGTGCCTCAGTCGGCTCTGCTCGGATGTCAACAGCAGGCCCTGGATGCTCAAGGGCGCCAAGGCCAGTCCGGTAATCACCATGATGACGATGAGGCCTGCAGCCACTGCCAACCACCGGGCGCCGGCCCGCGACAAGAAGAAGTAGCGAACCGGTTTCCAAATGTCGGCGGGGTGGAACTGAATCTCGAACATCAGCGACTCTGCGGATTTTATCATGTCGGTGACGGGGGAGGCTGGGAAGCCGGGACGGGGGAGACGATACTCGGGACTCGTGAAGCCGGGACGACAATGGTTCAGAATATTTTCTCAGATCAGGAATCTTCGAGAAGCTCCAGGAATGCCTTGACGATGGCCGGGTCAAACTGGGTGCCGGAATGCTCGCAGAGGTAGGCGATGGTTCGGTCGGTAGACCAGGCCATTCTGTAGGGTCGGTTCGAGGTCAACGCGTCCCATACGTCGACCACCGCGAAGATCCTGGCCGCGAGAGGAATATCCTCCCCCTCCAGCCCCTGAGGATATCCCGAGCCATCCCACCGCTCATGGTGACTGCAGGGGATCGCCAGGGCCGGGCGGAGAAAACTGATGGGAGTCAGCATCTGATAGGCGTGGATGGGGTGTTGCCGAATGATCTCCCATTCGTCTTCGGTCAGAGCATTCTTCTTCCCCAGGATATGATCCGGAACGGCCATCTTGCCAATATCGTGCAGCAGGGCTCCTCGGTGAAGATGGACCAGTTGATTCTCGCTGAGGCCCAAGTGCGTTCCGATCTTGAGGGTCAGGTCGGCGACCCTCCGGGTATGGCCTTCAGTGTCACTGTCGCGGAGTTCAAGAGCCCTGGCCCATCCCTCCAGTGTTTCCTCATAGGCCTGTTTCAATTCCTTGTTGGATTGCTCCATCATTCGTGCGTCGAGTACTACTTCTTCGAGAAGACGGTGATTCTCGATTGCGGTTGAGATCTGGGCAGCAGCGACCTTGAGCAGTGCAATCTCCTGGTCGGCCCACGCTCGTTCACCCAGACAGCAGTCGAACCCGATGTAGCCATACCAGTTGCTGGAAACGAACAGCGGAATCAAGAGGAGGGACTTTATGGCGTACGGTTCCAGCCGGGCCTTTTCGGCATCAGGGAGGTCGGCAACATTGGTGGCGAAGCCGTGCATCCGAGCCCAGGCATCATTGACGTAGGTGATGGTTCCGTCCAGGGTTGCGACTGCGACGCCCTCGCCGACCTGTCCGATGATCTCGGCAAGGTGTTGGTGGTTTCTGGAGGACTTGGATGATTCCATCAGTCTGGTAGCCAGTATGCCAGATCCTGCGCCGATGTGTTGATAGTAGAGGTAATGCGGGGATGAAAGGCATTGGAACAAAGAAGTCCCGATCGTGAGTATTCGGAAGGAAACGGATACAATGACGCATGGTTAATAAGATTGAAATTTCGGACATTGGCGGTCCAGAGGTTCTGGAAATGGTTGAAGTTGATCCGGGCGATCCCGGCCCTGGGGAGGCACGTATTCGTCACACCGCGGTCGGCCTCAATTTTATCGATACCTACCACCGGACGGGGCTCTATCCCCTGGAGATGCCAAGCGGCCTGGGCATCGAGGCGGCCGGAGTGGTCGAGAAGATCGGCCCCGGTGTCACGGAGATCTCTCCCGGGGACAGGATTGCCTACGCCGGTGGTCCGGTAGGCGCCTATTCTCAGGCCCGAGTGATGCCGACTGCTGTGTTGGTTCCACTTCCGGACGAGATCAGTGACTCCCAGGCGGCGGCAATGATGATCAAGGGTCTGACTGCCCAGTATCTCTTGCGGCAGACCTATGTCGTCAAGGCGGGCGATACCGTTTTGATTCACGCGGCAGCCGGTGGTGTTGGTCTTCTCCTGTGTCAGTGGGCTGCTCATCTCGGCGCCACGGTCATCGGGACCGTTGGCAGTGACGAGAAGGCTTCGGCGGCTCGGGCCGGAGGGTGTCACCATGTGATTGTGTACAACCGCGAGAACTTCGTCGAGCGTGTTCGGGAATTGACCGAGGGTGTGGGTGTTCCGGTGGTTTACGATTCGGTGGGAAAGGCTACATGGGAGGGCTCCCTGGACTGTCTCCGGCCTCGGGGTCTGATGGTCAGTTTTGGGAACGCCTCTGGGCCGGTTCCCGCGTTCGAGCCGGGAATCCTCGCGCTCAAGGGTTCGCTCTTTGTGACTCGACCGACGCTCTTTTCCTACGCCTCGACCCGTGAAGAGTTGCTGGCGATGTCTGAGGAACTCTTCGACGTTGTCCTCAGCGGAGCGGTCAAGGTCTCCATCAGGCAGACATTCCCGTTGGCAGATGTCGCCGAGGCACATCGGGCACTGGAGGCCAGGGAAACGACAGGATCGACGGTTCTTATTCCGTAATTTCTCCACCCAATTTTCTGGTTTTCTCTGAGTCTTGAAGTCCTCGCGTCTTTGCGTTTTCCTCCCGGAGTGACCTCAACCCAGGTTCGGCAAGCGCCACGTCGGCGTGTACTCGAAGATCAGGCGGGTCTGGATGTGGTCGACCTCGGGGCGGGTGGTAAAGGAGTCCAACGCCAGATCGCGCAGGTGGTTCGAATCCTTGACTGCAACGTGGACCAGGTAGTCGTCCGAACCGGTGATGTGGAAGACTCCTCGGACCTCCGGAAGGCTGATCAGGTGGTCGTGGAAGCTGTCGACCATGTTGCGGAGGTGCTGTCTCAGTCTGACGGCGATGATTGCTTGGAGGGCGACGCCCAGGGCGGCAGGGTCGACGTCGGCGTGGAAGCCTCGAATAACCCCTGCACCGATCAGTTTGCGGACCCGCTCCAGGCACGTAGACGGGGCAACCCCAACCAAATTTGCGATGTCCTTGTTGGTCATCCGAGCATTCTTCTGCAATAAGCCCAGAATGTCGAAATCAATTCGGTCAAGTTCGGAAAAATCAGTCATGACAAGAATTATATTTTTTCCCTTGAATTGATCAAGAATTTTCTTCTACACTTCAGGTCTGGGTGGGAATAATTTTTGGAAGAGAGGTCGGTCGAGTTCCCGCTCCTCTTGCTGTATCCGGCCTGAAATGAGGGGGAGATATGAAGTTCCAACTGCTGTCCGATGCCGACCACGCTGCGATCGACTTGTTGAAGCTCCACTATGGAGGCGCCGCTACGATCAACAGTGCAATTGCCGAGAAGAGGGATTTCGAGACGCGCAAGGCGATCCTGGCCGACAAGGGCTTTGGCGAGATGATTGCCGATGCCGAGCGTTTGGTCGGTCTGTTCTCCAAGGCCGGTGACTACGAGAAGAAGATCGGTTTCACGCCGGACGAGACGAAGGGCATCGCGACGGCCCAGGTCTCGGGCTTTCAGGGCGCTCCGGTGACCCACCATGCAATGAAGCTCTTTGCCGAGAGTGCCGGGAGCGACGAGCCTTGCTGGGCGCCCTCGGAGATGATCTCTGTCGTTCCCCTGACCGAGCGTTACGTCTACTCGGGCGATCTGATGGCGACCCTCTGCATGGCCGAGAACATTATGCAGGCCTCGAAATATTGCAGTACCAATCTGATTGGTACGCCGCTCCCCGAGGCGCGGTTTGCCCTGGTCGAGAAGGTCACCGGCAAGACCTTCGAGAGAGCCGATCTCGGAGACGGCCTTTCTCAGGTTGTTCTGAAGAACATGGGTACGCCATTCGGAAATCTCGGTGGCGTCGAGGTGGCCAACGACAATCACCTGTTCTATCTCGATGGTGTCATCAGGGCGGCGATGGAGACAGGCGCCGACTTCTTCCTCAATCCATCGTGGTCTTCCATCATCGCCGCATGCTACTTCGGGAGAGACATCCCCAATCTGACTTTCAAGGTCTCGATGCTGCTCTCGACTCAGAATTTAATGCAATTCCGCATGCTGCTTAACATTATGAACGCCTACCTGCGGGACGACGGGACGACACCGATCTACGAGATCAACATCGGCAACGGCGCCTCGCCGGAGACCTTCATCCAGTGTTCCAGGGAACTGGATGCCAGCGGTATCAGGGGGGTCAGCCTGGCCGCCCATCTTCGGATCAATCCCGACCTGGGCATCGAGGGTTTCAACTGGACCGATCAGGCCTTCGAGGTCCTTGAGAGCGGTACCAATCTGACCTTCAAGTATGAGAGTGATGGTACAGCCCGAGAGCTGGATACGATGGCCGCCTATTTCCTTTCGGATGAAGAGCGCGACGAACTGGCCGAGAAGATCGGCGAGGTCATCTATTACAAGGCACTCAGAGCGTCAAAGGACGGTCGCGAGATGATGCGGCGGGGCATCCGGACGCGGTTCGGGGCGAGCAGTTATTAGGAGCTGTCAGTAAGGAGCTGTCAGCTATCAGCTGTCAGCTATCAAGGCGGAGGACAATGAACCACAGAGGCACAGAGAACACAGGGTCTCACAGAGAGGGATGCCGATTGGTTTTGCCCGGCCCGCGGACTTCGTCCGCCAAGCCTTTCGGATACCCCGCTCTTCGAAAGCGAGCTTTCGGCGACCGGATCACCCGAAAGACGTTCGCTCCGCGAGCCGCCGGGCTTGGCGATGCCTGTGGTGAAAATGCTTTTGGGTCGTCACCCGATTCTGGAGAGATGTCATGAGAAAAACCTGGAAAGAGCGTTTCGCGGCCAACGTTCGGGAGTTTGAGGGCTATCCGATTGGGAAGACGATTCAGTATCTGACAGACCCGGAGATCATTTCGCTTGCCGGTGGCCTCCCTTCGCCCGACGTCTTTCAGCGATCCGAGGTCCGTTTGGCATCCCAAAAGGTTCTCGAACGGAACATTGATCGCATCATGCAGTACTCGCCCATCCCGGGGGAGGGGAGTCTCTATCGGGCGGTGTTGGCGTTCTTGGCCAGGGACGATATCCACCTGACCAAAGAGAATCTGCTGATTACGACCTCGGGGCAGCATGGACTGGACCTGACCGGGCGACTCTTCCTCGAAGAGGGCGACGTTGTCCTGGTTGACCGGCCGACCTTCGCGGGCGCCCTGGTCGCCTTTTCGATGCAGCGGCCGAGATTTGTCGGTGTCGATATCGAAGGCGATGGCTCAGACGTCTCAGGGATGAGGACGCAGTTGGAGAGGTTGCACGGCGAAGGCGTGAAACCCAAGTTCATCTACGTCGTGCCGGACTTCCAGAACCCAACCGGAATCACGATGAGTCTGGCAAAGAGGGAAGCCCTGCTCGATCTCAGCTACGAGTTCGACGTGCCGATCGTCGAGGATAGCCCCTACCGGGATCTGCGATATCAAGGTGAGACCATTCCCGCGATCTTCTCCCTCGATCAGAAGCTGGGGGAAGGTGGCAACGTCATCGGTCTTTACACCTTCTCCAAACTCTTCTGTCCCGGTATGAGGGTCGGTTTCAATATTGGTCCTGCACCGGTGATCGAGCGTATGACCCACATCAAGGAAGGCAATATTCTCAACACGCCCAAGTGGAACCAGGACATCTGTACGGCGTTTCTCGAGGAGATGAATTTCGAAGACCACATCTCAAAATGCCAGGACTACTACCGCGAAAAACTGGCGGTTTTCCTCAAGACCATGGAGGAACATTTCCCGCCGGAGATGGGTGTCAGTTGGACCCGGCCGGAAGGCGGGCTGTTCCTCTGGGTGACGCTTCCCAACACCATCGATACCGACGAGCTATTTTTCGACGCCATCAAGCACAAGGTGGCCTTTGTGCCCGGCGAGCAGTTCTACGGCGAGAACCCCGATCGCAACCACATGCGGATCAACTTCTCGTTCGTCGGCAAGGACCAACTGGCCGAAGCCGTCAAAAGGCTGGCTCAGTGTATTCGAAAACGACTGTAATGCCGATATGTCGGCAAGGAGGATTCTATGCGTCTACTGTTTGTTGGATTCGGAACTGTGGCCCAGGGACTTTCTGAGCTCCTGATTGAGAAAAGGGACGAGCTGAATTCGAAGTACGGTCTGGACTGGACCGTCACCGGCATCGTTGACATGCTGAAAGGGAGTGCCTACAACGCCGAGGGTCTGGATCTCGAGGCGATGCTGGAGATGGCAACCGAGGGTCGTTCCCTCTCGGATTCGGCCGACGGCTGCGACTGGGATGCCCTGACCATGATTGCCAAGGCCGATGCAGACGTCATGCTTGAGATGACCTATACCGACATCGAGACCGGTTTGCCCGCGACAGACCACTGCCGGGCGGCCATCGAGCGTGGTATGTCGGTGACCACAACGAATAAGGGCCCGCTGGCGCTGTTTTCCAACGAGCTGGTGGCGATGGCCGAGGCCCAGGGTGTGCACTTCCTCTACGAGGGTACGGTGATGGCGGGAACGCCTCTGCTCAACCTCCTTCGGGAGACCCTGGCGGGATCCGAGATCATCGAGATGAAGGGCATCCTCAACGGCACGACCAATTACATGCTGACTGAGATGGAAGGCGGGATGGACTATGCCGCCGCCCTCCAGCAGGCGCAGGATCTGGGCTATGCCGAAGCCGTTCCCGATGCAGACGTTCTGGGCTGGGATGCCCTGGCCAAGGTGACGATTCTGGCCAACACCGTGTTTGGCGCTGACCTCTCTCCCGACGACTCGCCATGCGAGGGCATCACCAAGATCACGCCAGAGCAGATCGAGGCCGCCAAGGCCTCGGGCAAGCGCTACAAGCTGATCGGTCACGTCTGGCGTGACGGTGATGTTGTCAAGGGTTCGGTCTCGCCCCAGTTGATGGACCTCAGTCACCCGCTTGCGGGAGTCGGCGGCGGTACCAACGCAATGACCATCACGACCGACACCCTGGGTGACGTCACCATCGTCGGTCCCGGCGCCGGGCGTCGCGAGACCGGCTTTTCGCTGCTGATCGATCTGATCCACATGGCGACGAGGAGTGCATCATGAAAATGCTTCTTGGAAAAGACTGGGTCGACCGCAATGACACCATCAATGTCATCGATCCGTTCGACAATAGCTTGATCGACACAGTGCCATCCGCAGATGCCGCCGACGTTGAGACCGCCCTGGCGACCGCCTACGCCGCCCGGGAAACGGCTCGGAAGATGACGACCTACGAGCGCTCGCAGGTGCTCCTGAAGACTGCTGCGATCGTCGCTGACAATCTCGAAGACTTCGCCCGGACCATTGCCCGCGAGGGTTCCAAGACCATCAATGAGGCCCGAGGCGAAGCAAAGCGCACCGTCAATACTCTGACGATTTCCGGTGAAGAGGCCAAGCGTCTGCTCGGGGAGACCATCCCCTTCGACTCCTTCCCCGGTGGGGAGAATCGCCGAGGCTACTTTGAGCGCGTGCCGATCGGCGTCGTCCTGGCGATCACGCCCTTCAACGATCCTCTCAATCTCGTCGCCCACAAGCTGGGGCCGGCGATTGCCGGCGGCAACTCCGTCATCCTGAAACCGGCGACCGTTACCCCGCTGTCGGGACTCAAACTCTGCGAGGCCTTCATGGAAGCGGGGCTTCCGCCCGGAGTTCTCCAGTGCCTGACGGGGCACGGCGCAGTTCTCGGTGATGCCCTGGTCTCGGACAAACGCGTGCGCATGGTCAGTTTTACCGGTGGCCTCGAGGCGGGTTTTCACATCTCAAACCGCTCCGGCCTCAAGAAGATCGGCATGGAGCTGGGTTCCAACTCACCCGTCATCGTCTGGAAAGACGCCGACATCGAGTGGGCGGCCGAGACCTGTGTCTCCGGCGCCTTCTGGGCCGCGGGGCAGAACTGCATCGGCGTCCAGCGGATCTACATCCACCGAGACGTCTACGAGACTTTCCGCAACGATTTCGTTGCCCGGACGAAGGCCTACCGCACGGGTGACAAGATGGACGAGGCGACCAACATGGGTCCGATGATCACCGAGACCGAAGCGATCCGGGTGGAGAAATGGGTTGCCGAGGCCAAGGAGTTGGG
Source organism: uncultured Thermoanaerobaculia bacterium (assembly GCA_964430905.1). Lineage (GTDB taxonomy): Bacteria > Acidobacteriota > Thermoanaerobaculia > Thermoanaerobaculales > Sulfomarinibacteraceae > DAOWGJ01. Next base: position 1,153 of record CAYSHZ010000064.1, on the reverse strand, counting down.
GGCCACCGTACTTGCCGGCGGCGGGCGAAATGGCGCCATCATGGAGCCGACCGTCCTGGAGAACGTGCCGGAAAACGCCACCATCCACCACGATGAGGTCTTCGGTCCCGCCGTCAACCTCTACGTCATCGACACCCTGGACGAGGCCCTGGACAAGGCCAACAGCGTCGACTTTGGCCTGCATTCGGCGGGGTTCTCCAACGACGTCACCGTCTGCCACCGCATGGCGGCCGAGTTGGACTCAGGTTCCGTGATCATCAACGACTCCACCGACTACCGGCTCGATTCCATGCCGTTTGGCGGCGTCAAGAGTTCGGGTCTCGGCAAGGAAGGTATTCGTTTTTCGCTCCAGGAAATGACCGAGCCCAAGGTCATCAGCTGGTATCTGCCGGGGGTGTAGGAGCTATCAGCTGTCGGCTATCGGCTGTCAGTCCACGACAACGCCCCGGCGATTTCGCCGGGGCGTTGTCGTGGCGGGCCCGCGGCCCACAGGGGAAAGTCTGGAAAGGAGTCTGGGCATAGCTGATCAGACGCGTCTACGAGGTGGGGTGGACCCTGGGGTCTGTTCGAACTGTGGCGGGGAGATACGGATCGTCAGCGTCATCCTTGAGCATCAGGTCATCAATGGAATCCTCGGGCATCTTGCTCAGAAAGAGATCGAATCGGGACGAGGGTTGCCCGAAGGTTCGAGCTGCCCACTGTCCAAAACGGTTCGAGAGGGGGCGGGGGAGTTCGAACCTTGGGAAGGTTGCGTACCGGTACCGGCGCAGAGTCTTCTCTGGGCTTCTGAGGTATCGGCCTGAGGGTGTTGGGTGCGTTTTCGTCGGTGAAGACGGTCCCACAAAGCCCCGTCATCCCGGTGCTCTCCTTTGAACAGCTCTTCGATTGGGGTAAGATGGTTCGGGTAAGGAAAAGGAAATCACTATCCCTGCAGGAACGGTTGGTTCATCCAGATCTCAACAGAGAGGGTTTGTTCCTATGAAGTCGCCTATTTTCGCCGGTATTGCAATGCTCTTCGTCGGACTACTGATTCCACACTTTTCTCATGGATCTATCCGTGTCGGCCTGAACGATGACGTTCACTTTGACTATGGAACAGCAACCGCTAATGGCTTTCATGTGGAGTGGACCATTCAGACGGTAGATAGTCATG
>CAYSHZ010000063.1:0-14955 GCA_964430905.1 uncultured Thermoanaerobaculia bacterium | reverse complement strand
GACCAGCATCAGATCAACCCCCATCGCGCGGAGACAGTCCAGCTTCTCCTTCGAGGTCCGTTGCCGGACGACCATGGTGCAGTTGAAGTCTTCGAGCACGGCCATCATCGCAAGGCCCATCGCGGTATTACCCGAGGAACTCTCGATTACGGTTCCGCCTTGAGTGATCTCTCCGTTCTCCATGGCCCGCTGGACCATGAATCGGGCGATCCGATCCTTGACGCTGCCCATGGGGTTGAGGAATTCCAGCTTGGCGAAGACCTCGCAGCCCAGGCCCTCTACACTCCGGTTGAGGCGCAGCAGCGGTGTCCAGCCGACGGCCTCCGAGATCCGGTCATACACGTGTTTGTCGTTCATCGTCGGCGAGTATAACGGGTTAGACTGTGAGGAGCCCGTTTTGGGCTGGAGGTCTGGCACGTTGCGAAGAATCCTTTTTCTCTGTCTTTCGGTGTTGGTGATGTCGATCCCCCGGGCAGGCGCCCAATTGCCTGCCCAGTTCGATCTGCGTGATGTTGGTGGTGTCAGCCTTGTGACCTCGGTCAAGGACCAACAGGGCGGGACCTGCTGGACCTTTGGGGCGATGGCGGCAATGGAGGGGAATCTGCTGATGACCGGCGCCTGGGAGGCTGCGGGCGAGAGCGGGGAACCCGATCTGGCCGAGTACCATCTGGACTGGTGGAATGGTTTCAACCAACACAACAACGATGATCTCGATCCTCCCTCCGGCAGTGGACTGAATGTCCATTATGGAGGGGACTATCGCGTAACAACGGCATATCTGGGGCGGGGCGAGGGGGCGGTCAGGAATATCGACGGGCAGTCGTTCGATACTCCGCCGGATCGCTTTCGGGCCGACTATGTTTTCTTTGTTCCCCGCCACGTTGAGTGGCTGGTTGCCGGGGACGATCTCGAGACGATCGACGGGATCAAACAGGCCATTATCGATAGTGGTGTCATTGGCACCTGCATGTGCTACGACAATTCCTTCATGCAGGGGGGATTGATCCACTATCAGCCCCCAACCTCGAGCCTCGAGCCCAACCATGCCATTGCCATCGTTGGGTGGGATGACGACACATTCGTCTATGGGGCGCCCGGAAACGGGGCATGGCTGTGCAAGAACAGTTGGGGCGAGGACTGGGGCCACGACGGCTATTTCTGGATCTCATACTGGGACAAGCATGCCGGCCACCATCCGGAGATGGGTGCAGTGGTCTTTCGGGATGTTGCTCCGCCGGATTGGGATATGGCCTATTTCCACGACTATCACGGATGGCGTGACACCTTCACCGGCGCAGCTCGGGGTGTCAACGCCTTTGTCGGACGTGGCGATGAAGTCCTCGAGAAAGTGTCGATCATCACGACCGAAGATGGAGTGTCTTTCATGATCCGAGTTTGGGATCGATTTGAGGGTGGCCGGCTGCTGGATCTCCTTGGGGGCGCGACGGGCGCCTTCGTCCACACGGGGCTTCATACCGTGGATTTGGATCAGCCGATTGCCGTGGTTCCCGGAGACGATTTCTTCGTTGAACTCGAGGTCTCGAGCGGAGGCCTGGCCTTTGACCGGACCTCGGATATCCCGGTTCTCCTGGGGGCATCGAGCAGAACCATCGTCGAGAGCACGGCGTTGGCGGGGGAGAGTTTCTTTCTTCAGGGCGGCGAATGGATCGACTTCATAACCGTGGAGCCGACCGGGAACTTCTGCATCAAGGCGTTGGCCGCCGATGCCCTGCAGTTTTCGGACGGGTTCGAGAGCGGCGACACCTCCGGCTGGTCGGTTACGACGCCATTGTTTTGATCACCAGCTCGACGATCTGGTCGTCGGCCGGGGGCATGGGCAGTTTCTTCATCTCATCGGATCGAACCCAGAGGATCTCTTGCCCCTCCAATGCCTGTGGTTCACCAGCAAATATCGAGACTTCAAGGAACTCCAGGAGGATTTCCAGATCCTCCTCGTGGTGGACAGCTGATGCAAGCGGCTGTCCGATTTCTGCGGTGATTCCCAACTCTTCCTCGAGTTCCCGGATCAGGGCATTTTCGAGGCTTTCGCCCTCCTCGACCTTGCCGCCCGGAAATTCCCAGAGGCCTTCCATGTGGGCGCCCTCGGGCCTGCGGGTAAGCAGGATCCTGCCTCGATCATCGGAGATGACGGCAGCGACGACCGTGATGATTCTCAGGGTGGGGCCGCCTCGTCGACTTCCAGGAGATCATGCTGCGCAAGAGAGTCCAGAGTGTACGGATCCATCTCGTTGGTCGGCAGGATTGCCGATCCATATCCGATCAAGGTCCACTTGAGGCATCCGGGCATCATTCCTCCCTGGTAGGATTTCATCCTACCCCAGACCATCTCCGCTTCATGTCGGCGAACTCCCGCTACAATGGAAAAACACCCTGGGGTGGTTGGAGGTCCGATGAAGAAACTCCCTGACGAGCGCGGTTATTTTGGCGACTACGGCGGCCGTTTTGTACCTGAGACGTTGATGGTTCCCCTGGAAGAGCTGCAGGCCGCATGGCTCAAGGTCAGCAAGGATCGGAACTTCCGGAATCGCCTGAAGGAGCTGCTGGAGCGTTATGTCGGTCGACCCACGCCGCTCTACCCCGCTCGCCGTTTGGCGGCGACCCTGGGTGGGGCCCAGATCTGGTTCAAGCGGGAGGACCTGTGCCACACCGGTTCCCACAAGATCAACAATGCGGTGGGTCAGGCCCTGCTTGCCAGGGAGATGGAAAAGCATCGAGTGATCGCCGAAACCGGCGCCGGCCAGCATGGCGTTGCCGTCGCGACGGCTGCGGCACTGCTTGGACTCGATTGCAGGGTCTATATGGGTTCCGAAGACATGCGCCGGCAGGAGTCCAACGTTCGTCGGATGGAGTGGCTGGGTGCCGAGGTCGTTGCCGTGGAGAGCGGCAGCCGAACCCTGAAGGATGCCATTAACGAGGCACTGAGGGATTGGGTGACCAACGTTCGAACAACCCATTACATCCTGGGGTCGGTCCTGGGACCGCATCCCTATCCGGTGATGATCCGAGACTTCCAGTCGGTCATCGGAACGGAGGCCTTTGCGCAGATCCGCGAGGCGACCCGATCTCTTCCCGATCTGGTCATCGCCTGTATCGGCGGCGGGTCCAACGCCGCGGGTATTTTTTCGGCTTTCGTTCCCTTCGATCAGGTCCGGCTGGTCGGGGTCGAGGCGGGTGGAAGGGGGACGGGCCCGGGTGAACACGCGGCTCGCTTCACCGAAGACGGACGGCCGGGCATCTTGCACGGGACCCTGACCCGTGTTCTCCAGGATCCGGACGGTCAGATTCTGGGCACCCACTCGGTGTCGGCCGGACTGGACTATCCGGCGGTGGGGCCGGAGCACGCAGATTGGGGAGAGAAGGGACGGGTCAAATATGTCAGGGTCTCCGACGATGAGGCTCTGGCTGCCTTCAAACTGCTGGCCCGGACCGAGGGCATCGTTCCGGCCCTCGAGAGTGCCCATGCCGTTGCCTACGCACTTCAGGTGGCGCCGGCGATGCCGCTGAAGGCCCGGATTTTGATCAACCTCTCGGGGCGTGGAGACAAGGATATGGACGAGGTCAGTCGTTTGGAGAGTGCCTCATGAGTCGGCTTCAGCAGGTGTTCAAAACGGCCCGAGACCAGGATCGTGCGGTCTTCATTCCCTACATCACGGCGGGTGACCCGTCCCTGGAGCGGACGATCGAGGTCATCGAGGCTCTCGAGCGGGCAGGCGCCGACATCATCGAGTTGGGCGTTCCCTTCTCCGATCCGATCGCTGACGGCCCGACCAACCAGAAGGCCGCCGAACGGGCGCTGGCGTCCGGGACGACGCTGCGAGGTGTCATTGAGATGGTTGCCGAGATCCGAAAGAGCAGTGAGATTCCCATCGTGCTGTTCACCTACGCCAATCCGGTCCTCCAGTTCGGCCTCGACGCCTTTTCGGATGCCGGCGCCCGGGTGGGAATTGACGGTGTTCTGTTCACCGACGTTCCCGTCGAGGAACTCCCGCGATTTGAGCCGGCACTTCGGGCTGCCAAGATCGATCCAATCCTCCTGGTCACCCCCACGTCAGGGAAGGCTCGGATCAAGGCTGCCGCCAAGGCCGGAAGTGGCTTCATGTACCTGGTGAGCCGAACCGGTGTCACCGGCGCCCGGCGCCGGCTCAATCCGGAGTTGGAGGGGCTGATCGCCGAGGTCCGGAAGGCCTCAAAACTCCCGGTCGCAGTTGGTTTCGGCATTTCCGATGCCGAGCAGGTTCGGCAGGTGGCCGAATGGGCGGACGGGGTTGTCGTCGGTTCGGCCATCGTCAACCAGGTGGCTGCTGTCGGTGACAGTGACGAACTGGCACCGGCGATCGAGGCATTCGTTCGGCCGCTGGTCGAAAACTGCCGGCATTGAGTCGATGGGACGCCCGAAGAGACGCCGTCTGGGACAGAATTTCCTCGTTGACCCGCGGGTCATCGAGCGAATTGCCGCGCTGACGCAACCGACACCCGGAAGGGTTCTGGAAATTGGTCCCGGTCGTGGGGCCCTGACCGGCGCCCTGCTTGAGCGCTTCGACCAGGTGTTGGCCCTGGAAGTTGACGCCGGGCTGATTCCCGCCCTGGAGGTGGCCTTTGCGGGCTCAGCCCTGGAGATCAGGAACAGCGATGCCTTGACCGAGGCCCTGGATCCCCTGTTGGCTGCCCAGGCGCCATGGCAGGTGGCTGCCAATCTCCCCTATTCGGTGGGTACGGCCATTCTCAGAAGACTCCTGCCCCGCCACGATCTGATCACAAGGATCGTTGTCATGCTCCAGTCCGAAGTGGTTGACCGACTTGTTGCCGAACCCTCCGGTTCCGGGCATGGCCTGATTGCCCTTGAGAGGGCGGCCTACGCCGACGCCCACATTGCCTTCGACGTGCCCCCGGGCGCATTTCGGCCGCGGCCGAAGGTTCATTCAACCGTTGCGGTGATCAACCTTAAAAAACCGGAGTACTCGGATGACGATCTCCAGGCTGCCTTTGCCCTGGCATCCCGGGGTCTGACCAGGGCACGGAAGAAGCTGACCAATGCAGTTGGACCCTCGGTCACTCTGGAACAGATTCAGGCTGCGGGTCTGGATCCTGGAGCCCGGCCGGGAACCCTGACGCTGGCGGACTGGGTCCAGCTCGCCAAGGAGGTTGGTGTGGGTTGTCGCACAAGCAACCCCACCGCCTGACGACGAAATCTCGGTGAAGGTCCATTTTGAACGGGAACGCGCTCCTACCCTCCGAAGAGGTTCCCCAACGACGGCATCTCTTGCGGCTCTCCCGTGATCTTGCTGGTTGCGCCTGATTGACCGAACGCGGTCAGGACGGTCTCCGAGTGCTGCTTTTCGCCATTGATCACATCGTCAGACACGACCTTGACCATGCCGAAGGGAACGTCATTCGAGATCCACTGGGTGGACGTGCTCTCCACATTGATCGTCTTGAAGACGACCTTGGCGCTGGTGCTGCCCTGCCCGCGGTAGCGATCACACTCAAACGATCCTGCAGGAACCGTGACGTCTTCCTCGCCGTCCCGGGTCAGGGTGTACTTGATTTCAAGGCCGATCGCCTGGGCCATGCCGCCCATCATCGAACCGGCGCCCTTGATGCGCATCGGGGGGGAGTCGCCGGTCTGCATGATGACCTCGACCGCCATGTCGCTGAAATTACTCAGGGAGTTTGCGATGTCGCCCTCAAGGACCGATTTCTTCATCAGGACCTTGACATAGACGGGGTCGCCCTGGGGCTTGCGGCCTTTCTTCTTGACCTTGAAACTGTTGGTCTCCATCTCGGTCCAGACGTAGATCTCGCCGTCCCGTTCTTCCTGGCCCAGATACGAGATTCTCAGGGTGCTCCCGGTCTGTTTGCCCTTCTCGTCGGTCACGATCTGCTCCCGTTCCTGCCAGGAGCCGACCGGCGTGGCCTTGTCAAAGTTGAAATCGATGATACCGGCGTCCGCATTGTCGAGGCCAATCATCACACTCGCCCACAGGCAGATCAGGATCAAGGAAAATTTTCTCATGCCATCCTCCAGTTCAGGAGGGGAAAGGTTTTGAGAGGTTCATTTATTCCCCTCGATCCATCTCCTGGCTGTAGCTTGGAAGAGTACACTTCGATCGGGAGGTTGTCATGAAGGCAGTTGCAAAGTATTGGTGGGTCATCGCGTCGGTCCTCCTGTTTCTCCCTGGTTCTGCCGATGGGGGACAGCCTCCGATGCGCATCGACGTTGAGCGTCAGATGGGATTGCGGTCCGAAGGGGACCTCGTGCGCGGACAGATGGACACCGTCGGTTTCGTCGTCACGGCCGAACAGGCCGGCGATGTGTTGGACACGGCGCTCGAGGCCGAGAACGATGCCCTGAAGGCCGATCGTCGGCGCCTGGGTCTCAATAAGGGAGAGGGCGTGCCTGCGGTGATCTGTCCCCATGACGATCATCTCTATGCGGCAGGAGTCTACGTCCATGCCACCGAGCTGATCCGGGCGCCTCGAGTGATCCTGATAGGTGTCTTTCACAAGGCGCGCTACTGGGATCTCGAGGATCGGCTGGTGTTTGATCGGTTCGAGGCCTGGCACGGTCCTTGGGGTCCGGTCCCGGTCGATCCCCTGAGGGAGGAATTGATCGCGGCGATGGCGCCGGAAGAGATTGTCATCAACAACACGATGCACTGTCGGGAGCATTCTCTCGAGGCCATCCTCCCCTTCCTGCAACACACCGACCCCAAGGTCCAAATCATACCGATTCTCGTTCCCTACATGAACTGGGAGACGATGGCGACCTTGGCGGACAACCTTTCCGGCGCCCTGGCGGCTTCGCTCGAGCGCCACGGGTGGCGGCTCGGTCGGGATGTTGCAATCGTCATTTCTACCGATCTGATCCACTACGGTCCCGACTTCGAGCATGCGCCCTTCGGAACGGATTCGGCGGCCTACGATCAGGCTGCCGGCCGCGATCAACGGCTGATCCGGGAGCATCTCGAAGGGCCGCTACAGCCGAAGAAACTGCAAGGCCTGCTCTCCCGGCTGGTCGATGAGGATCATGTCCGGTCCTACCGAATTCCCTGGTGTGGACGGTTCTCGGTTCCCTTTGGTCTGGAACTGCTGCGACGAACGGCAGAGCGCCTTGACCTCGGTGTGCCTGAGGGGACCCTCCTGCGCTATGGGTCCAGCCTGTCCGAGCCGGAACTGCCCGTTTCCGCTGCGAGCCGCGAGGCCGGTCTGGGTCTGACTGCCCCCTCCAACTTTCACCACTGGGTCGGGTATGGCGCGATGGCCTATGGGATCAACGACAGGCCCTGATGGTCTTCGCCTACTCGTGGCAGGCCATGATCCGCCATGCAACGAGGCGTTCGTTCATGGCCCGAAGCCTGCGGCACAGGAGTTTGCTCAGCAGCGTCAGGAACTGAACTGCGGCGTCGGGATCCATCGAGAGGACTTCTTCCAACAGGGACCGGCTGATGGAGAAGACGGTACAGCCGCCCGAGTGGGCGCGGGCATCGGCGGAACGCGGTTGATCATCGATCAGTGCCATTTCGCCGAAGACTTCCCCTCTCTTGAGGATTGCGAGGCATTCTTCACCCATCCCCGGGACCATTCGGGAAATCCTCACACCCCCCTCGACAACGATGAACAGATTGTCGCCCCGTTCACCCTCGGCGAAGATTGTGCTGTTGGCATTGAACCGCTCTTCGTGGCTGTATTTGGCAAGGAGGCGCAATTCCTGGGCAGAGAGACCCTGCTCGCGGAGAATGTCCATCTTGACCTCTTCGCCGAGCCTGATGGGTTCGCCGGGGTCGTGATTGGAGGGTTCCAGTGGCTGGTCTGGGGCATCAAAAATCTCACTCATCTTCGAATTGGCGGTTCGGACCTTGTCACTCAAGGTCTGCCAGAAGCTCCACAGGAGACTGACGGCCAGATCCCTGTTGGCGGCGACTGCCTTTTCGAGGTCCGAGGCAGTCAAGACGAACAGGGTGCCGCTGCCGACGCCGAAGGCGGTCGCCGATCGGTCGCCGCCATCGAGATAAGAGACCTCGCCGAAGAGCGAGCCCTGTCCCAGCGTCGTCAAGATCTGGGTTCCTACCGGGGTCTTTCGGGTGATATGGACGGTGCCGCGGTGAACCAGGAAGAGGTTCCGTCCCACCTGGCCCTCGCGGAAGATGACCTGGGCATGTTCGATTTTCTGGGGTTGGATCAGCTGGGCCAGGGCAATCAGCTGGTCGTCTCCGAAGTGACGGAAGATACCCATGCCTCGCAATTCGTTGGCTCGCTGCAGGAGATCGCGTTGTTGGGAGGTGGCCGGAATTCGTGTTTCCTGCCGCCTGCGGGCCTGGGACGATGAAAAAACCCGGGCCTGACTGAGAGCGACGTGGTCGCAGGCCTTCTGCAGGGCCGATGTTCGCGTCGCAATCAGGCTTTCGAGAGCGTTGGGTTCCAGGGAACAAAGCCGAACCAGGGTGTCGACCCGTCGCCTCTCCTGGGCCTGCTCGTGTTCGGTCCGGGATGAGGCCAGGAGCATGGCGTCGATGGCATTATCAAGGGCAACCTCGAACTGTTCGTTCTCCAGCGCACATCGGGAAGTTTCGACCGCCAGTCGATAGTCGAGAGGGTTGAGCCTCCGGGCCTGTGTGAATTCCTGGAGGGCGATCTCAGCCTCGGCGTGGCGAATGTGCAAGAAACCTGCGGTGGCGAATGGCAGATAACTGAACGGCACCCTCATTTTGGCCATATCGGTCATCTCAACCGCTCGTCCGTACTCGCCACGACTTTCAAAGATGTGGGCCATGCCCAGGGCGTGGGAAGCCTCGAGGTTGCGTCGCTTGAATTCCCGGTCGAAGTCTTCGAGGGGCTCGTCTCCCCGAACCGCCTGGGCTTCCTCCCGAAGGGCAGCGCCATGGGGTGACAACTTGGCGGCGATCTCCAATAACTCCGCAGCTTCGGAAGGGCGGCGAAGCGTTCGCAGTCGTCTGGCCAGCGCAACGAGGCGTTCGACCAGGGACGGGTGGGGATGAATCCGTTCAGCCATAGTGTCCTGACTGACAATCATATCGTAATTTCCGTTGTGACGTAAGGGCTACATTTGAGTTGCCTGCGGCATCCGATTCGCCAAGGGCGCCATCGCCGATCCGGAAACCCTGATGCCGGACCCGAGTACAATGACTGGCCATGAAACGAAACTGTGCCCTGATCCGGGCTTTCATTGTTGTTCTCATTTTCTGGGGGACCGCCGGAAGGTCGGCCGCCGAGATCGAGGTGATCACACCTGCCGAGGTAGCTCCCGGCGATCGCGGTGTGTGCATTACCGAGGTCGAAGAGGGGCGGCTGGTCGAGATCCCCATTTCCATCATCGGTGTTGTCGGGGCCAATCAGCCCGAAGGCGAAATGGTTCTGATCCGGTTGGAGGATGCCCGTTTCGAGGCGACCGGGGTTGCCGCCGGCATGAGCGGGTCTCCAGTGATGGTCAGGGGTCGGCTCCTGGGAGCTCTGGCCTTTGGGTGGGCGTTTGCCTCTGAGCCGATTGCCGGAGTGACACCTTTTGAACGAATGAAGGGAATTGCATCCGATGTTCGTGGCGGCGGCTTCGAAGCCGGATCGACTCAGCTACCGCTGCCGGAACTTCTCGAGGCTCAGAACGAGGGCCGCCTTGCGAAGGCGGTCCTGGACTGGTTGGTCCCCAGGGAGACCGACGCTCAAAGGGAATTGCCTCTGGTGGTGGCGGCCGGTGGTCCGGCGTGGGCGACGGGTCATCGAGGTTGGGCCGAGGCTGTATGGCAGCGGATGGGCTGGGTGACGGCGCCGGGCGGCGGAAAGGTTGCCGGCGGCCGGTCTGCAGGAACTCTCCAACCGGGATCGATGATTGCCGGGATCCTGGTTCGGGGAGATGCCTCTCTGGCGGCCGGGGGAACGGTTACGGCGATTGATGGTGATGCGGTGTGGGCCTTCGGTCACCCCTTCCTGGGCGCCGGCGATCTGATCATGCCTTTGACCCGAGCCTCTGTGGTGACGATTCTGCCAAGCCTGGCAAACTCGTTCAAGGTCTTCAATGTTGGTGAGACGATCGGAACACTGCGGTCGGACCGTCGGCACGGCGTTTGGGGAACGATGGGACCGGGCCCCGAAATGTTGCCGGTGGTGATCCAGGCCGGCCGGCATTCCTATTCGTTCGAGGTCTTGCGGCATCCAGTGCTGACACCGCTTCTGACCGGGATCCTGGTTTCGGCTTCCCACCAGGTTCGGGGTCGTGTCTTCGGAATGCAGACCGTCACAATCCACCTTGAACTGGAGCTCGCGCGGGGTGAGCCGTTGATCCTCGATCAGGTCTTTGACGGTGTCGATGCTCCATCCGAGGCATCGGCCTGGGCATCGGCCGTTGTCGCATACCTGGAGACCTCGCCGTTTGCCTCCGATGACATCCAGGGCCTGAATATCACGCTTGATTCTGCCAATGCCCTCAAGAGGGCTGCGGTTCTGGATATCACACCGGATCGTTGGATTGTAGAACCCGGGGACCGACTGGGAATCAGGGTCAGGTTGCAACGTCCCGGTGAAGCTGTTCGGTCTCTTCGAATGGAAGTCGAGGTTCCCGCCGGCGTTGCCGACGGTCGGTTGGACCTGGTTGTTGCCGACGGTGCAACCTGGACGGCCTATGATCTTCAGGCACGACCATTCCGGCCGGCAGGTTTTGAGGATGAGATCACCATACTTAAACGTCTGGAGTCTTCAGGCGAGTTGGTTGCGGCACTGGAGGTTCCGGGGACGGCCCTGGTGCTGGCGGGAGGAACCGTGGCGGCGCCGGCAGGTCTGGTGGCATCTCTTCGTTCGGGGCTGGGGTCCGGGCTTCCTACGGCCAAGTATCGCGTAGCATCTCGGACGATGAAGGATGCCGAGGGGCCGGTGGCAGCGGCCGTACGGCTCCGCCTGATGGTCAAGACCCGGTCCGGTTTGATGGGAGATGATTGATGAAGAGAGATACTCGGTGCAGCCGTTGGGGAGATTTCCGTTTTTCAAGGTTCATGCGTGTCCTCGCGCTGGGCTGGATTTTGGTGGCGATAGCCATCCCGACCGGAGCTTCACAGACATCCTGGTGGGTGGTGGACGGTGCGAATGATTTTCTCGCCGGTTCGGGTGACGGCGTTGCTGTCTCGGCGGACGGATTGTTGCAGACGGTCAAAGGTTGGCAGAAAAAGACGGCTATTGAAGAACCGGTGGTGTTGGCGGTAGATCGGCTCCCTGATGGTGATCTGGTCGTCGTGACCGGACATCCTGCCATGCTCTACAGGGTGTCAGGATCCTCGGTTGAGCTCCTGGCGCAGCTGCCCGGCGAGCAGGGGACCTCGGTTCTTGTCGATGGCGAAGGTTCTGTTTGGGTGACGACCGTGGCGCCGGGTGTTCTGGTGAAATGGTCCGGAGGAGAACTGCAGGAGATCGGTCGTCTTGGCGATGGTGGATTCTGGGATCTGGCGGAATTCGAGGACTCAATCGTTGTTGCCGCCGGAACGCCCGGGGCCCTCTTCAAGGTCGGTCCGAAGGGTTTGGAGCGTTGGTTCGAGGTGCCGGATGCCTTCGTCAGGTGTCTGGTCAACGATGGCGATCGACTGATCATAGGTACGTCGGGGAAGGGCCTGATCCTCAGCGTCGGGACCAGCGGTCTGCTGTCCCTGCTGGTGGACAGCCCCTTCACCGAGATCTCGGACCTTGTGGTCACCGAGGGAGGTGAGCTCTGGGCGACGGCTCTCGTCGGCGAGCCGCCACCAAAAACGTCTTCGAAGTCGAAAAATGGAGGAGACAAGGGGGAGGCATCCACGAGCAGTGACAGCCTCAAACTCGATCTGCCGAAGGTCAATGGAAAGACTGCAACGTCCGAGGTAGTTCGCATCACACCGGAAGGCGCCCTGCTCCGCGTTCATCGATTTGAGAAGCAGGTTGCGACTGCATTGGGCGTCGATGGTGATGGTGTGTTGGTCGGTACCGGCTATGAGGGCGAGGTATGGCGATTCACGGCGGCCGGCGGCGCCCGGTTGGCGACGCTGGATGCAGTCCAGGTGATGGCATTTGCCCCGGAGGGAGTGTTGGTGACCCAGGGTCCCGCTGGTGTGTGGTCAACCGACCGCAGTGCGCGACGCCCCAAGAGATTCAGGAGTGCTCCCAAGACATTTCCGCGTCCGGTGTTGTTCGGCAGGTACCGTGTCTTTCCGGAGGATGCCGAGGTGAAGATCCGATTCCGGACGGGGGCCAGTGCCGAGGGGGACGAGCTGTGGCTGCCCTGGACCCGGTTCTCCGATCTGGATTCGGGAGCGGTCGCGCTGGATTTCGGACGGGTCCTGCAGTGGGAGCTGGAAATGGCAGAAGGTGTCGAGGTCGACCGGGTCGAGGTGGCCTGGACGGAAGTCAACCTGGCGCCGATTGTCAAAGAGGTCGCGGTCGAGCCACCCGGGCTGGTCTATCTGACCTCACCGCCGGTGTCCGGCCCCGTGATCCGGCAGGAGCATCCGACGTTTGATGGGATTTTTACGACCATCGGCGAGAGTCCGGCAATGAGTTCAAAGGCCAAGAAGGGCAAGAAGTACTGGCAGGTGGGCTACCGAACGGTCAGTTGGAAGGCTTCCGATCCCAATCAGGATTCGATGCTCTTCAATCTGGAGGTGGAACGTTCGGATGGATTTCAACTCCCGGTTCGCGAAAGGCTCAAGGGCAATCAGTTGGCGCTGGATACTTCGGCACTGCCGGATGGGCGATACCGCTTTCGACTGGAGGCCTCGGATGCACCCGCCAATCCTGGTGCTGCGCAGGTTGGAACGGGCCTGAGTCCGTGGTTCGTTGTTGATAACAGCGCTCCCTCGATTGGCATCACCCGAGAGGGCGCACGGTGGGAAATTGGGGTTGAGGACGGTTCGCCCCTGGCTCGTGTCCAAATGTCGAGGGATGGGGATCCCTGGCAGGATATCCTCCCCGTCGACAAACTGCTGGATGGCACGACCGAGAACTTCTCCATCGATGCCGAGACGGGGCGACACCTGTTGGTCATTCGCGCGATCGACCGCCATCACAACCGGGCGGTCGCGGGTGTCGAGGAGTGACATCATCTTATAATCTGATCAGAGTTGTTTTCTCAATACTGGCGAGGCAAGGGAGGAAACGGGGGAATCATGAATTCAGAACGACATACAACTACCTCGGCCGATGACGGCCCTGCCCACGTTGCCGTCTACCCGGGCTCTTTTGACCCGATTCACATGGGGCATGTCGCGATCGTCGAAAGGGCGACAAAGTTGTTTCCAAAGGTCATCGTCGCGGTGTTGGAGAATTCCTCCAAGGGAGGCCTGTTTACCCCGGACGAACGATTGGTGATGATGAACGAGGTGTGGGCCGACGATCCTGCCGTCGAGGTCCGGTCCTTCAACGGGCTCCTGGTCAATTTCCTGAGAACCGTTGGCTCATCCATCGTCCTTCGTGGTATCCGGGCGGTGTCGGACTTCGAGTATGAGTTCATGATGGCTCTGATGAATCGTCGGCTTTACGCCGATGCCGAGACGGTTTTTCTGACACCCAAGGAGGAGTACACTTACCTCTCTTCACGGGTGATCAAGGAGGTAGTCGCGCTCGGCGGGGATGTCACCGGCCTGGTGCCGGAACCGGTTCGGCTGCGCCTCGAGGAGAGATTCCGCAAGGCGACTCATCCTCCGACCCGCTGAAACGAGCCGGGGTCGTGCGACTGACTGTATTCGGTCCGGCATTTCCCTTCAGGGGCGGCATAGCCTCAACGACGACTGCCCTGGTTCTTGCGCTGAAAGATCGGGGCCATGACGTTCAATTTCTGACGCCCCGACGACAATATCCTCGGGTTCTCTTTCCGGGAACCGATGACCGGGATCCCGAGGCCTGTCCACAGGTCGCAGGGGCGGAGGCCCTCTTCGCGCCCCTGGAGCCATGGACCTGGCAGGGTGCGCGGCGGAGGGCCCTGGAGTTCGGGGCGGATGCCTGGATTCTTCCCTATTGGACCTGGGCCTGGGCGCCGATGTGGCTGGCCATGCTTCGAAAAGACTCGGCGGGACCGCCGACTGTCGCCGTGGTTCATAATGTGTATGATCACGACGCCGGTCCGATCAAACGCTGGGTGGGGCGGCGGGTGCTGGCCCGGTGCCGGGCCTTTCTGACCCACGCAGAGATCCTGAAGTCGGAGTTGGAAACTGCGTTCCCCAAGGCCCCCGTGTCGGTGTATCCGTTGCCGGCAGTCATGTCCCGGGAGATGAAACCCGAGCGGGAGGCCGTTAGGGCTTCGATGGGGCTGGCCTCCGATCAGCGTCTGGCGGTGTTCCTGGGTCTGATTCGCCCCTACAAGGGCGTCGATTGTCTTCTCGAGGCCTTTGCCCTTCTTCCGGAGGCGTCTCCGTGGCGATTGGTTGTCGCGGGTGAACCGTGGGGGAAATTGGGCGATGACCTCAAGGAGCAGGTCCGGACGTTGAACCTGGGTGATCGGGTCCAGCTCGAAATGGGATGGGTTCCGGAGGCCGAGGTAGACCGGCTGCTCAGTGCCGCCGATCTCCTGGTTTTGCCCTACCGGACAGGAACGCAGTCGGCGGTGGCGCCCATGGCCCTGAGCCGGGGGGTGCCGGTGTTGTCGACCGATGTCGGGGGCCTCGGTGAGGTTGTCGAAGAGGGTGTTTCGGGAGTGCTGGTCGAACCGAATTCTTCCCGGGCCCTGGCTGATGCCCTGTTGAAGTTGGAAGGGGAGAGCCTCGAGCAGCTTGCCGCAGGGGCCTTGACACATTCAGGCCGCTGGACCTGGTCCGGCTATGCCGAGGCGATCGAGAACCTGGTGGAGGAGTTGTAGGCATTCGACCATGATATAAAAAAGGCCCACCGTTGCGGTGGGCCTTTGAAATACTCTGATTGTTCCGGATCAGCGCGCCAGTGTCCTCAGGAGGTCAACGGCCCGCTCGTGATTGATCT
>CAYSHZ010000062.1:0-15046 GCA_964430905.1 uncultured Thermoanaerobaculia bacterium | reverse complement strand
TTGACCTCTGACCACGTCCTGAGGACGTGGGATTCTATGTTGTACGCTAAAGCCGATCCTTGAGGTTCTTGGACGCCTTGAAACGAGCAGTCTTCGACGCGGCGATCTGAATGGTCGCGCCAGTCGCCGGGTTCCGGCCCTGACGAGCTGCCCGCTCGGACACCATGAAGGTCCCGAAGTTGGGAACTGAAACCTTGTCGCCGGCGGCGAGAGCTTCGCCGATTTGCGAAAAAATCTCGTCATAGACCATCGCGACGTCGGTCTTCGTGATATTCGTCAGTTCATGAATTCGGTTCACCATATCTGCTTTGCCTGCCATATTGCCTCCTGTATTCAGCAGTGACCGTCAATGTGGTCACCGCTTTTTGAGGGTCTCACCCTAACCGCCCTATGACCTCAGGTCAAGATTGGTCAATGAAAGTACCGTCCCAGGGCCAAAAATACCCACAGCATGTGGGAATCTCAATCAGGGCGATCGTGTTATCCCAGATGTAATGAAAAAGCTGTGGATTTCTATTTTCTGCCTGGGCCTCCTCGGTTATGCGGGAACAGCCAAAGGAAACGATATGCTGACCACCGGTGACACCTTCCCCTCGTTTGAACTTCAGGCCCACGACGGCACGATCGTCGCCTCCTCGGACCTCAAGGGTTCCGTCTTCCTTGTGTATTTCTATCCAAAAGCCGACACACCCGGCTGCACCAAGGAGGCCTGTACCTTTCGAGATGCCTGGAGCGACCTCAAGGCCGCCGATATCCGGGTTTTTGGAGTCTCCTATGACACGCCCCAGTCCAATCGGAAATTCGCCGAGAAGTACCACCTCCCCTTCCTCCTCCTGTCGGACAACGACAAGGCCCTGGCCAAGGCGGTCGGAGCGGACCGATTCCTGATCCCCCTCCCCAAGAGGATCTCCTACCTCGTTGGCAAAGACGGGGCAATCCTCAAGGCCTATCCATCGGTCTCACCATCAAGCCATGCCGCGGATGTACTCACAGACGTTCACAACCTGCGTTGAGTCCAAGCAGCACGGCTCTCAATCCTCATCAATAATACAGGATAACAACCCAAAAAAACAACCACAGATTCTTGGGTAGAATGGGCCTGTCAGAGGGGAAAACCTTGACAGGGACCGAAGTTTATGTATATTCCTAAATGGTTATAAGGAAGATGGAGGGGCTGATGCCACAACACATACCACGATTCCTGATGATGCTCGTCGCCGTGTCCTCTTTCTCCATGAACTCGACCGCCTCGGAACTGACACTCCAACAGGCCGTTGAGACCGCACTGGAGAAGAACCACGCGATCTCCGCATCCTCCGCCAAGGTCTCGGCTGCCCAGGCACGGCAGGATCAGGCCGGCGGCTACTACCTCCCGAAGATCGATCTGATGCAGATGTTCAACTACACGAACAACCCGGCCGAGGTCTTTGCATTTACTCTCAACCAGCGACGATTCGATATGGAAGAGTTCTTCATGAGCGATCCCAACCGCCCGGATGCGCTGGACACCTGGATCACGCGAATCGAGGTAACTCAGCCCATCTATGTCGGTGGCAAGATCTCGACCCGGAACGAACAGGCCGATCTGATGGCCGGTTCCGCCGAGAAGGATCTCTCCCACACCCAACAGAAGACCGTCTTTGACGTCGCCACTGCCTTCGCCAACGCCTTGATGGCGGCCGAACACCTGGACGTCGTTAAACGTGCGCGCGAGACGACTGCGGCTCACGTCGACCTTGCCGAGAAATACGCTGCCGAAGGATTCATCATCAATGCCGAGGTACTCAACGCGCAGGTCTACCTCGCACAGATGGACGGGATGCTGGTCGAGTCCGAAAGCAACGCGGATCTCGCCCATTCGGCATTGGACTTTTCGATGGGCATCGATCAGACAACTCGCCAGGCCCTCCACACCCTTCCTCCAATGCCTCCGGTCAATGAACCGGTGGGTGTTTGGATGGACCGGGGCGTAGCGATGCGTCGTGATCTCGAGGCCCGCCGGCGGGAACTCGATGCCGGGCGTCTCGAAGAGAAGGCCGTCAATCCCGGATTCAAACCGGAGATCGGGATTGTCGGTCGATACGAACTCTACGACGACATGATCTTCGGCAACAACGGACATAACGGCTCGATAATGGCCGTCGCCAAGATCAATCTCTTTGGCGGGGGTTCCGACACGGCCGAAAAAGAGGCGGCCCGCCTCGATGCCCTCTCGGGAGAGCACAACGTCGCCCTCTTCGAAGAAGGTGTTCGACTCGAGGTCCGAAGCGCCTACGCACAGGTCCAGTCGGCACGAAAGAGGCACGAAACGGCAACCCGTGCGGTTGACGCGGCCCAGGAAGCCATGAGGGTTCGGGAGAAGAGATTCAAACAGGGCCTCGACAAAATGATCGATCTGCTCGACGCCGAAACAGCCCTCAGAGAAAGTGAACTCCGGGAACTGGTCGCCCGTTACGATCTGACCTTGTCGACTTTCCGGCTTTATTTCACATCAGGAACATCACTGACCGAACTCTTCGGCGTCAATACCGACCCACAGGAGATCCAAGAATGAACGCAACAAACCTGCTGATTCCCGCTCTCGTCACAGCCGCCGCCCTGGTCGGATGCGGCCATGAACCCGCCGAATTGGCCCCTGCCGACAGGCCGGCCATCACCGTCAAGGTCAGTCCGGTCGAGGTCGTAACCGCCCAGAAGTCCATCGAGGTCTATGGCATCGTACAGCCGGCTCGGCAGTCCTTCATCAGCAGCCGCGTCATGGGGCCGGTGGTCGCAGTTCGGGTCCAGGCGGGAGACAAGGTCCGAAAAGGCCAGGCCCTGATCGAGATCCTCCCGCAGACCATCGACGGACAGGTTGCCCAGGCCAAGGGCGCCAAGGCTCAGGCGGAAGCGGCCCTCGCCCTGGCCCAGAAAAACTACACGCGGTTTGAGAACCTTCACGAGCAGGACGCCGCCTCGGATCTCGAGCTGGACATGGCCCGGATGCAGTTCGAGCAGGCCAAGGGTGCGGTCTCCCAGGCCAACGGCGCCGTGCAGTCTGCATCCTCAGTTGCCAACGAAGCCATCGTCAAGGCACCCTTCCCGGCGCGAGTCGTCGACAAGATGATCGAGGTCGGAGACCTTGCCGCTCCCGGACGCCCCCTGGTCCGCCTGGAGAGTCTGACCGGACGCAAGGTCTGGTTGACGATCCGTGAAGCCGACATCGGCCGCCTGGTCAAGGGTCAGGAATTGACACTTCGTTTCGACACCAGATCGGACCTTGGGAATGTCCCGGGAATCGTCGACGAGATCGTCTCGGCGGCCGATCCCGCGACCCACACCTTCACGGTCAAGGTCTCCCTGTCGAACGTCGACGTACCTTCCGGGCTCGCGGCCCGGGCCCTCCTGCCCGGCGACGAGACCAGCCGGATGGCCGTCCCGAACTCGGCCGTTTTTTACCGGGGAGGACTGGAACTGGTTGTCATACGGGACCACGACGGAACCGCCCGGACCCGTGCCGTCACAACCGGCTCAACAATCGGCGACGATCTGATTGAGATTCTCTCTGGTCTCAGCGAGAACGATGAGGTTGTCATCGACGCACCTGGCCCCGTGGCCGATGGAACGCCCCTGGAGGTCACATCATGAGCGAGGGGCGCGATCACGAATTCCAGACCGATCCCGGGACACAGGCCAAGGGCAAAGACAGAGGAGAACAGGCCCGGCGAGAAGCGCTGCGGTTGAAGATGACCCGGCGTCCCCTGGGGGCGTCCGGACGCATCGCCAAGGCATTCCTCGAAAGCAAATTGACACCACTCCTGATCGTATTTTCACTGCTGCTCGGGGCCTTCGCCGTCCTGATCACCCCCCGGGAAGAAGAACCCCAGATCAAGGTTCCCATGATCGACGTCATGGTCGGCTTCCCCGGCGCCACAGCCGAAGAGGTCGAGACCCGGGTCATGACACCACTGGAGAAACTCCTTTACGAGATCGACAACGTCGACTTCATTTACTCGACATCGATGCCGTCGGGAGGCATGATCGTCGTTCGTTTCCTCGTTGGAACCGATCCCGACCAGGCCGCCCTCAGGGTACACACCAAGATCCAGTCCGCGATGGACGAGATGCCCCAGGGCATGATGCCGCCAAGCGTCAAGCCCCGAACAATCGACGATGTTCCCGTTGCGGCCTACACGCTGTGGAGCGAAGAAGCCTCGCCGATGCAGCTTCGACAGATCGCCAACGAGATCAAGGTCAATCTGACCCAGCACCAACGCGTCGCCCAGGTCTCGATCATCGGCGGCCAGCGACGAATGATCCGGGTTGATTTCGACCGGGAGAAACTGGGGTCGTTCAACGTCTCGATTCTCCAGGCCTACCAGGCACTTCAGGGCTTCAACTGGAGGCTGCCGGCCGGCGCCGCCAATGTCCTGGACCAGGAAATCCAGGTTGACGTCGGTCGTTTCCTCAAGGATGCCGACGAGATCGGCAATGTCGTTGTCGGCGTCTACGGTGGTCGGCCCGTTTACCTCAAGGATGTGGCCGCAATCGTGGACGGCCCCGAGGAACCGATCAGCTATGTCTGGATGGGCTCAGGTCCCGCCGCGCCCGAAAGCGGGCTTGCCCATGCCGGGATCGATGCGCCCGCGGTCACCATTGCTGTTTCCAAGAAGCCCGGAACCAATGCCGTCGAACTGGTCAACGATCTCGACAAGAAGATCGAACAGCTCAAGGGGCGGATGATCCCCTCCAACATCAACATCACCAAGACCCGGGACTACGGCGCCACCGCCGACGAGAAGAGTAACGAGCTGATCTACCACATGCTGATTGCCACATTTGCAGTGGTGATCTTCATGGCATTCGCCCTGGGACGCCGCGAAGGCGTCGTTGTTGCCGTTGCGGTCCCCGTCACGTTGGCCTTGACGTTGGCGGCATCCTACTTCTTCGGCTACACCCTCAACCGGGTCACCCTGTTTGCGTTGATTTTTGCGATCGGAATTTTGGTTGATGATGCCATCGTCGTTGTGGAGAACATCCACCGTCACTATGAACTCAAGTGGGCACATCCCCGACTTGCGACTGTCTATGCTGTGGATGAGGTTGGCAACCCGACGATCCTCGCAACCTTCACCGTCATCGCGGCCCTGATGCCTCTTGCTTTCGTCTCCGGCCTGATGGGTCCCTACATGAGGCCGATTCCGATCAACGCCTCTGCGGCAATGCTCTTTTCGTTGCTGGTCGCCTTCATCATTTCCCCCTGGCTGACCCTCAAGCTCTTCCGGCGCAAGGCTGAGGCCGAGTTGGAAGACACCTCGGGCGGGCCCGACCAGGAAACCGAAGACGAAACCCGGCTGACCAAGATCTATCAGAAGATCATGGAACCCTTGATCGGATCGGCACTGATTCGATGGGTTTCACTCGCAGTCGTCGTCCTCCTGCTCTTCGCATCGATGGCCCTGGTGCCGATCCACTTCGTCACCGTCAAGATGCTTCCCTTCGATAACAAGAGTGAGCTTCAGATTGTCATCGACACGCCGGAGGGTTTCAGCCTCGAGAAAACCAACGCAGCCGCCCGGGAAATCGCCGGCGTCTTCAGGGATATGGAAGAGGTGACCAACTACCAGGTCTATGTCGGAACCGCGGGTCCCTTCAACTTCAACGGCCTGGTTCGTCATTATTTCATGCGTTCGGGAGCCAATGTCGCCGATATCCAGGTCAATCTGGTGGACAAACACCTCAGGGACCTGAAGTCCCACGCCCTGTCGAAGAAGATCCGTGCCCTGGTGGCACCGATCGGCGAAAGGCTCGGCGTCAACGTCAAGGTCACCGAGGTGCCGCCCGGACCGCCGGTCCTGTCGACCCTGGTTGCCGAAGTCTACGGTCCCACCCTCGATGGACGACTGGAAATCGCCAAAAAGGTCCGGTCCATTTTTGAAGACACCGACGGCGTCGTCGATGTCGACTGGTATGTCGAGGACGCTTCCGAACGGTGGGAGGTCCACGTCGATCGCGAGAAGGCCATCCGTTCCGGCATCAATCCGGAACAGATCGTCCGCACACTCAGGGTCGCACTTTCCGGCGCCGAGGCAGGCCTGGCCCACAACCCCAGGTCGCGGCAGGCCATCCCCATCCAGCTGAGACTCAAACGGGCCCAGCGCTCGCATCTCGACGATCTCCTGCAGTTGACCGTACACGGCGGCGACGGACGGATGGTGCCCCTCTCCGAGTTGGTCACGGTCCAGGAAGACGTCCGGGAGACCTTCCGCTATCACAAGAACCTGCAACCGGTGACCTACGTCCTTGGCGAGGTCGGCGGGGCTTCTGATTCTCCGGTCTATGCCATCCTGGATATGCAGGATCGACTTGAGGAGATCGTGACGCCGCTGGGAGAAAAACTCTCCGTCATGTCGACCCATATGCCGGATGATGCGACCAGGTATGCCATGAAATGGGACGGCGAATGGCAGATTACCTACGAGGTATTCCGGGATATGGGTATCGCCTTCGGGGTCGTCATGGTCTTCATCTATGTTCTCGTGGTCGGCTGGTTCCGGTCCTTCGTGACACCCCTGATCATCATGGCGCCCATTCCCTTGACCCTGATCGGCATCCTGCCTGCTCATGGAGTCCTTGGCGTTTTCTTCACCGCAACCTCGATGATCGGCTTCATTGCACTGGCCGGCATCATCGTTCGGAACTCGATCCTGTTGGTCGACTTCATCGATCTCGAGCTCGAGGCAGGGGAGAGTATCGAGGCGGCCGTGGTCAAGGCCGGCGCCGTTCGGTTCCGACCCATCGTTCTGACCGCTGCGGCCCTGGTCGTCGGCGGGATGGTGATCTACCTCGATCCAATTTTCCAGGGATTGGCGGTCGCGTTGATCTCCGGCGTTATCGTCTCGACCGGACTGACGCTCGTCGTTATCCCGCTTCTCTATTACATGTACTTGAAGGCCGTCGGTCCTGCGGCGATAGCCCGACCGAAGGATATGAGCTGAAAAGCTCTGAGAAACCCTATCGAAAGGAATGGTCATGACCGTTAACCAAGCACTGAGGGCCCTTGCCGGCCTTGTCATCCTACTCAGTCTGGCGCTCGGCGCCTGGGTTCATCCCTACTGGTATATTTTCACCGCCTTTGTCGGTGCCAATCTGCTCCAGTCAGCATTCACACGCTGGTGCCCGGCGATGTACATCTTCCGAAAGATGGGGCTCCGAGATGATGAAAGGGGTTGCGCATGAAGATGCTTCTGATCGTCGTTGATCGCCAGTGCCGTGATCGACTCGAGGTTCTCCTCAAGGAGTTGGGCGTCACCGGATTCACCGAGGTGCCCGAGGTCCTCGGGATGGGCAAATCCGGAATGCGACTGGGTTCCGGCGCCTTTCCCAAAACCTCCGCGTTGGTTTTCACGGTCGTTCCCGAAGAGATCGTCAGCAAAATTCGCGCTGGCCTCTGTCAGTTCTGTGACGATACGGAAGACCTTCACTATAAGATGTTTCAGCTTGATGTCGAAGACGTCAGCTAGTTCCTGTCCGAATAGTCTAGATGGGGACTGCGTGGTTCCCGATGAAGAAACGAGGTATTTTTCGATAAGTTCGAGGAAGACAAGGGTTTGCGCGGAGTCGTACTTCCCGTACGTCGCACAAGCAAACCTGCAGTCTGACGACGAAATTGCGAAAAAGACCCGTTTCCGGACGGGAAACAGTAACCCTATCCCGGAAAACACCATAGTATTCTCCGGAGGCCCACATTGGCGGCAAGGAGCGTAAAGAAAATCATGCAGGATATCCTGACCTTTGTTGTGATTCTGGCCGTCTATCTCGGTCTGCAGTACTTCGTACTGCCAAAACTCGGTGTCCCCACGTGAGGCGTACCCAACCCTTCGGCCGGCGGCCGAAGCAGTTGCGCACTCCCCAAGGCTGAAGATGAAAAGGCCGAGGAAACCAAGAACCACTGATTAAATATTCCGACCGGTGAGTGGATTCACTCGATTGTGAAGGTCTCCAGTTCAACCGGAACCTGGGAGAGGTCACGAGTGAACATCCCGCCCTCGGTGAAGGCGTAGAGAACACCGGGGTCCCTTGGCTCGTACAGAAGGCCTGTCACGAATTTCGGCTCGCCTGAGGTTGTGACATCAATCCAGTTGAGCCCACCGTCGTCACTGCGGAACACCCCGGTTCCACCTTGCTGGCAACCCGTAACCCCAACGTACATCCGGTCCGAAACCGCCGGGTCCAACACCAGTGAACTGTAGCCCTTGCACGATGTCGTCCCCAGTGCAGCAAAGATGGCCCCTCCATCCGTGCTCTTCATGACGGCGGTACCGTAGCGGACCGCGTACACGATGGTGGAATCGTCAGGGTCCACGACAATTTGCCGACAGCTCGACAGGCCGGTAGCCATCGCCGTCCAGGAGGCGCCACCGTCGGCGCTCTTGTAGAGGGCGCCACCATAGGTGGTCACATACAGGGTCGTTGGAGTTGAGGGGTCGAATCCTATCTCGGTAATATTTCCCGAGGCCGGAACCGGAGTGGGAACCTTGGTCCATGAGCTCGCCCCGTCGGTTGTTCTGAAGAGACCGCTGCCGTTGGTACCGGCAAACAGGATGAGGGGTGAGCCCGGCTGCATCGCAACAAAATTGATGTTGTTCAGAAAGGCGCCGGCGTTGACCGTCGTCCAGGTTGCGCCGCTGTCGGTCGATCTTCGGACTCCCGCCCCCCACTGGGAAATGTACAGAGTCGTCGGAGTTGAGGGGTGGACAATCACTGAACCGACACTCTCGCCGGCCAGCGACTGTAATGTCCAGGTCGCGGCGCTGTCGGCGCTGCGCCACAGCCCACCGGAACTGCTTCCGGCATAAACCACCGTTCGGTCGGATGGATGGGCCGCAAGATCGAGGATTTGGAGGGATCGAATACCATCATTTATACGGGTCCAGGACGATCCACTGTCAACGCTCCGGTAAACACCGTTGGCGTTGGTCCCACAATAGACCCGCGCCGCATTGTGGGGATCGACCGCGACCGCGTGGCCGCTTCGGTTTTCCAGACCGCTGGACAGGGTCACCCAGGTCGTTCCGCCATCCGTCGTCTTTCTCACATGACCATCGTAGGGCGTTGCATAATAGATGTCGGCGGCCGAAGGGTCAGCCGCTACTGAGTAGATATATGCGCTCAAAGCGGTCGCCGTCCAGTTGGCTGCAGCATCGGTCGTGCGGAAAACCCCTCCGGGCGTGCCGGCAATCAACGTACCGGTCGAAACACCGTCAAAGGCCAACGAATTGACGTTGTTGTTGCTCAACCCCGTACTTGCGGAACTCCAATTCGCACCACCGTCAGTCGTCTTGTAGACCCCCGCAGCCGTCCCGGCAAAGAGAGTATTCGGCGTCGCTGGATCGAGGAGGAGCGCTCTGACATTCAAATTCCCCAGACCCGTGTTGATCGCCGTCCAGCTGCTGCCACCATCCGTCGACTTGTAGATTCCGTTGGAGGACGCGCCGGCATAGACCGTCAGGGCATCGGTTGGATGAACGATGATAGCCTTGATGTACTGCCCTATTCCACCAATATTGGAAGTCCAGCTGTCACCACCGTCGATGCTCTTGTAGACCCCGCTCCAACAGCCGAAGAGCGTGTCTGGGGCCGAGGGCGCCACGGCAATACAACCCATGCTGTTGTACTGAGGGATTCCCGTTGGTTTGGCAACCCATGTCGTTCCTCCGTCGGTACTCTTGACCAGGCCTCCTCCGTTGTAGTGACCGGCGTACAGCGTATCGGCGGTCACCGGATCGAATGCGAAGGCCATGACCCAGCCGCCCTCGGGACCATGGCCTTCCCAGTTGATCTGGGCGTGGAGCTGGAGAGGCACAATCATGAAGATCACAAAGATACCGGCCACAATTTGGATCGTGTTGAGGATAGGGCTGGCGATGGTTTTCGACATCACACTCTCCTTGTCGGTTGGTCCCGTCTCATTTCGTCCTTTGAGAGTTACGGAGATCTTCGGACACGAAATTACTTCTCTTTACAGGGAATCATTCCTAATCAAAACAGATTCCTCATAATAGAGAAACACTATGCGAAAAGACCAAGATTTGCAAGTAGGAAATACAATCGAGGGCTACCGGTCCGAGCATGGTCGGCTGACCGGCCCGCCATAATCGGTTAGAATACTCCAGCAATTTCTGAGGGAGGAATGATGGACGAAATGCTGAGTGCGCAGAGTATTGAATACCGCGATCGGGCCCGCGAGGTTGCCGAGAAGTATGTTAGGCCCGTTGCGGCCGAGCTGGACCGATCCGGTGAGTACGGTTGGTCGATCCTTGAGGGACTCAAGGAATACGGTCTGACCGGCCTGTGGATCCCCAAGGAGTATGGAGGCAAGGGCGCCGGTGTGGTCGACCTCTGCCTGGTCGTCGAGCAGCTCTCGCGGGCGTGCGGCGGGGTCGGCGTTGCCTATGCGGTCAATGCCCTGGGATCATTCCCGATCATTCTTGGGGGAACCGAAGAACAGAAGAAGAAATACCTTCCTGCCATCGCATCAGGGGATCAGTTGATCGCCTTCGGCCTGTCCGAGAAGGCCTCCGGATCCGATGCCGGCAGCCTCCGGACCACTGCTCTCAAGGACGGTGACCACTATGTCATCAACGGGGAAAAGAAGTGGAACACCAACGGCGCCGTCGCCTCGGTCTTTGTCGTCTATGCGTTGACCGATCCTGACAAGGGCATGCGTGGCATTTCAGCATTGATTGTCGACAAGGACACACCGGGATTCGAGGTTGGCAAGCGCGAAGACACGATGGGCATCCGAACGGTTCCGGTCAATGAGCTGTACTTCAAGGATTGCAAGGTTCCGGTCGAGAACCTCCTGGGTGGCAAGGAGGGCGGCGGATTCAAGAACGCCATGATGACCCTGGACCGTGCACGCCCAGGCGTCGCAGCCCAGGGCCTGGGCCTGGCCCAGGGCGCCTTTGAGTGGGCGTGGCGGTACGCCAGCGAACGGCGGCAGTTCGGACAGACGGTCTCGTCCTTCCAGGCCAACCAGTTCCTCTTTGCCGATCTGGCTACCCAGATCGAGGCGGCGCGGCAGCTTGTGTACGCTTCGGCTCGCCTGATCGATTCCGGGGCGAAGAATATCTCCAAACTGGCCGCCATGGGCAAGGTCTTTGCCACCGATACGGCCATGAGGGTCGCAACCGACGCGGTCCAGATGTTCGGCGGTTACGGCTTTTGCCGTGATTACCCCATCGAGAAGTACATGAGAGATGCCAAAATCACCCAGATCTACGAGGGCACCAATCAGGTCCAGCGGGTCGTCATCGGCCGAGCCCTGACCCGGGAGATGAAAAGCATCTCAGACATTCTCGACGTCTCCATTGAGCATTTCCCAGGATTTGAGGGCTAGGAGCCTGCAGGGCAGAGGCCGCCGACACGATGAGTTGTTCCTGGACCTCTGCCCTACAGTCTCCTTGGAGATGCGCTTCGCGCATCTGGAATGAATAAAAGAAACAGGGGCCGCAACGCGGCTCCTGTTATTTCGTACTGCTCTTCCCCTGCGCGAAGCGCAGGATGCGAAAGGTTCGACCTTTCGCTACTCGACCAGCTCAAGCTCCACGGTTCTCTTGGTAGAGGCCTCGGTCCCGGAAGCTGAAACCTTGAATTCCAACGAACACGCTCCTGCGGGGAGCGCGGCAAGATTGATCGCATTGGCATACATGTAAACGTCGTTGGCGACCTTGGCGATCGGCAGGGTCATCGAAAGTGGCTTGCCGAGCCTTTTGCCGTCTTTTTTGAGTGTCAGTTTCAACCTGACCGTCGGTTCCACACCGTCTTCGATCACCGGTCTGATGATGTAGCCGAAATACGAAAGCTGACTGTCCTTCGGCGCTACCTTGACGGCCAAAGGCATCAGATGCCACGCACCGAAGGTGTAGGCCTCACCCAGAAGAGCATCGGTTTTCTGTTCGGCATCCAGGCCGGCCCAGACCGTCGAGAACCAGGTTTCCTTGGAAACCTCCGGAACCTCGACGGAGGCCTTTTCGATGACCTGAAGCTGATCACCGATGAAGCCGCCAATCTCATATTGGTAGGTTCCTGCCGCCAGGGGGAACGTCAGGTGGTAGGCCCGCTCGGTTCCCGCTTCGAACGGCTGCGCTTTGATCTGAAAGTTACTGAGAACCTCGTCTCCCGCCTGATTCAGAACCTGGCCGGCAATAGTGTCGATCGTCGGCGTATCCTTGGGAAGACCCAGGTGGATCCACAGCGGCCGATGATCAGCATCGGCAACCCCAAGATCCTGCATGACGTGAAGCTGTTCCTGAAGGGGACCGCCTTCCGACGACACGAGGGCCGCCAGTTGTCCCTCGGTAGCTTCCGTTCCGCCAGGAACGGACACCGGCTTGGGTACGGTCTTGAGGTCCGGGTGCAGCAGGTGGACCTCAGGCGCCTTCTTCAGTGCCCTCAGGCTCATCGTCGCCTCCCGGTGAGAACGATCCAGGACAAACTGATTGGTCAAAGCCCTCTCTTCGTAAAAAGTAAACAGCAGACGAGTTCCCTTGACCTTGAACCTCGGATCCATCCGGGCAGGGTCGTAGGACCAGAGCTTGGCCTGTGCCCTGACCTGATCAGTGCCCCGATCCGATTGGCCGGCACCGACAGCTCCACCGGTTCCCGAAACTGTCTGGGTCGGGGCGCGATTCTGGGCATTGTGGGGCGGTCCCATCAACAGGAAAACCCTACCCATATCGGACAGGGCGCCGCGTTTACCGTCGTATGAGAAATTCTCGTCACAGTACTTGACCATACCCTCAAACCGGGCCTTGAACTCATTGAATGCCGCCCCTGGCTTGGGATTCCGTTTTGCCCAGAACAGGTCAATGAAGTGCTTGGCCGCTTTGTCGGTCTGGATGACGTTCCATTCCTTCAGTTCATCCTTGGTCAACAAAAAACCTTCGGGGCCATCTGCCCATGTGGCGAACTCTGGAGAAAGCCCAGCAAACGCAAAGCTTCCCATACTGATCAAGACGACAAGAATCGCTGCCATTTTCGTTTTCATGACATTCCTCCTTCGCAAGGCGGCATGGTAACCCACTCCTGCCTCCCATGACAGGTGGAACCCACATAACCAGGAGAAACAGTTCGGTTCTTCCCGAGTCCCATCGGGTGGTTTCCCCCTCAATCCTTCGTCTGGGCGCTTTCCCCAAAAATGCCTTCCCAGTCGGGTCCATCCATCTCATTGCGACGATCCGGATTGTTCTATGGCACAGTGTTAGCCCATGCTCCGGTAGTGCCCAATTCGAAACCGTCCAAAAAGACTCTGGTTATCACAGGAACCGCACCGAAAACACCATAAACCCCGTCCCCAGATCCGTCCTGACCGCCGCTGGCCCAGGTGACCCAATAGGCGCCGGTCTCGGATCTGGCCACCGCCGGGCCGTATTGGATACCCACGACATAATCGTTGAACCGAATCTCGGACGAGATGAATTCGCCACTGCTGTTCATCGTCCGTGAGTAGATTCCGAGACTGGACCCGTCCTGCTCCTCGCTCTCCCAAACTATCGTGAGTATCCCCGTACCATCCGCAGAAATTCTCGGGCTGGTTTGGTCTTCCATCCAGTAAGTATTTGCCTGGAAGTCGCCACCGAGCGGCACCGCAACGGATGAAAACCGTCGACCACGGATACTGGAACCCATGCCGTCCTGGTTTGTCGTGTCTTCCCACACGACGACGAACGAGCCGTCGGCCGCATGCCCAATGTCCGGTACCAATTGGTCTCCAGAAGTCCATTCATTAACCACGAACTCGTCCCCAAGCGGCGTTCCGCCCGCAGCAAAACGGCGAGCGATAATCCCCTGGCCCGGACCGTCCTGGCCAAGACTCTGCCAAGTGACGACAAAACCACCGCCGGAGGAGCCGGCCACCGCAGGGAGTTGCTGATCGTCGGCGTTGGTGGCGTTCACGGCGAACTCGTCGCCGATCGGCGATCCAGCTGCTTCGAAGAACCGCCCGCGGATCTCGAGGTCAATGGAGGCATCACTTTGCCACACGACCAGAGCAGAACCGGTGCCGTCTATGGCAATATCGGGCTCGGTCTGATTGCCACTAGTAGTCGTATTAACCACGAACTCGGCGCCCTGCGGCGAGCCGGTGCTATCGAATCGTCGGCCTCGGATGGCGTCACCGGAGACATCGGAGCCAAGCCATACGACAGTGAAAGCACCACCGGGCGCCATGGCGACTGCTGCGAATTGCTGTTGGCCTGCAGATGTGGAATTAATCTGGAACTCAGACCCGGACGGGTTGCCGTCAGGGTCAAACCTCTGGCCAAAGATGCCCCACCCCGATCCATCCTGGAGATAGCTCTCCCAGACAACGATCGAGTTGCCCAAAGCATCGAACGCGACTTCGGGTCGTGTCTGGGAATCGTTGGTCTGACTGTTGATTAGGACCTCACCCCCATCGTTATCGCTGATCGTGAGATCCGCGGTGGCGGGTGCGCCAAGCTCAGAGTTGCCGGTTGGGTTGGACAAGGCAAGTCCCACGGTCTCTGGGCCCTCCAATAGGCCGTCATCGAGGATAATTACAGAGAAGCTTTTGGTCGCCGTTTCGCCATCGGCCCAACTCAGGCTACCCGATGTGGAGACGTAGTCGATACCCGCGAGGGCGGAGCCATCGGCTGTTGCGAAGTTGGTCGTCACAACACCCGAGGTATCGCCACCGGTTCTCTCGACAGAAATGACGGCGCTGCCGCTGGTCTCGTCAATCTCAAATGAAGGGCTGGTGAACCGTAGGAGTGTGCCGTCATTGTCCTCGATCGTCAAGGTGGCTGAGCCGGGCGTGCCGATCTCCGCCCCGCCGGTTGGATTACTGAACGCCAGCAGCACCGTCTCGTCTTCTTCTACGGATTCGTCGTCCAGGATTAGAACATCGAAGGTCTTTGGCGCCGTGTCACCGTCGGCCCAGCTCAGAATGCCCGTTGTGGTCGTGTAGTCGCTCCCGGCGACAGCCGTACCGTCAGCCGTGCCGTAGTTCACGGTCACCTCACCATTGGAAACGCCTGCCCGCGAG
>CAYSHZ010000061.1:0-15088 GCA_964430905.1 uncultured Thermoanaerobaculia bacterium | reverse complement strand
GGCCGTCCATAGACCTTCCGCAGGAAACGAACCTCAAGGGCTGGCGGTTGGCCCTCGAGAGAAGCCGGTTCCGGCGGGTCCTCCCTGCGCAGGATCAGGACGGCCACGCCCAGGGTCACCGATGCCACCAGCAGGGTCGTCAGGGCTTGCCACGTCAGAGTCTCAATGGAACCGGAAACAACCAACGGAACCATGATCGCCGCAGTGGTACCCAGCCACGCCAGCATCACCCAGGGGCCCAATCGGCCGAAAATTACATCCAGGCGCTTGAGCAGGACGAATCCCATCGGAATAACCAACAGCGTCAACAATGTGGAGGTCACCAGACCGCCCATGACGACCGTCGCAAACGGCGGCCAGATTTCCATCTCTCGACCCGAGGTCAGGGCCAACGGCCACAGGCCGGCGACGGTCGTACAGGTTGTCATCAGGACCGGCCGTGCCCGCTCCCTGACGGCCGCCAATGCCGCCGCCCCCGCAGTCCACGAACCCCGTCCGACCCGCTGCTGCATTCGATCGACCAACAGGATGGCCGGATTGACCGTCAAGCCCAGCAGTGCGATCACACCGACCAGAGCCATCAGGTCGGCAGGCGTTCCCGACAGTACCAGGGCCCATGTGGCGCCGAGCACGGTCAGGGGGACGGCCGCCAACACCAGGAGCGGCATGGTCAGACTCTCGAACGTCACCGCCAGAACGCCGAAGAGCAGCAGCAGGACCGGGCCTATGACTTTCTTGAACCAGCTCAATGCCTCGTCGTTTTCGATGACCGTAACCGTACAACCCTCGGGGCGGTAGACCTCACGGATGGCATCGCGGATTCGCTGCTCGACGGCCTTTCGTCCCGGCCCGGTTGTTGGCGCGGTCGAACCCAGCCGATAGAAAACCGAAGCCTCCCTTCGTCCGTTGTGGTGTTCAATCGTCGGTGGCGGCGGCATGACCCTGATCGAAGTCAGTGATTCCATCGGCATCACACCCGCAGACGTCATGACCCTGAGGTCGGCCACCTCGTGAACGACATTGCCGACAGGCTTCTCATCCGTTCGAACGACAACCGGGATCTCCCGTCCTTCGCCATCCGTGAAGCCCGTCTGCATCATGACGCCTTCCCGGCGAATCAGTCCCAGCGCCGGGAGGACCTGATCAGACGTCAGACCGACCGAGTCCAGCACCCCATTTTTGGGACGGACATGCACCTCATCCCGCCCTGAACGGCCAGACGTCCAGACCGAAGCCACCTCCGGCACAGACTCCAACCTCTCCCTGACGGACACCGCCAGGCGCTGCAGTTGGGCTGCTTCGGGTCCCGAGACCACAACCTCGGCCGGACCGCTCCCCAGAGCCTCGGCGGCGCCCCCTCCGCCATCACCCTGACCTCCCGCCGCCCCTCCATCAAGCCGCCTGATCTCGATACCGTCAAGGCCCTTGACCGCCTTATCCAACTGGGAACGAAGTCGCGAAGCCGTTGCCGTCTGGGGCCTCTCGTCCTTGTCCTGGAGTTTGACGGTCAGGGTGCCGCCCTCCTCCTGGATGACACTCTCAACGCTGTCGACTCCGGCCATGTCCAGCGCCGCCTGTTCGAGGCGGCCGAAGATCTCACCCGTGGCCTCCAGTGAGGCCGAGGCGGGTACCTCCAGGGACAGGCGGACCTCATCGGCTTGGGCAGCCTCTCTTCCGGCAGTCGTCACGGCAACCCAGGGAACCGCGACGATGACCGTGACAATGACTGCAAAGCCGACCCCGGCCAGCCAACCGGCGGGGCGGCGAAGCCCGGTAACCAGAACGCCCGAGAAAAGTTCCTTCCATCCATCCGGTCTCTGCAGTCCGGCCCATGCCTCCCGGCGCTTCCTTTGGTCCGCAAGACGACTGACGGCCGCCGGCGCGGCCAGGCGTCCCGCCAGCAACGGCACCAAAGCCACCGCTACCAGGACCGAGGCCCCCAGTGGCAGGAGAATGGCGACCGCCAGGAGTTTGAGCATACCCCGAATGAGACTGTCCTCGGTTGCGAACGCCACCGGAATGAAGACAACGGCGTTGGTGGCAGATGCCGCGAGAATCGCACGAACGGTACGCCGGATCCCCTCAGTCGCAGCCTCTCCCGGTGCCATCCCCCGTGCCAGAAGCCGCTCGATCGCCTCGTAGACCACGACCGAATTATCGACCAGCATTCCGATGCCCACGGCCAGGCCGAAGAGCGTAATCAAATTGAGGCTCAGGCCTCCGATGTAGAGCAGGGCAATGGCCCCCAGGAGGCTGACCGGAACCGCCACCGCCACGACGGCCACCGCTCGAATGCGACGGAGGAAGAGGAACAGGACAACCAGAGCAATACCGAATCCGGTCAGGGCCAGGCGTTTGAGGCGGTCCAGTTGTTCCTCGACGGCCTCGGCCGCATCGAAACCGACGACCATCGACACGCCGAAGGCCTCGGTCTCCGCCTCGATACCGGACAACCGTTCCCGAATTCTACGGCCCAGTCGCACGAGATTGGCGCCTTCCTCCTGAAAGACGACCAAGCCGACCGCGGGCTTTCCGTTGACCCTGAATTCGGTTTCTTCGCGCCCCGGGCCTGTGGAAATTTCGGCAACATGACGCAGGAGAACCGGCCGGAATGGATCAACCCGGGTCTCTCCCAGGGAAACAACACCTCCAGGACGCCCGTCGATGATCACCGACGTCCGACCGCCCGGGCCGTCTGCCTTGCCCAGATATCGCAGTCGTTGCACCGCTCCGGCAACTGCGGATGCCACCTGGGTGGTCGTGACGCCTTCTGCGGCACACAGGTCAGGATTGAGTCGAACACTGATCTCGCGGCCCGCACCCCCCGATGCCATGACCCGGCTGACCCCCGGGACCGCAGCCAATCGGGGCACAATCAATTCATCGACCAGATCCCGGAGGGCGTTCCGGTCCTCGGCCCCGGTCACCTGGACCACCATGACGAACCGGCTCATTGCCGCCAGGTCCTGGGACGAAACATTGACGACGGTCCCCCGGGGCTGCGTTCGAACCATATCGGTCGCCAGACTTTGGAGTTCCAGTTCCCTGATGCCAAGGTCGACCCCGCTCTCAAAGCGGATGCGAAGACTGCCGGTCGAACCCACGACGGAACCCCAGCTCTCCGAGACTCCCTCCAACTGTCTGACCCGTGCTTCCAGGGGCAGAAGCAACTCGCGCTCGACGACCTCGGGTTCTGAACCGGGACGATAGATCTGTACGTACAGCTCGTCGCCACCCAAAGACGGCAGCAACTCTACCGGCAAGAGACGCCACCCAACCAATCCCAGCATCACGAGCGCCACGAAGAACATCATGGTGGCAACCGGACGACGGAGGGGGAGGGACAGCAACGAAATCAACCCTTCCTCTCCACCACGAGGTAGAGGCAGGGAATAACGAAAAGAGACGCCAACGTCGAGGCCGTGAGTCCACCGATCAAGGTCAGGGCAAGCGGCACCCGCAGGGCGGCGGACTCTCCCACACCGACGGCAAGAGGCATCAGGGCAAGGACGGTGGTCAGGGTCGTCATCACGATCGGACGAAGCCGCTGTGCCGCCGCCTGAGCCAAGGCCGCCTTGAGGTCGACTCCATCACCGTGAAGACGACGAGCCGCATCAACCAGAAGAATGGCATCATTGACCGAGATGCCCGCCAGGACAATCAACCCAAGAACCGACATGACACCCAGGGGGTGACCCAGCGGAATCAGTACAGCCGCGACTCCGATCAGGGACAAGGGAATCGCGAACAGGACGGTGATCGGATGGCGCAGGCTCTCGAACGAACCGGCCAGAACCATCACGACCAGGACAATTGCCAGAAGGCCCGCCCATTTGAGTTCTTCGAAGGTTCGAATCCTCTCGGCCTCCTCGCCGACCAGTCGCACCTTCAGACCCGGACCGATATCGGCCCCGGCCAGTGCCTCGGCGGCGGCGTCCCGAGCCTCCGGGTAGGCCACACCGTTGGCAGGACGAGCAGTCACGGTGGCAACCCGCCGCTGGTCACGCCTGAAGATTTCCCGGGCGCCCCGGGCCGGCTCGAACCGCGCCACCTCGCCGACCGTCACCCGGGCCCCGGTCGAGGTCGTCAACACCAGGCTCTCGATATCGTCCAATCGGACCTCCGGGAGTACCAGCCTGACGTCCCTCTCCTCGTCACCCATGGTCATCACCGTCGCCCGCCGTCCGTCGAGAGCGGCTTCCAGCACAACCGCCACGTCCTCCAACCGAACGCCCAATCCATCGGCGACCGCCCTGTTCAGGACGACCCGCAACTCGGGCGGCCCACCCTCGAACGACGACTGGACGTTCCACAGCTCAGGTCTGACCGACAAAGCAGCCGTGATGATTTCCGCCCCCTGTCGAAGATCGGCAAGCGAGCGTCCGACGATCTCGGCTTGCAACGGCGCTCCCCCGGTCCCCATCGCCCTGGCCAGGGCCGAGGAGCCGACATCCCAATTGACCTGGACCCCACCCAACCGATCCACCACAGGCGCCGCCCGACGAATGATTTCCGAGGCGGCCGGCCCGTCGACAGCCAAACGGATCCTCAAACGGGCCGTATTTTCTTCAGCCTGTTCCTCCCGAATGAATCGATCGTCTTCGGGGATGCGCCCGACCTCCGTCAGAATGGCCTCAACATCATCTCCGGCAGCTTTCCTGACGACAGCCTCGACAGTCTCAGCCATCCTGGCCGAACTCATCACACCCTGGCCCGGAGGGCCAACCAGGCGGAGGCTGATCTGTTGCGGGTCGGTCGGCGGCAGAAGCTCCGTCCCCAACCGGGCCAAACCCACCACGGCCGCACCGACTGCCGCCACCGACACCATGACGACAAGACCCGGTCGGGAGAGTAAGCGACCGACCAGGCGCTCGATCACCTCCCGGCCCGGATCGAAGACCGAGGACCGGCGGCGAGGCAGCAGCCAGGAGGCCAGGGCGGGGATCAGGAAGACCGCCACAATCAAGGACGCCAATAGTGAGGCAACCACGGTGAAGGCCAGGCCCGAAACCAGGCGGGCCGCCATGCCCCGAACGAACAGAACCGGAAGAAAGACGACGCAGGTTGTCAGGGTCGAGGCGCCGATTGCTCCGGCTACCCGCGCCGTTCCCGAAGCCGCGGCAGTTTCGAGGTCTTCTCCCTCGGCCCTTCGCCTGAAGATACTCTCGACGACGACGATCGCGTTATCGACCAGCATCCCGGCGCCCAGTGCCAGCCCGCCAAGCGTCATCAGATTGAGGCTACGCCCTGCCATGCTCATCGCCAGTATCGCCGCCAGCAGGGATACCGGCACCGCAGCGGCCACGACCAGGGTTGGACCCGCCGAGCGAAGGAAGATAACCAGCACAAGCACGGCCAGTCCAATTCCGATCAGGGCCGCACCCTTGACGTCGGCAATCGCTCCCTCAACCAGGGCGGCCTCGTCACCGACCAGGCGCACCTCGACCCCTGGAAGATCCGCACCGAGGTCTGCCAAGGCCTTCCGAACCGAGCGTGAGACCGTAACGGTGTTGGCGCCCGCTTCCTTGTAGACCTCGAGTCCAACGCCCTCCGTCCCATCCAACAGGACCAGACTCTGGATCTTGACATCAGCCATGACGACATCAGCCAGATCGGCGACCCTGAGAGGAACCCGATTTCCAGCATCCCCGACAAACCGAACGACAACCCGAGCCACATCATCGGGCGAGGTGAACCGCGCCAGGCCCCGGACGAGATAGACCCTATCCCCCTCTTCGAGCGTCCCGGCATTGACATCGAGGTTGGCCGCCTGAAGCCGGGACTCAACCTCCCGCAGGGTCACACCGTAGGCATCGAGACGACGACGGTCGAGGCGTACCTGAACCTCGCGATCCCTGCCCCCAATCACCCGTACCTGGGCGACGCCGTCCAGTTGTTCCAGGGTCGGCGCCAACTGCCGACGGGCCACTCTCTTGAGTTCGGCGAGATCCGGCCGGCCGGCCGGCGCCACCAGACCCAGGGCCAGGACCGGCAACTGTCGGGGGTCGAACCGCCGAACGACAACCTCATCAACCTCGGGATCCGCCTCGATCGAACCCAGGACCTTCTGGACCTCGACGACCGCCAGGTCCATGTCCGTCCCCCACTCGAAGGTCACCCGGGTCACCAGGCGCCCCGTTCGGGCCACTTCCTCGACCGCCTTGATGCCTGTCACCGTAAACAGCCTCTGCTCCACCTGTTCACCGAAGAGACGCTCCATCTCGAGCGGCGGCCGGTCACCCGAGCGGATGGACACCAGGACCGTCGGGCTCTGAAGATCAGGCAGAAGGTCGATCGGCAATTGGCGCCACGCCAACTGCCCCATCAAGACAATGGCCAGAGCCACCACCACCACCGCCACGGGCCGTCGAACCGCGAGCCGCGTCAGATTCTCCATCAACGACTCCGCCTTCCGGCCGGAGCCGTCATGTTACATTTCCTCCGGTCCTGGGGACGCTCGAAAACCGATGAACTCTGCATTCCGTTCACGCTCCCGTTCCGTACTCTACTGGTCGATCTTCGGCCTGGGCCTGGGCCTGTCCATCCTCATGGCCCTGCGGTCCCAGGTCCAGGCGGACCAGGTCAATCAATTGCGCTTCGGCTGGTGGTGGATCGCCAGAGGCATCTTCGTGCCTCACGGCATGCCGACTTCGGCCGGTGGCTTTTCTCCCGGCAGTCTGATCACGCTGGTCACGGCGGCGCCCCTCGCCCTGTGGTGGGATTACCGTTCCCTCGCATTGTCGATGGTCATCATCAACATGGGGGCCTTCCTCTTTCTCGAATACACCATCCGCCCCGCTCTCGGTCGTCACGGTCGATGGTTGCTGCTCCTGCTCCTGTGGCTGGGTCCCTGGCGCATGGCGTTCTCGTCGTTCATTTGGCCACCAAACTACGCCCTGCCCATGGGCATGCTCCACCTGGCGACCGCCGTCCACATGCGTAGAAAACCTGTCGCCTGGGCAACCTTCGTCCACGTCCTGATCATCGGCCTGGGCGCCCAACTCCACTCTGCGGCAGCGCTGTTGGCCCTGCTGTCCATCACCTTGATTGCCACGCGCCTGATCCGAGTTCACTGGGGAGCGTTTGCCGCTGCGGTCTTCCTGACCCTGGCGTCCCTGATTCCCTGGATCCAGGCCGTCGTCGCCGATCCCTCCCTGGTACCGGCCGGTGCAGGCTTCCCATTTCGTGGACTGGTCTATCTCTTTCCTCTGATCCGAGGCATTCTCTACACGCTGAGAATGGCCTCGTTGTCCCTGCCCTCCCGGCTGGCGGCCTTCGATTTCACGCCTCTCTTCGGCTCCGGTACCGATGCCTGGATGGCGCCGACGGCGGTCATACTTGCCGGACTCGCCCACCTCACGGCCCTGGTCCCACTCTGGGCCGTTGCCCGCCTCGTTCGCAAGGTTCGCATCAGGCGACCATGGGCCGTCAAGAACGGATGTTCCCTTCGAACCTGGCTCAAGGGCTACCTTTTTGTTGCCGCGGGCGCCACACTGGTGTCCTTTGCGGCCTCCCCAACAACAATCATGTACTGGCAGACCCAGATCATGATGGCCGCAATCGCCTTGATCGTCGTACTTCCGGTCGAGGCGCTGCTTCGAACACACCGCAAACCCCTGGTCATTCGAATGGTCACAGGGTGGGCCATCGCCACGACGTTGATCGTTACGGCTGTCGCAACGGCGGCGCCGATGTTCCGCCAGGGCGGACGCAAGGCGGCGGTCGCCATACTGACAGCGGACGAACCCCTGGTCGAAGAACTCGGCTTGCGGGATCACTGCACCGTCACCATCGATCCCGAGCACGACTGGCCGCATCCCAAATAGAACGGGGTGATCGGCATGAATCCACACAACCCTGCAGAATCAGGGCAGAAAACAGCGCGCCCAGAGTCGATTTCCGACGCCGGGTTCCCGTCATTACTGCCCCCCCGTGACTCGAACCCGGGAGCCGTCGGTCAGGGTTTCCAGACCCCGCACGACCACCCTTTCACCCAAGTCGACACCGGACATGACCTCGACCATTTGATCGTCGCCCAGTCCCAGCTCGACCTCTCTTCGAACGACCCGACGACCCTGGAGTACAAAGACAACTCTCTTGCCGGCCCTCTCGGCAACGGCCTCCCTGGGAACGACCACCACGCCCTCTCTGCGCTCGATCAGCACTCTGGCCTCGACAAACATCCCCGGTCTGAGCAGCCCTTCGGAGTTGTCAACACCGACCTCGGCCCGCAGGGCACGAGTCAGCTCGTTGATCGCTGGCGCCAACCGTTCCACCCGTCCCGGAAACTCCCGACCTCCAAATGCGTGGTGCAGCACTCTGACCGGCAGACCTTCGGCAATCCGGGCAACGTCCGCACCGACGATGTCGATGTCTGCGACCAGATGGGCGGTCGGTGCAATCTGGGCCACAACAAATCCCGGGGCCACCAACTGGCCGTCGGCCATCGGCCGTCCGTTAACGTCTCGCGCAAGGCTGAGAATGATGCCGTCGATCGGCGTCACCAGTTTGTTTCGAACCTCAACGAGAAGGCTCCGGTCATATTCCAGCCGGGCATCCTCGAGCGTCGTCTCCGCACGGCGAAGCTCGGTCTCGTTGATCAGACCCTCATCGAAGAGTTTGCGGGTGGCCTCGAAGTCACTCTTGGCACTCTCGAATCTCCGTCGAGTCGCCTCGGTTCGCGCCGCAACCCGGACGTCCTCACCCGAGATCTCGGCAATGACCTCACCCGCCGTCACCCGGTCACCCTCGGCCAGACGTCGCCCCCTCGACCGGGCGATATTGAGAACGCCCCGAGACTCGACCGTCAAGCTGACAACCTGGGATGCGCGCAGCGTTCCCGTCGCATTGATCAGATCCTCGACATCCCCACTTGAGATCTCAGCAACGGTAACGGGGACCCTGAATTCGACGGTCTCATCGTTCCCGGAAGGCCCACAGCCCGATCCAAGCAGACAGAAACAGGCCACCCAAAGCCAACAGGCGCCCTTCTTCATTGAACAGCCTCCTCATCCGATATTCCGACCGGCGTCCACCGCACCGCATCGGCGACGACGATCATACCGGTGGTCTCGTCCGAGAACTCAACCGTGACGTCACCATCAGTCAGATCGAAGACATCAACCAGGTTCCAGCCCCGGGAAGCCTCCTTGGCATCGAAGTCAAATTCGTGCCGTTGATCCTCCTGAACCACAGCCAGATGCCACACCCCCCAGTTCCGGGCCAAACGAAAACGCTGCTTGTGGGGAAGGTGAATCTCCAGTTCCCACGGCCCCGGCTTGAGAACGACGGCCGTGAACTGGGCCCGCGTTGTGCCCTTACCCTTGCGCACCCATGCCACCGTGTGGCGGTATCGTCCGAACGCAGTAGCCGACGAGGCACGAGACCAGACCCGAGGCATGGGGCCGAATTCCTCGACCGGCAACCCGTGATCCAGCTCCGCGTCATCCCGATCCTTGGCGCCGAGGCGCAGGCCCGTTCGCTGTCCTCCATCGACAATTTCGAAGGCGTCGTCGAGATCATCGACGATGATGGCGTCACTCACGGCAGTCTCGAAATCTGCCGGGGCCACACCCTCCGAGGGTTCAGCCTCAACGATCGCCCCTTCATCGACTTCGGCCAGCGCCACCCTGAAACTGCTCCGGTTGAGGCTGAGGTAGGGATCAACCCAGACCCCGGTCGGCGGACGGGTCAAGACCGTCGAAAAGCGAACGGCACTTCTGCCCTCAATCCTCACCGGATCGCTCTCCTTCTTCTCACGGTCATCATCGGCACCAACGTAATAGACAACACGAAACAATCCGGGCGTTTCCTCGGCGTTGCGAACGACCAGGTTCAGCTGATAACGAGCACTTCCATCTTCACTGTCCGACAAACGGTAGGCTTCAGCTTTCTCCCCGACAAGCCCCGGGAGGTTGGTCGTCGTCACGATGTCCTCGATCATGGCGCCGAGGCCCTCGTCCTGACGCTCGGCCACCTCGGCGAACTCCTCCAGAGTAAACGTCCCCCCGGAATAGTCACCTCGCAACGAGGCCAACAGGGCGGCGCTGCCCTCGAATCCCAGATCGTCATACACAACCTGGGCCAGGGTTCCCGCCTTCAGCGACAGGGCGTCTATCGCCTGCTGTGGATCGGCCCATGGATCAAGATCAACCAGTGACAAACCCAGGACAGCCTTCCACACCGCCGGTCTCGAGGCGAAGACCTTGATGACCGAGTCGGCAAAATGCCCCCGTCCCCCACCGATCAGATGATTCTGAATCGCCTGACCGATCTTGGCATTCATCTCCGGTGTGAAGAGATGGGCCGAGAAGTAGCCCCGTGTTCCCGACATCATCAGCGTTCCCAACTCGTCCAGGGTCCAGTCCAGTGCCTCCCGGCCCGGCCCTCGTGCGGAGCACTGGGTCAAGAGAAACGACCTCGCGGCACCTGAAAAGAGGTTTCCACCGGAGAAATCGTTGATGAAAAACTCCTCGGCCCGCTCCAACTTGGCCTGGGGAAGGCCGCCCTCGTGGTCCTGCCATTTGGACTCGTTCCTGAAGGGTACGTCGAAACGCGCAAGGGGAAACGTCAACTCCCGAACCAGGAGCATTCCCGGCTGGCCCAGAACAGACCCCAATCGCCAGCCGCCACCGAAGCCCCGCAGGGCGTTGGGCGCCTCCACCATGGTGAAACCGTCATACGGATAGGGCAGACCGGCCTCGGCACATTCCTTGAGCCGATCCGCAATTCTCACTCGGATCGCCTCGCGGGCATCGGCAAGACTTTCGACCACCCTGAGGTGACCAGGGGTCAACAGCATTTCCATCGTCTTCCCCTCAATGTCGAGGGAAAAGGACTTGAAGACCGAGGCGACCACGGCGGCACCATCCACCGGCGCACCCGGATCGAACGAGAACGTCGCCCGCCCATCGGCGAACCCCACGTCATGCCGGGCGCCCGGTCCGGCTGCAAGCCACCCTTCAGGAACGCTGATCTCGAGTCCGATGTCGAAGAAATCCGGCCCCCGTTCCAGACCGTCTTTCGGCTCCACGGCTGCGCCCGAGAGCGGCAACCAGGCAATGGCCGGCATCAAAGCGACGTAACGACGATCATTCAAACCACGGTCATAGCCGAGAATGTAGAGTTGCGCTTCCATGGCCGGTAATCGTTCCGGGGTCCGAACCCCGTCGAGATAGCCAAATCGAATATCGGGCTTCCCGGAATACTTCAGGTGGAGTGTCCGTTGGGCTCCCGCTTCGAGCCCCATATCCAGTTCCAGCAGGCCGTCGGAATGATCAAACGAGATGTCCTCCCCATCGACCGAGGCCTCCTTGACCTCCAGTCCGGGATTCAGCGTCAGCAGGATGGTATCGAGAGCCTGGTCTCCCGGTGCCGCAACGGCAATCTCCGCCTCGATATCGATCAACTTGCCCGGATCAATACCCACCTGCGCCTCAATCCCAACGATATCCGGCCGATCTTCGTCCGCACGAGCCTCGTGCGCCGCCAGCCAAACATCCAGCTGCCGGATGTTGGACGCCCTGATGCCGGCCCCTCCACCCAGAATTGCAATTCCACTGACCAGGAGCCCAGCCCCAATGGCAAGCCTCCGACCGCGGGAACCGCCATCCAGCCGCGGATGCACGGCCACCGCCAACGCCAGGAGGCCGAATGCCGCCACGAGGTATCCCGTTCTCTGGAGGAATCCCACCAAATCGACGATCTTGGGGAGGATATCCGAAGGAAAGGACACCGAGTACATGCCACCGACGTCGAGGAAGATCCCCGCAACTGGGGAGACCTTGAAGGACACCCAGATGAGACCGACCAGGACGCCGACCGTGATCACCGCCGCCAACAGTCGATTCCGAACCAGCAGCGTCACCAGATAGGTCAAGGCCAGACCGAAGGCCAAGGCCGGAAGGCACATGAATACGGTGAACATCACCAGGGACAGGGGCTGGAGGGGCTCCCCGATCGGAGCGCCGAGGGCCGGAAGAGCATAACCCAGCAACTGCATCACGCCGACCATCAGCCATGCCGGGATCCAGGCCGCAAGCAGTTGGGCCGTAAACCGGCCAACGACCAATTCGGTCGTCGACATCGGCCGAGCGTCCAACACTTCAACCATGCGTTCCCGAACATCCCGGGCGCGAATATCGAAGGCCATGAATACCAGGCCGAAGAGGAAAAACCCCACGTAGTAGAGCCCCATCGCTCCGATCAGGAATCGCGGACCGATGCTGGCCGCGGTCGCCGAATAGGACGAGAAGAAGGCATGGAGCGAACAGTAGTAGAGGTAGATCCCCATGCCGGACAGCAGAGCCAGTACCAGGAAAATCCAATAGCGGACCAGGCGACGCGTCAAACGCAGTTCCGCCCACATCACCGAAAGTATGACGTCGAAATGCATCGGCCTATTCCTCCCCTTCCACCGTCATCGCACGGCCGCGCCCGACCATGAACGCCAGATAGGCCTCTTCCAAAGTTGGGTCATCGACGGGTGTTGATGAGGCCAGGGAAGCACCGGGCTGAAGCACACCGCGGAAATGGATCCGGCCTCCGTGGGCCGAACGCGCCACTACCTCGATGTTCTCCAGGACTGCCCCTTCACCGGCCTGATCGACCTCGACCTCGACGACCTGGCCCCGTGACTGCCGCAGCAACTCGGCCGGCGATCCCCTGAAGACAACCGTGCCGCGATCGATCAGCGCCAGATCCTCGCAGCCCGATCCCAGATCCGCCACGATATGCGTCGACAAGATGATCGTCCGGTCCCGGGCCAACTCGGCCATCACCGCCCTGAACTTGAGGCGTTCCTCCGGATCCAGACCCACCGTCGGCTCGTCGACGATCAGGAAGTGCGGCTCGTGAATCAAGGCCTGGGCAACCCCGAGACGCCTCAGCATGCCTCCGGAGAGCTTCTTGACCTTGCGGTCCGAGACCTCCCGGAGGCCGACCTGATCCAGGACCTGCCCCACCCGATGACGCCGATTGACCTTGTCCTTCATCCCCGAAAGAGATGCCAGCGTATCGAGGACCTCGGCCACGCGGTGAAGGCGCCAGGCGCCGAACTCCTGGGGCAGATAGCCGATCAGCGAACGTACGGAGTCTCGTTGAGTGACGACATCGTATCCACCGACCGACGCCCTCCCCTCTGAAGGAACCAACAACGTGCAGAGGATCCGCATCAACGTGCTCTTGCCGGCGCCGTTGGGTCCGAGCAAACCGAACAGGCCTGTCCCGATCCTCAGATCGACACCATCAAGTGCGACCGTTCCGCCCTTGTAGACATGGCGAACACCCTCGATGACACACAAGGACTCCGCAGCAATCGTCCCAGACCCCTCAGTCATTTTTCCCCCTTTGACTCGACCATTTCAATAAAACTCATTGTAAGGCGAGATACACTCCAGCCGCATGAAAACCTATCTGATGAAGATACGGATTTCGGGGCGTGGGGTTCCGGAATTTGGCCCAATGTCTGAGAAACCAGCTATGGCGCCGCCGTCAATGTATGATTTCACCATGACGTTCCCGAAATACCGACAACTCTTCCTCGCCCCGGTCGCACTTGTCGCGCTTCTGTTGGGCTTCGCACAACCCCTTTGGTCCTCTCCTCCCAGGGAATGGCAGGGCCCGCTTCCAGCGATCACGACGGGGTATGGGAGTTGGGGAACACACGGCGTTTCGGCCCCCGCGACCTTCGAAATCACCAGCAGCGGCTTCACCAATTCGGTAA
Organism: uncultured Thermoanaerobaculia bacterium; assembly: GCA_964430905.1. Taxonomy (GTDB): domain Bacteria; phylum Acidobacteriota; class Thermoanaerobaculia; order Thermoanaerobaculales; family Sulfomarinibacteraceae; genus DAOWGJ01. The sequence goes on along the minus strand of CAYSHZ010000061.1, from coordinate 1,365 downwards.
CACTCTATTTCCCGGGAGACCAGACCGAGGCGGCGCCCGGCCTCTTTTTCGCCCCTGGGTGGGATGTCTCCTGCGAGGGCTACGGCGAGTTGCTGAGATTCATGGCCTCAAAGGGCTATGTCGCGATCTGCGACGATTACGGCGAGAACAGCGGCGTCATCGGCGACCAGCTCTTTGATGCCTTCACCGAGGCGGCCGATCGTTATCCGGCCCTGATCGACACCTCCCGGATCGGCCTGATCGGGCATTCCGCCGGAGCGGGACTCCTGGGTTCCTTGGGCTATCGGCTTTCGATCGGCGAGGGCTGGGGCGCCAACGGGAGATTCATCTTCTCCTCCGCCCCGTGGATCGATTTCGATATCACATCAACGATGCTCGAGAACTATCCCACCGACATGAAATTGATCCTGCAAACCTACGAGGATGATTTGGGAACCGATCTGAGAACCTACATTGACTTGTTCGAGAGTCAGACCCGCATCCCGGATACCGAGAAGGACTACCTCATCGTGCGCCCCAGCACAATCGAGGGCTACGATTATTCGGCTGTGCATTCGGTAATCGGTACCGGGGGCGACGGCTACGGCGTCTTCGACGCCCTGGATTCCTGGGCCGTTTTCCGGCCGATCGACGCCCTTGCCGTCTACGCCTTCACCGGATCAGATGAAGCAAAGAGCGTCGCCCTGGGGGACGGGGGTGACGAACAGATCGAGATGGGGGAACTGCGCGACCTGATTTCCACAGATGACCCTCGGCCTATTCCCGGTCAGGATTCCGACTATCCCTGCGACATCCCGGGCAATCCCCGACATGATCACTGTGCCGACTACGATTTGGAACTCCCCGGCGCGGTCCTCATCCTGCCGACAAAGAGCATCCTGATCTTCCAGCCCTCACCCTCTTTCGAATGGGAACCCATCCCCACGGCAACACACTATTTCCTGCAGCTTCGCCCCCTGCTCCCAGGCGGCGAACCCGACTGGACAACCAGTTACGGGGAATCGATGACCTCAATCAATGCCGCATGCGCCGGCTCCGTTCAAGACTGCACCTGGACCATTGGCGCCACCCTGCCCCAGAGCCGGTACGTCTGGTGGATCAAGGGCTTCAGCGACACCCTGGAGAGCGTCTGGAGCCGTCGGGGCTTTTTCAGCGACGGCGGCGACGTCAACCTCGACGGAGAAATCGATGGCACCGACATGGATGCCCTGCTGAGTCACATCTTCGGGAATCCCCAGCCCCATCCCGACGTCAACGGGGACCAGGCGGTCGATTCGCTAGATGTCTTCGACCTGGCCGAGTTGCTGACACGCTGACACGACCCGACTCAGCTCAGGGTACAACTCCACCCCACGCCGATGTCCC
>CAYSHZ010000060.1:0-15142 GCA_964430905.1 uncultured Thermoanaerobaculia bacterium | reverse complement strand
GTCCGGCGCCGGAGGCTCCTACTGGAGTACCGATGCCGAGATCAACAACTCGGGTGACGGCGTGATGACCTATTCGATCCGTCTTCTGAAGCGTGGGCAGGACAATAGTGAGCCGGAAGAAGTCGGGCCGTTCACGCTCGATGCCGGAATGAGCGCCCGCTATGCCAATGTCTTCGGAGATGCCTTCGGTTTCGAGGGCGCCGGCGCCCTGGCATTTGAAATCGACAATCCGGGCGATGCACTGTTGACCAGCAGAACCTTCAATGCCTTTGACGACGGGTCCCTTTCCGGAACCTTCGGTCAGGGTATTCCGGCGATTGCCGGCGCCGATCTGATCGGATCCAGCACCAGGGTTCGCCTGATCGGTCTCAGCGAGGACGAGAACTTCCGGACCAATATCGGTTTCTTGAACGGGACCGACAGCAATATCCGAATCTTCGTCGAGTTCTTCCTGGCGGATGGTACCTCCCTCGGGCAAACCCAGCAGGACCTGGCGCCATTCTCCAATACCCAGTGGAACAAGGCCTTCAACAAGGTCACCAGCGATTCCGTCGCCGATGGTTACGCAGATGTCTGGACCGAAGCCGGCCAGTTTACGGTCTATGCTTCGGTGGTTGGCAACGACGACTTCAACGACCCGACGACTGTGCTGGCCCAGTAGGTCGGCCACTCTTGGATACAAACGGGCGGGGTTTCCCGCCCGTTTTTTTATGCACGATTCTTTGAAAAACCCAGGATCAGGTCGATCCTGGCAACAGGGTTTGCTAAAGTCATCGGGTGCCTTGAAACCGTTCTTGTCTCTGGGGGGTTGAATCATGAAGCGATGTTTCGCGGTGGTTTGTGTGGTGATGTGTGCAACGGTCGTTCTCGCCCAAGGTGTGACGACGGGAGCGATTTCGGGGATGGTTAACGACCCCAACGGCACGCCGATTCGTGGTGCGTCAGTCGAGGTAGAGCTGTTGACGACCGGTACCCGCTACCAAACGACGACCGATGCCTCAGGGCGGTTCAAACTGGTCAACACGCGCGTCGGGGGACCGTACCAGGTGACCGTTGTCATGGAGGGGTTGCAGACCCAGGAGGTTGGGAACCTGTTCGTATCCCTTGGTGAGGTGACCAATATCAACGTCACGATGAGCCTTGAGGCTGCCCATGGGGAGGTTGAGGTGGTGGGGCGGTCGGTCTTGATCAGTCCCTCCAAGCTCGGTGCCGGCAGCAATGTGGGTGAAGAGGCCCTCCAGTCGATGCCGACCATCAGTCGTGGGTTCGAGGACTTTGCCCGGACCAATCCCATGATCATGGTCCAGCCCGACCGGGACAGCGGTCCGTCCGTGATCTCAGTTGCAGGGCGCAACAACCGATACAATAACGTCCAGATCGACGGAGCGGTCAACAACGATCTCTTTGGTCTTGCGGCCAGCGGGACTCCGGGTGGGCAGAGCGAGACGACGCCGATCAGCTTGGATTCGATCCAGGAACTCCAGTTGGTGATTGCACCGTTTGACGTGCGCCAGGGCGGGTTCTCGGGTGGCGGGATCAACGCGATCACCAGGTCGGGAACCAACCAGCTTAAGGGCTCTGTCTATACCTTCTATCGGGATGACGGAATGATCGGGAACGGGCCGGACGACTTCCCCGAGCTTGGAACCTACAAGGACCTCAACTATGGTTTCCGCCTCGGCGGTCCGATTGCTAAGGACAAGGTTTTTTACTTCGTCAATGCGGATTTCTCTCGGCGTGATAAGCCAACAGGGTATTCGATTGATGGTGCGAGTGGAATTCAATTTGCCAACGGGACCCTGGGCGAGGAGGCCGAGCGATTCCAGTCAATCATGGCCGGCTATGGTCACGATACCGGCGGTTTTGGGGAGTTTACGCGCACGACGGACAGCGACAAGCTCTTTGCCAGGGTGGATTTCAACCTCGGCATGAGCCACAATCTGACGGTGCGCCACAACTGGGTCGATGCGGACAACACACGGCTCTACCCCGGGAATCAGACCTACACCTTTCCCAGCTATGCCTACAATTTCACCAATACGACCAACTCGACCGTCTTCCAGTTGGATTCCATCTTCGGGGATGACAAGTTCAATCAGCTCCGCGTCACGTACCAGACGATCAAGGATCGGCGTGCGCCGGGCAGCATCTTCCCCAGGGTGTCGGTGACCGATCTGGACGAAGACAGCCATGGCTTCGTCTCCGGCGCCGAGCGGTATTCGGCCTACAACTCACTGGACCAGACGATCATCGAGTTCACCGACGACTTCACGTTCTTCCTGGGAGACCATGAATTGGTGCTCGGAACCCATAACGAGATCTTCAAGTTCAAGAATCTGTTCATCGAGAACGGTTTCGGCAGCTACGAGTTTTACACGCTTGATGATCTCGAGGCGGGCATTGCCAATCGCTACTACTACACCTATCCCGCCGACGATGAACCCTATGACCAGTTCAACGCCTACCAGCTTGGCTTCTATGCCGGTGATACGTGGCGGGTGGCCGATAACTTCAACATTATTCTTGGTCTGCGTATGGACATCCCCAAGTTTCCCGATACGCCCCAGCGCAACATCGAGACCGAGGAACTCTTCGGCTACAGGACCGATGTCATGCCGGACGGCAATACGCTGTGGTCTCCGCGTTTCGGTTTCAACTGGGACATCACCGGCGAAGGCAAGATGCAGCTTCGAGGTGGTGTCGGCGTCTTTTCGGGGCGTTCTCCCTACGTCTGGATCTCCAACAACTATGCACGAACCGGCCTCGAACAGGTTTCGATCAGCGCCTACGGTGATATTCCGTTTGAGCCCGATCCCTACAACCAGCCGACCGAGATTCCGGGCGCCAGGACATCGACCCAGGAGGTCAACCTGATCGATCCCGATTTCGAGTTTCCGCAGGTGACCCGTTTCAACCTGGCCTATGACCAGAAACTGCCCTGGTGGGAGATGGTGGCCTCCATCGAGGCGGTTTATGCCGACAGTAAGAGCGAGATTCTCTACAAGAACCTCAATCTGGTTCAGGTGGACACCGTCTGGGACGGTCGTCCCTACTACGAGAGGGTCAGTGACGATTATTCCGGCGCCTACTTTCTGACAAACACAGCAGGCGGCAAACAGAAGAATGTGTCACTCAAGATCGAGAAGCCCTACAGCAACGGGTTCTGGGGATACGTGTCCTACGCCTGGGGTGATTCCCAGGTGGTCAACGAGGGCAATTCCTCAAGGGCATCCTCCAACTGGCGATATATGGAGACCGCCGACCCCAACAACATGACGCTGAGCCGTTCCGACTTCGAAGTAGAGCACCGATTCAATGCCCTGGTGTCCTACCGGTTCAACGGTTCAAGCAAGTGGGCGACCACAGTCACGGCCTTCTACAACCATCAATCCGGTCGTCCGTTCTCGGTCCTGTCATATTCGTCCGGCTACAGTCTCAATGGTGACGACTACCGCTACAACGATCTGTTCTATGTGCCGGCCAGTGAAGACGAGGTCATCATCCAGGGAGGGACCTGGGAGCAACTGGACGACTTCATCCATCGGGCTGGACTCGACGGCTATCGAGGTCGGATCGCTCCCCGCAACGCCAGCCGGGGCCCGTGGCGTCACCAGTTGGACCTCAAGGTGGCACAGAATATCCCGGTTGGTTACGGCAATCTGGAGGCGACTCTTGAGATCGCCAATTTGACCAACCTGTTTGACAAGGATTCCGGCCATGTCCGGTACGTCCCTTACGGCAACGTCCAGGCTGTACGATACGCCGGGCTTCAGCCGGACACGGACTTGCCCATTTACCAGTTACGGTACGCCGTTTCCAATCCGGAAGAATATCCAATGTTCGAGGTTGACCAGGTTCGATCCCGGTGGCGCGCAAAGATAGGCCTGCGCTGGAGTTTCTAGGTTCAGCGGCTCGGCTGGAGCCGGCTCTTGAGTTCCTCTTTGGCCCTGCTCCAGGTCCTGCGGACGGTTCGGACGGAGATATCGAGGGCGGCGGCGGTTTCTTCCTCGGTCATGCCTGCGAAGTAGCGGCATTCGACGACCTTGACGAGCCGGGGATCCGATTCTCGAAGTTCTTCCAGGACGGTATCGACCGCCAAATTCTTCTCGAGTTGGGCCTCAACCTTGAGGTGTTCCTCGTGGAGTTCTACGTGCTGCGCGCCGCCACCCCGTTTGGCACGAAGGCGACTCCGCGCATAGTCCACGGAAATATGGCGCATGGCCTGAGCTGCGACCCCGAGGAAATGGGAGCGGTCGTTCCAGTCGAGGTGCGTTCCGTTCGCCATCTTGACATAGGCTTCGTGAACCAGTCCCGTCGTGTTCAAGGTTGCGTCTCGGGGTGCGCCGTGCCGTTGACGGCGAGCCAGGAGCAGCAGTTCCTCATAGAGTGCCTCGACGACCTGGTCGAAGGCGGCCTCTTCTCCCTGCCGGTGGGCCTCGAGGAGTCGGGTAATGTAGCCGGTCTTTGAGGAGGTCATTGGAGACCTCCGGGCAGTGTTCGCACGAATTGATCGAGTTCGAGGAGGTATCGCTGGGCCAGTGGTCCGGCATCGACGAGGTCGGGCCGTGCCTCCTGGATCAGGCGCCTGGTATTTTCAAGGTCGCCCCGGCTCTGCCAGATAGCCTGTGCCAGAAACAACTTGCAGACTCCCATCAGCCCCTGTCTGGAAGGGTTGTTTTCGAGAATATTCAGCTCTCTATTGAGAAAGGACAGAGCCTCGTCCGGCCGATCCAGCCGGATTAGCGCTTCGCCGGCGCCTCCCAGGGGATAGACCAGAAGGAAGCTGTCCTTGCCGTGGGTTGTCTCGAATACCGAGAGAGCCTGTTTGTGGAGGTCCAAACCTTCCTCGAAGCGTCCGGTCCGAGAGACCACATTGCCGAGGATTGTCAGGATCAGGCCGGTCTGCATGTGGTTGAGGCCATAGACTTCAGAGGATAGCTCCAGCGCCTCCCTCAGGGTGGATTCTGCCTTGTCCGGTTGGGACATTTCATCGTAGAGACCACCGATGTTGATCAACAGCGTCAGGATGTCCGGATGGTGTGGACCGCTGACCGATACCAGGAGTTTCCGGGCTTCCAGGTAGAGTTCCAAAGCCTCGTCCAACCGTCCCGACAGACGGAGTTGAGTTGCCATAATATCGAGGTATGGCGCCAGGCGGGGATCCTGACGTCCGAAGATTTGGGTTGCGGATTCCAGGGCTTTTTGGGCGCTGGCGGTTGCCTCCTCGGTCTTTCCCTCCTCACGGAATATGGTTGCCTCGTACCCCAGGATCAGGGGCAGGAACTCCCCGGAGTTTCCGATCCTGTCAAACCAGGCTCGTGCCAACTGGGCCCAATCGTGACCGTCTTCGTAGGCACCCATCTGGCTCCCAACGAGATGAACCAGGCGAGTGGATATTTGTGCGGCCAATCGGTCATCCCGGCTTTCGATCGCCAGGGCGAGGGCTTCCCTGAATTCGGTCTGGGCCTGTTCGAATCGGCTGAGCTGCGCTTGGAGCCTCGCGTGGAGAGTCAGGATCTTGGCACTGAGGGGGCGGTAGCCGGTCGTCTCGGCCTCCTCGATCAGGGGAGTGAGAGTTTGTTCGGTCTCGTGGTATTTTCCGATGGCAAACAGGGCTTTGGCTTTTGAATATTGAATCTGGAGAGTTGAGACAGTTGTCCGGTTGGAAGGATCTGGGGGGAGTGGTCCCTTGGCCATCAGTGAGGCGGCGTCGTCGCAGTGTTCCAACGGAGTCAAGTTCGAGACGGCCTCGGTTGCCTTGAGAACGACCTGGGAGTCGGCTCGACTGAAGAAGTCGATCAAGGCTCGCAACTCCTGTCGATTGTCCTCAAGACAGATCATGCGCAAGTCCATCAGGGTCGTTGACTGTTCGCCCCGCAACCGGGTCGCTTCACAGGCGTCGCGCCTGTGGTTCACCCAGGCATCCGTGTAGGTGTTGAGTGCGCTTTCGACGGTCGTCCATGTGTCCTGTGCAAATGGCCGTCCCGTGGCGATGAAGGCCGTATGGATTTGATCCATCGTCGGCTGATCCCAGATTCCCTCCAACAGGGCGCGGGATCCATCACACACCTGGGATCCATCGTGGTTGACCAGCCATATGATCAGACCGGTGATCAGGACGAGCATGCCTGCCAGGCTGCCAAGGAGACGTCGTCTCCTCTTGCGGAGAGGGACACGTTCGAGATCGTCGAGCAGGGAGTCCATCGAGGGATATCGGAGTTTGGGATCGATGCTGAGACCTCGTTTAAGGATCCGGATGGTTCCGCCGGAAACACCTCTGAGGTCATCAGGCTCCTGGATCGTACCGTCGGCAAAGCTGGAAGCCAATTCGCCGAGAGTGCTGCCCGGAAATGGACGTCGACCGAAGAGAGATTCCCAGACTGCGACACAGAAGGCAAACTGGTCGGACCGTTCGTCGAAGTCGGTGCCTTCGAGTTGTTCAGGAGCCATGTAGGCGGGAGTCCCCAGAATGGTTCCGACACGAGTGAGATGATCTACCGGCGATGAAGGGTCCTGGCTGAAGGAGCCGGCATCGACGGGAGGTCGAGCAAGGCCGAAGTCTGCAACCCGAACGCGTCCATCTTTCCCAACGAGAAGATTATGGGGTTTGAAATCCCGATGAACGAGGCCGGCCGAATGGGCGGCGGCCAAACCTCTGCCGGCTCGCAGGAAGAGGTCGATGATCTCATTAGACGAGCGACGCCGCTCCTTGAGCCACGCTGCGGCATCACCGCCTTCAACGAACTCCATCGCGAGAAAGAGCTGGTCTTCGTAGGTTCCCACGTCGTGGACGGCGACGACGTGGGGGTGGGAGAGCTGAGCCAAGGCCCTGGCCTCCCTGCGCAGGCGTTCCCTGGCCATTTCGGCCCGGTCTCCACTGGCCGTGGCCGGGTGAAGGATCTTGATGGCGACCTTGCGGTCGAGTTCGGGGTCGTAGGCCGCATACACCGAACCCATACCGCCGGCGCCGACGGCATGGAGTATCAGATAGCGTCCGACGCGGGTACCGGGGACCAATTCGTTCGACTCCGAGAGGCGTTCCCGGATACGATCCCAGACGGGTCCGAGGAGTCCACCTCCAGTATTGAGGAAATCGCCGTCGCCGCTGGTTTCAGTCTCCTCAATCCAGCGTCTCAGTGCCATCGACGCTTCAGGGTCGTCCGCCAGTCTTTCCAGAAGCTCCTTCCGTTGTACAGGATCGGAAAGAGTTCTGGAGAGAGGCGGGGTAGTGTCGTTCACCATCGGCAGAGTCCAAACGTCAGGACGTCCATGAGGATTTCACTGTAGCATCTTTGGGGGAGTCGGTCTGAGGCTGCATGGGATTTGGTGGCAGCCACACTGTTCGTTCGAGTTATTTTCCGGACTCTTCGGTCCAGGCTCAGGTATGATGACGGACGAAAAGAGGAGGCAATTGATTATGGGTTTTCAAATCAGACGAGTCGTCCCGATAGCGGTATTGGTGGTGGTTGTTGGTTTTACCGCCGTTCCGGCATCGGCGGGGAACCTCAGAATCTTTGGCGCCTACCTGGACAGCAGTGACGTCGGGGCGTTTGCCGGCGCGGGTGTCCGCTATGCCTCCAGCGATACCCTGGGATGGGAATTTGGTGTCACGGCCTATTTGGACAGCGATGACTTCGATTTCGGTAATCTGGAATTCGAGACCAACAGCATCGACAACATTGCCTGGGATCTCGGCACTCGGGTCAGCATCAGTGAATTGTTCTACTTCAGTCTGGGTGTCACCTATTTCCAGTTTGATGCGACCTATGGTGACATTGACGACGAGTGGGGCTATTACGGAATGCTCGGTGCGACGATTGGCGGTGACACCTTCAGGTTCTTCATCGAGGGCATTTACAGGGACGTCAACGCAACGATCAAGTATGATGATTTTGATCTGGTCGAAGAATCAGTCAAGCTCGATATTGGCGGCTTTGGGGTCAATACGGGCCTGGAGTGGCGTTTCTGATTCTCAAAGATCCTCGCTCCAGCTCTTCCCCGTCCGAAAATCCCGGATCGGAAAGGCGGGCCAGGGCAGCAATCTTCGACCTTGACGGGCTCTTGGTGGATTCCGAACCCTTGTGGCGGCGAGCCGAGAGGGAGATCTTTGCCGAAATCGGGCTGGAGTTATCCGATGATGACTGCCGAAGCACGATGGGCCTGCGTTGCGATGCGGTTGTTGCGCTGTGGTTTCGGCGGCGTCCCTGGGCGGACGACGTTTCGCCGGCCGAAGTTCAACGGCGTATCGAGGAGAGAGTCCTCAGTTTGATGAGGATGGAGGGCAAGGCCATGCCCGGGGTTGATCACGTGTTGAGACTGGTTGAAGAAGCTGGGTGCAAGCTCGCGGTGGCTTCCTCGTCATGCTCTGCGTTGATCGACGTGGCGCTGGAGCGTTTGGGGCTGAACGATCGTTTCCCCGTACGATGTTCGGCTTTCGATGACGAGCATGGCAAACCTCACCCTGCTGTCTTCTTGAGGGCGGCCCGGGATCTTGGTGTCGAACCGGGGAACTGCGTGGTTTTTGAGGATTCCGTGGCGGGAGTCGAGGCTGGGCGCCGAGCCGGCATGCGGGTCATTGCTGTGCCGGATCCCGATCATCGGGTTGATCACAGATTCTTGGAGGCGGATGTTGTTCTCGAGAGTCTGTGCGACCTTCTTCCCGGTCACCTTGGCGGGAGTTGATGGTCGTCCAGTACCTTTCGGATCTCCTTCAGGAGTTCGGAAGTGTGATATGGCTTCCGAAGCAGGTGTACATTTTCGGCCGGGGTGAAATCCGAGCTGATGGAAATGGAACTGTATCCAGTCGTCAGGAAGATGGGGAGACCGGGGGAGAGTTCGTGGAGTTTGGCGACCACGGCATGACCGCCCATTTTTGGCATGACAATATCGAGCAGGGCCAATTGAATTTCCTGTGAATGGTCCTTGAATACCTTGAGGGCTTCTTCTCCGTCGGAGGCCGTCAGAACCCGATATCCATGGAGTTCAAGGATTCTCCGAGTCAGATTGCGGACCCTTTCCTCGTCCTCGGCGATGAGGATTGTTTCGTTGCCTTCGGGTTTGGCATGATGATCATCAGCTTCCCCAAGGCTCTCGCTCTGTTCGCTTTGGACAATTGGGATGAAAATCTTGAATGTCGACCCTGTGCCTGGTTCGCTTTCAACATGGATCATTCCCTGGTGCTGTTGCACGATGCCGTAGACGGTTGCAAGACCCAGTCCTGTCCCGTGTCCGACTTCTTTGGTCGTGAAAAAAGGCTCAAAAATATGATCAAGGGTCGTGGCGTCGATCCCGTTTCCTGAATCAGTGACCGTCAGGCAGGCATAGGCGCCGGATTTCAGGTCAACGAGACCATCAGGAATGCCTGTGCCGGGGCATATGATGTTCTCGGTTTCGATGATCAGTTTTCCGCCTTCCGGCATAGCGTCTCGGGCATTGATACACAGATTGACGAGAATCTGTTCGATCTGCCCTGGGTCGGCATGGATCAGGCCCAGGTTCTGGGCCGGGATCAATTGAAGATCGATGTTGGCGCCGATGACCCGCCTCAGGAGTTTCATCAGGTCAGTAATCAGTTGATTGAGGTTGAGATCAATCGGTTGGATCCACTGTTGGCGGCTGAATGCGAGGAGTTGCCGCGTTAAGTTAGCTGCCCGGCTGGTGGCTTCTCGTACGGTTTCCATGTCCTCTCGTGCGGGATCGTTGGGATCCAGGGTCATCAAGAGCAGATCCACGTGGCCGTCGATGACCTGAAGAAGATTATTGAAGTCGTGGGCTACACCGGCAGCCAACTGTCCGACGGCTTCCATCTTCTGGGCTTGACGGAGTTGGCCCTCAAGTTCGATCTCATGAGAAACGTCTCGCTTGACAGCGATGAAGTGAGCAATGTGACCATCGTCGTGCCTGATTGGAGAGATGATACAGTCTTCGGTGAATTCCGAACCATCCTTGTGCCGATTGACGATGCGGCCTCTCCACGTAGACCCCGAGTTGATGGTTGTCCAGAGGTCCGAGAAAAAAGAACGATCATGATAATGACTGTCAAGAAGCCTGGGGTTGTGGCCGACGACTTCGTCCTTACTGAAACCGGTGACTTTCTCGAAGGCTGGGTTGACATATTCGATCTCTCCTTCGGCATCGGTGATGACAATTGTCTCTTCCGCCTGTTCAATGGCCGAAAGGAGCAGGGTGCGTTCTCGTTCTCCCAGAGTCCGGTCGGTGATGTCCCGATAGGAACACACCCTTCCCTCGATGGTGTCATCGAATATCAAGGGGCAAGAGAAACGTTCGAAAACCCGACCGTCATCAAATAACAGAACACCGCGTTGCTCCGACTGGTTGACTTGGGTGTCCTGCACACAGGCGAGAAGAGTCTCGGGTTCTGCCAACTGCTCGATCATGAATTCATACAATTGACCAGCATCACCTTCAAGGAGTGAATCCTGGGGGATCCCCCACATCGTGGCGAATCGCGTGTTGGCGTGCATCACCCTGTTGTGGCTGTCGACCGCCAGGATGCCGTCTGCCGTTGATTCGAGGATTGTTCGGAGGACGATCTCGCCTTCCCTGTGTTTGCGGTGTTCTGAGCTTTTTCGTTCCTGGATGTTATGAGAGATGCCTTGGATCCCGGTGACAGCCCCGGCCGGACTGAAGATCGGTTGAATGCTGATCGAGAACCAGTCCGGTTGGGCATTCTTTCGTCGGATCCGGCTATCAAATTTGATGGGTTCCCCACCGCAACAGGTGTCGAAGGACATTCTCGCCAAATCGTGGTCCTCTGGGTCAAACGATGAGAGGAAATGCCGGCCGATCACCTCGTTGATTTCAAAACCGGTGTTTCGAGTCACGGCTTCGTTGACTTCGATGAAATAGCCATCGAGATCCAGAAGGAAAATAGTATCCGCCGCCCTTTCCACCACGCCTCGATACAGGTGTTCACTTTTTTGAAGAGCGTCCTGGGCTTTTTTTCGTTCGACCAATTCTCTCCGGAGGTTGCTGCGCACATCGAGGAGGATCCGGTTCTTGTGAGCAAAAGCGGCCAGTACAATCAGGCTGCCCAGGAACAGCGCCAGACTCCCGGCAAACCAGGGCCAATGGGCCCGAAAAAAAGCCGAGAAGCTGACATCCTGTTCGTGGGCATAGATTCCGATGCCGAGCTCCCGGGCACAGTCGTGGACCGGTGTGTAGTTCAGGGGGATAGTCCATCCCAGGCTGCGGGAGGCGGATGCGGCGGGACTGTCCGGTGGCATTGCCAGGAGAGCCGCAGCAACCTCTTTGACCAGGTCTTCCGGCACATGGCTCAAAGCAGCCAACGGCCATTCCGGATAGAGTCTGGTTGAGAGTTTGAAGGGGAAATCCTCATAGTCTGCAAGTGTTGCAGGAATGACCTTGATGTCTTCGAGGTTCAGCTGACCTTCAAGGGCCATGCGCTCGAGAGTGTCGGTTCTGACGGTTCCCACATCGGCTATTTCTGACATGACGGCGTGAACGACTGCGTCGTGAGTTCCAAGAAATACCAGGTCCGAGAAATCACGCTCAGGTTTGATGCCGGCACTCTTGAGTTCTCTCCACGCGGCATGCCAACCTCCGAACGAGGATCGTTCCACCGCTGCAAATGTCGTGTGTCGAAAATCGTCGAGACTGTTGATGTCGGTGCGGTCGGCTCGGCAGAAGATGACGCCGCCGAAGGTCGAATAGGCTTGTCCGGCCAGTTGGTTTCTCAGAGTTACGATCCGTCGAATCCGGAATTCCGCCTCAAGCTGAACATAAAACGCAGAATTTGCCAGAATGAAATCGATATCCCGGGATCGTGTCGCCGGAACGATCTGATCAAAACTGAGAGGGATGATTGTGAATGAGTGGCCGGAGACCGCAACCGAGAGGTAGGCAGCGGTTGGATTCCATTTTTCGAGGCACCGGGTCGGGCCTCTCTTGGCCAAGATGCCGATACGAATTTCCGGGCAGGGAGTCTTTAGGGGCGCGGCGGACAGCAAAGTCGTTCCCTGAACTACGGTCATCAAGGTGGCCAGAGAGAGCAGGAGTCGACTCATTGATTGATCAAGGAGGCGATTTTTATTCTCCCCAGGCTCTTGAGTCCGGAAATGATCTCGGGATCAAACTGGGTTCCACTGCATCGTTCCAGTTCGGCCAGAGCGTCGTCGAGACCGATGGCTTTTCGGTAGGGTCGGTCCGAAGTCATGGCGTCAAGGGCGTCGGCGACCGCAAAAATCCTCGCTCCCCATCGGATGTCCCTTCCGGAGATTCCTGCCGGATACCCCGATCCATCAAAATATTCGTGATGTTGATAGACAATGACTGCGGCATCTTTGAGAAATGGAATTGGCTTGAGGATTTGATAGCCGATTTCGGGGTGTCGCCGCATGACAGCCATCTCGTCATCGGTCAATTTCCCCGGTTTGAGGAGAATCGAATCAGGAATCCCAATTTTTCCGATATCGTGCATCAGGGCGCCTCGGCTGAGCTGAACCTGATCTTGCGCCGAAAGCCCCAGATGTTGGGAGAGAGCTGTCGAAATGCGGGTAACCCGCCTGGAGTGATTGCCGGTGTCGGCTTCTCGGGCATCGATCGCGGACGAGAGGGCTCCCAGCGTCATGTCGTATGCTTCGTTGAGATCGGCGAGGGTCTGGTTGAGGTCTTGGGTTGCGGATTGCACCCGCTGTTCGAGGTCTCGGGCGTAGGCGCGATTCTCGAGAATGAGTTGCCGTCGTTCAAGGGCCCTCTCCACTGAGGTCGCGAGGTGGGCGCCGCGAACGGGTTTCGTCAGGAAATCACTGGCGCCGTCGTGGAGACATCGGACCGCGAGGTCGACGTCACCGTGCCCAGTCAGCATGATGACTGCAATATCCGGATGATTGGAGTGGAGCTCCAACAGCAGTTCCGTACCGTTCCTTTCAGGCATGCGAATATCTGAGACGACAACTTCGGGATCGACCGAATGGAGACTTTCAAGAGCTGTGTCGACGCTTTGGGCAGTGTGACAGTCATATCCTTCAAAGGTGAGGATCCGGGCCAGAATTCGCAGAATCGAGGACTCGTCATCGACGATGAGAATTCGAGCCCGGTGTTCTCCAGTTGCGTCGCTGATAACCATCTTTAACCATCATAGTACGCCATCGTCGGAATTGTGTGCGTTATTGCCAGGGAAGTGTCGTTACTGTCGAAAGGATGCTGATGTATTCTCGGGGGCGTTATTCAATGCCCTCCATCCGCCTATCCGGCAACACTCACCCAGATTCTCTCAGGGTCAATGGTGAACGTGACGTTGCCAAGCGGGTCGAGGTTCAGAACGTCACAGCCTCCCAGCAGCGGGGGGCATTCCTGATCCTGGTCGTCTACCTCGTGACTCAATGCCACCAGCCCGTAAGTGGCATCGACGGCAAGTCCCACGAGACCCATTGAGCATTTGAGAATAACGATGACACGGGCGGACGTCATCTCCGGCAGTGGTCGGGCAACCGGGACGGGGTGGCTGCGAACCTCCAACATGCCGAGGAGTGTCGCTGGAAGCCCGGGAAGAGTGATCAATGTGTCTCCGTCGACGACGTGTTCTACCGAGTCAACCGGGATTGCCGCTGAAACGTCGTTGATGGAGACGGCCAGGTAGTTTCCCTGGGGGTCCCTGATTCCCTGGAGAGGAGGGGGCCAAAGCTCGGTAGCCGGGTTCTTGACCAGGAGATGAAACGGGGCCACTTCAGGGGTCACACGATTCTGGACCATATGGAAGGCGCGATACGGCAGGCCGGGATGGTTGAGGATCCAGTTCAATGGGATTCTGAAAGACGAGGTGAGATCGATGTCGACGAGCCCGAGAAAGCGGTCTGCCAGCACTGCCATCGTCTCGTCATGGATTCGAAGGACAGCGATACCGGCATCAAGGGCCGGAACCTGTTTTGGGAAGCCGAGACAATCTCCGAGTCGAATGCAGGGAATCTCTTCGTCGTTCCAGAGGATTTGATCTCCATTCTGTTTGACGTCGAACCATGGGATGAGACGCTCCATCCCTTCGAAAGGCAGCAAGAGATCCAGTTCACCTACGCGGCAGGCGAGCATCGATTCCATTACGAAGCCTCCAGGGAATTCATGTGATCGACCAGCCCGGTCACGGCCGGCGCCATGCTGTCGAGGGGCAGGACTTCATCCACGGCCTTCATCCGTGCGGCCGCAGCCGGCATGCCGAAGACAACCGATGATTCCTCGTCCTGGGCGAGTACCATGCCACCGTTTTTCCGGATGGTGATCGCGCCTCGTGCGCCGTCTTCCCCCATTCCGGTCAGGACGATTGCGATGCCCCGCCGCCCGGTGGTCCGGGCCACGGATTGAAAGAGCAGGTCGGCCGAGGGTCGGGCGCCGTTGACCGGTTGACCTTCGAGAACCCGAACCTCGCGTCCGTGAAGTTCGAGATGGTAGCCACCGGGTGCGACGAGGACCCGTCCCGGTTCGCTGACCATCCGGTCCTCGGCCTCAAGGACTTGAAACGCCGTCACCTCATCCAGGCGAGCCGCGAACTCTCGGGTGAACCTCGGGGGCATGTGTTGGCACACGACAATGCCGGCGTTGAGGTCCGGTTCCAGCGCCTGGAGGAATGCCCGGATTGCGACGGGCCCCCCAGTTGAAGCCGCCACCGCGACAATCGGGAGGCATGATGTCTCCGGGAAGGCAGTGGGAGGCGCCTGTTCGCCTGCCGGTTCAGCCGGTTGGTGTTCCACTCGGGGCAGGTTGATGACTCGAGACGCGTTGCGGACGACTCGGATCTTCGAGGCCGTGCGAACCGTTCGTATGAGGTCGGATTGAATTCGCTGGAGGTCCAGGGTGACCGGTCCGCTGGGTTTTTCGACGACCTCTATCACTCCAAACTCCAGGGCTTCCATAGCCGCGAGAGAGTGACGGGGCGCATAGGAGCTGACGACAACAATTGGCGCAGGGCAGTGCCCCATGATCCATCGGCTGGCCTCAAGGCCATCGAGTCTCGGCATGTTGATATCCATGGTGATGACATCTGGATCCAGAGCCTTTCGGGCCTGGATGGCTTCCAGCCCGTCGGCGGCGGTTCCAACGACCTGCATGTCGCCGTCGGCCTCGAGGATGGCGGCGTAGCAATGGTTCGCCACCTGAACCGTCAGCGGAA
>CAYSHZ010000059.1:0-15153 GCA_964430905.1 uncultured Thermoanaerobaculia bacterium | reverse complement strand
AATGTTAACGTGCGGCTTCGTTCTCTCAAACTTTTCCTTGGCCATAATGCCTCCCCCTACGCCGAAATCCCACGGACGCGGGCGACGATTGCCTCGGAGAGTTTCCGGGGCATCTCGTCGAAATGATCAAACTGCATTGTGTAGGTCGCCCGCCCCTGCGTCGCCGACCGGAGATCAGTCGCATATCCGAACATCTCCGACAAGGGCACATGGACGGTCACCACCTGGTAACCGGTACGTTGTTCTGTTGAGCTAATGTGACCCCGGCGGCGGTTGAGATCACCAATGACCTCACCGAGATAATTCTCCGGGGTAACAACTTCCACTTCCATGACCGGCTCGAGAAGCGTTGGTCCGGCCTTGGCGGCAGCATCCTGGAATGCCATCGAACCCGCCACCTTGAAGGCGATTTCGGATGAATCGACGTCGTGGAACGAGCCGTCATACAGCGCGGTTCCAACGCCAACCATCGGATAGCCCGCAAGAAAACCACGATCCATCGCTTCCTTGATTCCCATTTCCACTGGACGAATAAACTCGCCCGGGATCGAACCGCCCTTAATCTCGTTGACGAACTCGAAGTCCTTGTCGTCTTCCAACGGCCAGATCCGGATCTTGGCGTGACCATACTGACCCCGTCCGCCGGTCTGACGAATGAATTTGCCCTCACCATCAGCAGCCGCCTTGATCGTCTCCCGATAGGCAACCTGGGGACGGCCGACGTTGGCGCCCACTTTGAACTCACGCATCAGACGGTCGATGATGATCTCGAGATGAAGCTCACCCATTCCCGAAATAATCGTCTGACCAGTCTCTTCGTTGGTCGCAACCTTGAAGGTCGGATCCTCTGCGGTCAGCTTGCCCAGGGCCTGCACGAGTTTGTCCTCGTCGGCCTTGGTCTTGGGTTCAATGGCCACCGAGATGACCGGGTCCGGGAACACAATGGATTCAAGTACGATCGAGTGCTTCGCGTCACAAATGGTATCCCCGGTCATGACGTTCCGAAGACCAACCACCGCACAGATGTCACCGGCCCAAACCTCGGCGATCTCTTCTCTTTTGTTGGCGTGCATTCTCAAGAGACGCCCGACCCGCTCACGCCGGCCCTTGGCGGCATTGAGCACCGACTTGCCGGTCTCGACGTGCCCGGAGTAGACCCGAACAAACGCCAACTGCCCGACAAAGGGGTCGGTCATGATTTTGAAGACCAGGGCGGCAAACGGAGCGTCGTCATCGGCTGAACGAGTTTCTTCCTGCCCTCGGTCACCCACGCCCTCGATAGGCGGAACGTCCAATGGCGACGGCATGAAGTCGATGACAGCGTCCAACATCGGCTGGACACCCTTGTTCTTGAATGCGGATCCACACAGAACCGGAACCAGAAGGTTCTCGACAGTTCCTTTTCGGAGTCCGGCCTTGATCTGCTCTTCGGTCAGGCTGCCTTCGGCCAAGTATGCACCGAGCAACTCTTCTGAAACCTCGGCGACGGTTTCGAGGAGCTTTTCACGCCACTCCTCGGCCTCCGCCAAGAAATCTTCCGGAACTTCCTCTTCGTGATACTCCGCACCGAGAGTCTCTTCGAGATAACGGTAGGCCTTCATCCGAACAAGATCAATGACACCGGTGAAACCCTCTTCACACCCAAGAGGAATCTGAATGGGTACGGGATTGGCCTTCAGCTTGTTCTTGATCTGATCGACGACCCTGGCGAAGTTCGCACCGACACGATCCATCTTGTTGACGAATGCAATGCGGGGCACACCATAACGATCTGCCTGGCGCCACACGGTCTCCGACTGGGGTTCCACACCGCCAACTGCACAGAAGACCGCTACGGCTCCATCGAGGACTCGAAGACTCCTCTCGACCTCGGCGGTGAAATCAACATGGCCCGGAGTATCAATGATGTTGATCCGACAATCTCGCCACGAACATGTGGTCGCAGCAGATGTGATCGTGATACCCCGCTCTTGCTCCTGTTCCATCCAATCCATAGTCGCGGTGCCTTCATGCACCTCGCCCAAGCGATAATTGATCCCCGTGTAGTAGAGGATCCGCTCGGTCGTCGTCGTCTTACCGGCATCAATGTGGGCCATGATGCCGATATTTCGGACGGAGGCTAATGGAACGTTTCGGGCCATGTTGTTAAAGATCTCCTCAAGCTCTAGGTCAATTAAAGATTACGGTCTCAAAGTCTTCGCCAAAAGCTCCCTACCACCGATAATGGGCAAATGCCTTGTTGGCTTCCGCCATCCGGTGGGTATCGTCGCGCTTCTTGATCGAGGCACCACGATTACCGGCGGCGTCAATGAACTCACCGGCCAACTTCTGCATCATGGTCTTCTCATGGCGTGCGCGGGAATAGCCGATCAGCCAACGAATGGCCAATGCCTGCTGCCGGTCACCACTGACCTCGATCGGCACCTGGTAGGTCGAACCACCGACACGCCTTGATTTGACCTCAACCTGCGGTTTGACGTTCTCAACCGCCTTCTTGAAGACCTTGACGGGATCTTCGCCCGTCCGATCCTCAATCATCTCGAGCGCACCGTAAAAGAGGCGCTCGGCCGTGGACTTCTTCCCATCCTTGGCAACATTGTTGATGAACTTGGTTACCAGCCGGGACTTGTAGACCGGATCCGGAAGGACGACTCTTTTGTCGATGGTTGAACGGCGTGGCATCAGATTCCCCTTGTCAGTTCTTCGGGCGCTTCGCGCCGTACTTGGAGCGCCGCTGACGCCGCCCCTCAACACCTTGGCTATCCATGGACCCCCGGACAATGTGATACCGGACACCGGGAAGATCCTTGACTCTTCCACCCCGGATCATCACCTGGGAGTGCTCCTGGAGGTTGTGTCCCTCGCCGGGAATGTATGCGGTGACTTCGATGCCGTTGGTCAGGCGAACGCGGGCAACCTTGCGGAGCGCGGAGTTCGGCTTCTTGGGCGTCGTCGTAAAAACACGCGTACACACACCTCGACGCTGGGGGCACGACTGGAGAGCCGGGCTCTTGGTCTTCTCGGTGATCTTTTTTCGTCCATGGCGGACCAGTTGCGAGACTGTCGGCATTGTGGCTCCCTGTTCCTGAGAGAAGAGTCCGAGGTCAATTCCACCCGACACTTCTCACCCACTCCTGCTCTGATGTCAGAGCCGCGGAAGAATACTCAAGACGGCGACGGTTGTCAACCGTAGATTTTCAGCTTTCGGTCTTTGCCCCCACGAGGTTCCCATCCATGAGATTCTTGGCGGCCTCGGTCATTTCCAGATAGAGATCCGGCTCGGTTTCCTGAACTTCCATTTCTTCTTCCGGTACCGGATCGATGACAGTCCGGCGATAGCGGGGAGTCCCCGTCCCTGCCGGGATCAATCGACCAACGATGACGTTCTCCTTGAGGCCGTGCAGATTATCGACCTTCCCGGAGACCGAAGCATCAGTCAGAACCCGAGTGGTTTCCTGGAACGATGCCGCAGAGATAAAGCTCTCGGTCGCCAAGGATGCCTTGGTAATACCCAACAGCAGGCTATTGGCCGTTGCAGGCTCACCGCCGGCATTCTCGACCCGCTGGTTCTCGGCCCGGAACAGATACCTGGGAATCTGCTGGTCGAGCAGAAAATCGGTGTCTCCCGGATCGACGACCTTGACGAACCGCATCATCTGGCGAACCATCACCTCGATGTGTTTATCGTTGATGGTCACACCCTGGGACCGATAGACTTCCTGAATCCGGTCGACGAGGTGGCGTTGCATCTCCTGCTCACCGAGAATCGAAAGGATATCGTGCGGGTTGACTGCACCTTCGGTCAGGGGATCACCCGCTTGGGTGAACTCGCCTTCCTGGACCGAAACGTGGGCATATCGTGGAATCGCGTATTCACGACGCTCATCACCCTCGCCCTCGACGACGATTCGACGTTGACCCCGAACCGGCTCGGTGATCCGAACGGTCCCGTCAATTTCCGAAACAACCGCCGGATCCTTGGGTTTTCGGGCTTCGAAGAGTTCGACGACCCTGGGCAGACCACCGGTGATGTCCTTGGTCTTGGACGATTCCCGGGGAATCTTGGCAAGAACGTCACCCTCGGCAACCTTCTCATTTTCCTCGATCGTCAGATGGGCCCCGATCGGCAACTGGTAGCGACGCTCCTCGCCATCACTGCTCTCGACAACGATCGTGGGGATCCTCTTACCGGAACCCAGGGGCTCGATGACGATCTTGTGGGCGTGTCCGGTCAGCTTGTCGATTTCCTCGCGAACGTTCTCGCCCTCGACCAAATCGATGAAATGCGCCGTTCCCGAAACCGCGGTCAGAATGGAAGAGGTGAATGGATCCCACTCGACCAGGATCGTGCCCGGCTCGACCTCTTGGCCGTCCTTGACCTCGAGCCTGGAACCGTAGGCAACCGAATACCGTTCCTTCTCCCTCTGGCGTTCGTCAAGAATGACCACCTTGCCGGTCCGTGAGATGGCGATCTGTTGGCCTTCACGGTTCTTGACGGTATTGACCTGGAGGAATTTGACCTGTCCAGCATGCGTCACGACGTGCTGCGAACGATCACCACCCGTTGTTGCGGTTCCACCATAGTGGAAGGTCCGCATCGTCAGCTGGGTTCCGGGCTCACCAATTGACTGTGCGGCGATGATGCCAACGGCCTCACCCAACTCGACGATTCTGCCGGTAGCCAGCATGCGGCCGTAACAGGACTGACAGACGCCCCGCTCGGTCTCACAACTCAGGGCGGACCGGATTCGAACACGATCAATTCCGCTTTCCTGAATCTGTGATGCCAATGCCTCGGTCACCAGGGTGTTGACGGCACAGATCAACGTGCCTTCGATCGGATCGTAAAGATCCTCGGCAACAACTCGTCCGACGATTCGATCCCGAAGCTGTTCCAAAATTTCGCCACCCTCGCTGATGGCGCTGACCTCGATGCCGTTTTCCGTTCCGCAGTCATGTTCGACCACGATGACATCCTGTGCGACATCAACCAGGCGACGCGTCAGGTATCCCGAGTCCGCGGTCTTCAACGCGGTGTCGGCCAAACCCTTGCGGGCGCCGTGAGTCGAAATGAAGTACTGCAACACCGACAGACCCTCACGGAAGTTCGCCGTAATCGGCGTCTCCATGATCTCGCCCGAAGGCTTGGCCATCAAACCACGCATTCCGGCCAACTGCCTCACCTGTTCCCGGCTCCCTCGGGCGCCGGAGTCCGCCATCATGAAGATCGGGTTGAATGTCTTCTCCTCGAGATCGAGGCTGGAGATCTGCTCGAACATCTCGTGAGCAACGCTCTCCGTGACGTTATGCCAGATATCGATGACCTTGTTGTGTCGTTCTCCGTCGGTGATCAGGCCCTGGCCACGCTGTTTCTCGATGTCGTCAACCTGAGCCTGGGCCTTTTCGAGAAGGGCCGCCTTGGTCTTCGGGATGACCATGTCCGTACTGGACAGGGAAAGCCCGGACTTGGTTGCGTATATGAACCCGGTTTCCTTCAACGTATCCAACAAGACGATTGTCGGCTCATGGCCGAGCACCATGAAGGAATAGGCCACCAGGTTCTGCAAGCCCTTCTTCTTCAGCTGGCCGTTGATGAACGGCAGCCCTTCGGGCAGTTCCATGTTGAACAACACCCTGCCGACCGTCGTCTCGAGGAGCATGTTCTCCACGTCGATCACGTCGGCGTGCTGGAGATCCTGGCTACCCCCCTGTGCCACGAGGTCGATCAACCGTCCGGAATACCGAATCTGGATCGGGGCCTGGGTGGCAACAACGTCCTGCGAATACGCCAGAAAGACCTCTTCAGGCGAAACAAAGGTCTTGCCGCCACCCTTGGCCAGAGGATTCTCCGTCGTCAGGTAGTACATCCCAATAACCATATCCTGGGACGGAACCGCCAGCGGACGGCCACTGGCCGGGGACAAGATATTCCTCGAAGACATCATCAGAATATGAGCCTCGAGTTGTGCCGCCGGCGCCAGGGGAAGGTGAACGGCCATCTGGTCACCATCGAAGTCTGCATTGTAGGCAGCACAGACCAAGGGGTGAATCTTGATTGCCTTGCCTTCGACCAGAACGGGCTCGAAGGCCTGGATTCCCAGTCGGTGAAGGGTCGGCGCACGGTTGAGCAGGACCGGATGCTCCTTGATGACCGCTTCCAGGGCGTCCCAGACATCCGGCGTCTGATCCTCCACCAGTTCCTTGGCCATCTTGATGGTCGTTGCCAATCCGCGGTTTTCCAGTTCCCGGTAGACGAACGGCTTGAACAGCTCCAGTGCCATCTTCTTGGGAAGTCCGCACTGATTGATCTTGAGGTCGGGTCCGACAACGATGACCGAACGTCCCGAGTAATCGACACGCTTACCCAACAGATTCTGTCGAAAACGACCCTGCTTGCCCTTGAGGTTATCGGAAAGGGATTTCAGGGGCCTGTTGTTCGAACCCTTGATGACACGGCCGCGACGACCGTTGTCGAATAAAGCGTCAACCGCCTCCTGCAACATTCTTTTCTCGTTGCGGACAATCACCTCAGGGGCTCTGAGATCCAGGAGCTTCTTGAGGCGATTATTACGGTTGATCACGCGGCGATAGAGATCATTGAGGTCCGAGGTGGCAAACCGACCACCATCGAGGGGTACCAACGGCCTCAGTTCGGGCGGCAGGACGGGGATGACCTCAAGGATCATCCACTCGGGTCGATTGCCCGAACGGCGCATGGCTTCGACCAGCTTGAGGCGCTTGGCGGCCTTCTGTCGGCGCATGACCGAGGTTTCGGTCCGCATCAGCATCCGGAGTTCCGCTGCCATCTCGTCAAGATCCAGCCGTTCCAGGAGAGTCCGAATCGCCTCGGCGCCCATCAGGGCAACGAAAGCCTCCCCGAACTCGTCCTTGGCTTCCCGGAATTCCTCTTCAGTCAGGACCTGCTTCTCTTCAAGGGACGTGTCTCCGGGGTCAACGGTGACGTAGGCCTCGAAATACAGAACCCTCTCGAGGGAACGCATGGTCATATCCAGCAACAGGCCGATCCGGGACGGAAGCCCCTTGAAGAACCACACATGAGAAACCGGCGCAGCCAGTTCGATGTGGCCCATCCGCTCACGCCGTACCTTGGACTTGGTGACCTCAACGCCACACTTGTCACAGACGACGCCCCGGTATTTCATTCTCTTGTACTTGCCGCACAGGCATTCCCAGTCCGTGGTCGGACCGAAGATCTTTGCGCAGAAGAGACCATCCCTCTCGGGCTTGAAGGTCCTGTAGTTGATCGTCTCCGGCTTGATGACCTCACCGTGAGACCACGAGCGGATCTTCTCCGGACTGGCAAGTCCCAGTCGAATGGCATCAAAGTCATTCAACGGTTTCGGCTTTTCGAAGAAGTTGCGAACTTCAGACAAGGGCGCATGTTCCATTCACAAGCTCCTTTATTCGTCTTCCTGCTGGAGCAGTTCGACATCCAGGCCCAAAGCCTGCAATTCACGGACCAACACGTTGAACGACTCGGGAAGTCCCGGTTCCTCGGGAACCTGACCCTTGACGATGGACTCATACACCTTGGCGCGTCCATCGACATCATCCGACTTGACGGTCAACAGCTCCTGAAGGGTATGAGCGGCGCCGTAGGCTTCGAGGGCCCAGACCTCCATCTCACCGAGACGCTGACCACCAAACTGGGCCTTGCCGCCCAGCGGCTGCTGGGTGATCAGGGAGTAGGGCCCGATCGAGCGGGCATGAATCTTGTCGTCAACCAGGTGGCTGAGCTTCAGCATGTAGATGTAGCCGACGGCAATTCGGTTCTCGAAAGCCTCACCGGTCTTTCCGTCATAGAGAAGGCTCTTGCCATCAACGGGCAACCCGGCCTTGTCCAACATCTCGTGGATCTCGTCTTCGGTCGCACCCTCGAACACCGGCGTGGCAAACTTCATGCCCAACTCGTGGCCGGCCCACCCTAGGTGGGTCTCGAGGATCTGACCGACGTTCATCCGTGAGGGTACGCCGAGTGGGTTGAGGATGATCTCAACGGGCGTTCCGTCGGGAAGGAAGGGAAGATCTTCTTCCGGCAGGGTCTGGGAGATCACACCCTTGTTTCCGTGACGACCGGCCATCTTGTCGCCAACCTGAAGCTTTCTCTTCATGGCGATGAAGACTTTGACCTGCTTGATCACTCCCGGAGGCAGCTCATCCCCCTGTCGAAGGAGTTCAATCCGTTCCTGGTTGAGCTGCTCCAGAACCTCGACCTGTGATTCGGCCTGGCGAATGATCACGCCGGCCTTGTCACGAAGGACAGCATCCTTCAGCGACAGGTTGAGAATCTGCGCTCGGGTCAATGTGGCCAGAATGTCGGCCGTCAGGACCCCGCCCTTTTTGAGGATGACCGAGCCACCCTTGTCTTCAACGGCGGCTGTGACCTTTTGTCCTTCCAGCAGGCTGGCAATTTTCGAGTCCCTGACCTCAAGGATGATCCTTTTTTCGTCTTCGGAGTTCTTCCGAATCCGATCGATCTCCTCATTCTCGATTGCCAGTTGGCGGCTGTCTTTCTCAACACCCTTCCGGGCAAAGACCCGGACGCCGACAACGACACCCTCAATTCCAGGAGGACATCGCAAGGATGCGTCACGAACATCTCCGGCCTTCTCACCAAAAATGGCTCGCAGCAGTTTCTCCTCCGGGGTCAGCTGGGTCTCACCCGTGGGTGTGACCTTGCCGACCAGAATCGAACCCTGCTTGACCTGGGCGCCAACGTGAATCACGCCGGCTTCGTCCAGATGAGACAACGCACTTTCGCTGACGTTGGGGATGTCCCGGGTAATCTCCTCGGGTCCCAGCTTGGTGTCACGAGCCGATGTCTCGAACTCTTCGATGTGGATCGACGTGTATTTGTCGTCTTTGACCAGCTTTTCGGACACGATGATCGCATCCTCGAAGTTGTATCCACGCCATGGCATGAATGCGACAAGAATATTATGACCCAAAGCCAGCTCGCCCAGCTGGGTGTTGGGACCATCCGCCAGAATTTGGCCCTTGAAGACCTGCTGGCCTTCGGCAATCAACGGCTTCTGGTTGATCGACGTGTTCTGGTTCGAGCGACGGAACTTGGTCATCTGGTAGATGTCGGCACCAAAATCGCCTTCACCTTCACCCTCAATCCTGACGATGATGCGCTGGGCGTCAACCTTGTCGACGATGCCATCCCGACGGCACACGACCACCGCTCCGGAATCATGGGCAACACGTCCTTCCATCCCGGTTCCAACAATCGGAGACTCGGGCGACACCAAGGGCACAGCCTGACGCTGCATGTTACTGCCCATCAACGCACGGTTGGCGTCGTCGTGCTCCAGGAAGGGAATCAGGGATGCCGCAACCGAAACAACCTGCCTCGGCGAAACGTCAATGAAGTGAACCTCGTTTCGGTCGATTAGCAGAAATTCTCCCTCCGACCGGGCAATGACCTTGTCGTCAATCAGAAAGCCTTTGTCATCAACCTGGGCGTTGGCCTGCGCAATATTGAGGGTTTCCTCTTCCCATGCCGGAAGATAGAACGCATGGGGCTCACCCCAGGCCTGGACCTTCCCGGCCTTCTTCAGGCGGACATTGATCTTGTCAAACGCCTCAACCAGAACAATCTCGCCCAGGTGGAAGTCCGTATCACCCACCTGGGTAATCCGCACATGCTCGAGGACCTTGCCTTTTTCTACCTTCTTGTAGGGCGATTCGATGTAACCCATCGGATTGAGCCGGGCAAAACACGACAACGAGGAGATCAGGCCGATGTTCGGCCCTTCGGGGGTCTCGATCGGGCAAATACGACCGTAGTGGGTCGAGTGCACATCGCGGACCTCGAAACCGGCCCGCTCCCTTGAGAGACCGCCGGGCCCAAGAGCGGACAACCGCCTCTTGTGGGTGACCTCCGAAAGAGGATTGGTCTGATCCATGAACTGGGACAACTGCGACGAGCCGAAGAATTCATCCACCGATGCAATCACCGGTTTGGAATTCACCAGATCCCGTGGCATCGCAGAGTCAATATCCGGGTGGATGGACATCTTCTCCTTGATGGCCCTCTCCATGCGCACGAGGCCGATGCGGAACTGATTTTCCATCAACTCGCCAACGGTACGAACACGGCGATTGGCCAGCGAGTCGATATCATCAACCCGGCCAAAATCCTTGTGCAATCGCAAGAGATAGGTCACCAGCTCCCGGAAATCATCGACATCAAGAATGCGCTGACCCAGATCCTTGTCCAAGCCGAGCTTTGCATTGAACTTGAAGCGACCGACCGCGGAAAGGTTGTACTTTCTCTCGTCGAAGAACAGACCGTTGAAGAGTGTCGTCGCTGATTCTTCGGTTGGGGGATCGCCTGGACGCTGCCGTCGATAGATCTCCATCCGGGCATCCATCTGCGAAACTGACGAATCCTTCTCCAGCGTCAGGTGCAGGATCTCGCCAACAGGATCCCAGTCAGGGAACACGAGGTGAAGATCCCGGACCCCAATCTCCTCAACATAGGCGAGAAGTTCGTCCGTGACCCTGCTGTTGGCGCGAGCGAAGTCCTTGACCTCACCCGTCTCCGGGTCAACGATGTCATCGACCAGAATCGCACCAACCAGATTGTCGGAACTGACCTTCTCATTGTGGGCCTTGCCCTTGGCGGCCGCCTTTTCCATCTTGGTCCGCAGAGCATCATTGAGTTTGAGATCGGCGAAGAGGTGCGGGTCCTTGACCTGCCTGAACCTCTGACCTTCCTTGCGCTCCTGGTCAATGTCCAGGATTCTCTTGTCGAGCGCCAAAGTCGCAACCTTCTTCTTGGAGTCCAACTTGACGTCGATCACGGTACAGAACGAGCTCAGGATCATCGAGTCGGTCTCGAGTTCCGGACTCAAGGCCCGGAGAAAGACCGTGCCGGGCAGACGACGCTTTCGGTCGATCCGAACCCACAGAATCTGCTTGTTGTCGTACTCGAATTCGATCCAGGATCCTCGGTAGGGTACAACCTTGGCCAGGAAGTGATTTGGCCCCTCGAGGGTAAAGAAGACACCCGGTGAACGGTGGAGCTGCGAGACAATCACCCGCTCGGTACCGTTAATGATGAATGTCCCGGTATCGGTCATCAGCGGCAGCTCACCGAAGTAGAGTTCTTCCTCTTTGAGGTCTCTGAGCCGACGGGTCCCGTCTTCTTCCGCATCGAAAGTCACCATTCGGAAGGTCAACCGAATGGGGACGGCATAACTCATGCCCCGCTTCCGGCATTCATCATCCGAAAAGGTCAATCTCAAGGCAACCGACGTTCCGCAGACCGAACAGATCTCAATCCTGTTTCGGTTGGCCTTGCCGCAATCCGGACACACGACCTCAAACTCGTGAGGCGCACCGGCCTTGAAACGGGCACTACAGAACTGGCAGGTCAGACGAAGGTGTTCCAACCCCTCCAAACGGCCGCAACGACAAGACCAATTCCCGATTTCATACTTGACGAACTGCAACTCGCAGGTCTCCCTGAAATCGGTGAATGGAAAAATCGTCGACAGGACCGATTGCAAACCGTGGTCGCCACGCTCCTCGTTGAGGAGATCCATTTGCAGGAAATCCACATAGGAGCCCCGCTGAACCTCAATCAAATTCGGCAGGGGAATCGTCGATTCATTTTTTGAAAAACTTACACGCCCAGTGGGGCTAGTGGTCATGGAGACACCCTCCCGGCCAATGAAGACACGGGGAGACAGAGCCCTCCCCGAGGTCTACAACTTCTATGAGACAAAGGCCATCCTCCGGACACTTTGAGCCGGCATGATGAAGGTTGCCCCAAACCGAATCGCGGCTGTCCACGTTCGGCCTCGTCAACCCCAAAATGCCAAAACTCAAAATGCATCCAGCATGACCGCCCGTCTCGGGTGTCAGGCCCGGCCTTGGGTGGGACACCCCCACCCATGGCCTGATCAGCCCGAATAATTTCCGAGCCGCTCAGTTACTTGATCTCAACCTGGGCGCCGGCATCCTCAAACTTCTTCTTGGTCTCCTCGGCCTCGTCCTTGGAAACAGCTTCCTTCACCTTGACGGGAGCGCTCTCCACGAGTTCCTTGGCCTCTTTCAGCCCCAGTGAAGTGACCTCTCGTACGGCCTTGATCACATTGATCTTCTTGTCACCGATGGAGTTCAAGACAACGTCAAACTCGGTCTGCTCTTCGGCAGGCTCCGCACCCGCACCCGGAACTGCACCGGCCATCATGACCGGGCCAGCCGCTGCAGCGGAAACACCAAATTCTTCTTCAAGAGCCTTCACGAGCTCGTTGAGCTCCATCACCGTCATGCCCTTGATGGTATCCATGAGATTTTCGATCTGCGCCATTTTTCAAACCCTCCTTGAACTCTCAAGAATCTTGTTTCTCGGCAACCTGTGACAGGGCCGAGGTCAGTTTTTGTACAGGACTGTTCAATGCAACCGCCAAACGTCGCATCGGCGACTGCAAGACGTACAGCAACTTTGAAATCAACTCCTCGCGCGACGGCAGATCCGCAATCATCGCGGCACCGTTCGCATCGAGGATCTCTCCCTCAAGATAGACTTCCTTGAAGGACAGTTCTGGGTTGTCCTTGATGAACTCCTTGAGGACCTTGCCCAAGGCCGGTCCATCGCCGGACGTGAATGCCAAGACTTTCGGGCCCTTCAGGTGAGGCACAAGCCCCTCCTTGTCCGTGCCCTCGATGGCAAGTTTCACCACCGAATTCTTGACAACCTTGTAGGTACCGTCAATCTCCCGGACCTTGGCCCGCAAACTGGTGACGGCATTAACATTCAGACCCACGTTCTCAAGCAGAAACAGGGTCTTGACTCCCTCGAAGTCCTGGCGGAGGGCTTCGAACTGAACTTTTTTCTGCTCTTTAGTCAGCATCGTCCCTCCCTATTTGACGTCGAGGCTCATCAGATCCACCTGGACCCCGGGGCCCATCGTGGAACTCAGATAAACAGATTGAACATAACGACCCTTGGCCGTCGCAGGCTTGGCCCTCTGGATCGCATCGATCAGGCTTCTGGTATTGACCAGAAGATTGTCGACCGAAAAAGAAACCTTGCCCAGAGGAGCGTGGATGATCGCAGTCTTGTCGACCCTGAACTCCACTCGACCGGCCTTGATCTCCTTGACCGCCGATGAAATCTCTGGCGTCACGGTTCCCGACTTGGGATTGGGCATCAGACCTCGGGGACCGAGGATTCGAGCCACCTTGGACAGGCCCCGCATCATGTCGGGAGTCGTCACAACGGCGTCAAACTCCAGCCAGCCACCCTGGATTTTTTCGACTGCCTCATCAGAGGACAGCACCAGGTCGGCGCCAGCCTCTTCGGCATCTTTCTGGTTTGCCCCCTCGCATACCGCCACCACAAATTTGGTCTTGCCGGTTCCATGCGGAAGGACGACGGTGCCACGCACCATCTGGTCTGCGTGTTTGGGGTTGACCCCCAACTTCATCGATATTTCTACGGTTTCATCGAACGAAGCATAGGCCGCATCTCGAACCTTCGCGATCGCTTCCTCTACGGGATACGGTCGCCGTTCGACGCTGGAGGCCGCCTCGCGGTACTTCTTACCCTTGTGTGCCATCGGCCACCTCCTCAGCCCTCGACCTCGATCCCCATCGATCGTGCGGTGCCCTTGATAATCAGCACCGCCGCCTCGAGAGAACCGGCATTGAGGTCGGGCATCTTCGTCGTCGCTATCTCCTCAACTTGAGCCTGGCTCACCACGCCCACCTTTTCCCGGTTGGGCTCGCCGGAACCCTTGTCAATTCCTGCGGCTTGGCGCAGCAGGAATGACGCCGGAGGCGTTTTCGTGATGAACGTGTAGGTTCGGTCGGAGAAAACAGTGATGATGACCGGGATGATAATCCCTTGTTGCTTCTGCGTCCGCGCGTTGAACGCTTTGCAGAAATCCATAATATTCAATCCATGTTGACCAAGTGCCGGCCCCACCGGCGGTGCCGGGGTTGCCTGACCTCCAGCCAACTGGAGCTTTATTTGACCAATGACTTTCTTTGCCATGGTTTTCCTCTCACGTGAGCTTCTGGACCTGGCGGAACTCCATTTCGACCGGTGTATCCCGACCGAAGATGGTCACCATGACCTTGACGGTGCTTCGGTCGAGATTGACTTCCTCGACCACCCCGTTGAATGAGGCAAAAGGACCGTCAGTGATCCTGATTCGCTCTCCCTTTTCGAACATTTCCTTGGGCCTCGGCTTCTCCTGTGTCGCCACCGACTGATGGAGAATCTGGTTGACTTCTTCTTCCGTCAGGGGAGTCGGTTTCCGGCCGGCGCCAACGAATCCTGTCACCTTGGGCGTATTGCGCACCAGATGCCAACCATCGTCGGTCATTTCCATTTCGACCAGAACGTAACCCGGGAAGAACTTTCTCCGAACCTCCCGTTTTTTGCCGTTCCTGACCTCGACAACCGTCTCGGTCGGGACCTGAATCTCGCCAAAAAACTCCATCATCCCCAACGCCTCAATGCGCTGCTCTAGGGTTTTTTTGACCCTGTCTTCAAATCCCGAATACGTGTGGACGATATACCACTGTTTGGTCATGAACGATCCCCTCTAGCCCTTTTAGGAGAAAACCCCGAAAAGCTGAAAGATCTTGTCTCTGAGGACCAGAAAGATGAAGTCACATAAGTACAAATACAGCCCAAAAATGAATGAAGCAATCACAACGACCGTGGTCGTGTTGAGCACTTCGTCCTTCGAAGGCCATGTCACCTTTTTGGTCTCGACAGTGACCTCTTGAATGAAGGTCCTGAGGCGATTCCACCATTTCATGCAGCCGACTCCAGTACAGGTCGAGGTCTGGCAGGCCAGGAGGGACTCGAACCCCCAACAGCCGGTTTTGGAGACCGGTGCTCTACCAATTGAACTACTGGCCTACGCTCGTTAATTGCTTTACCTACACCTCTTTGTGAGGAGTGTGTTTACGACAGAACCGACAATACTTGTTGAATTTCAACTTGGTGGTCTGCTGTTTTTTGTTGCGAGCGGCGGTGTAGTTACGCCGCTTACACTCCGAACACTGAAGGTGAACCGTTTCCCGTGCCATTGAACCTACTCCAAGATCTCGGTGATGGCGCCTGCACCAACGGTGCGGCCGCCCTCACGGATCGCAAAT
>CAYSHZ010000058.1:0-15183 GCA_964430905.1 uncultured Thermoanaerobaculia bacterium | reverse complement strand
TGACCCGAGGAACAGCCGCCTGTATCGCTGTCGGATCGGAGCTGTTGGGTGACGTCAAGCTGGATCTCAATTCCCTTGAAATCACCCGGATCCTTGAGCGGTTCGGGTTCGAGGTCGTCGAGAAATGCGTTGTTGGCGACAGCGTGGACCGCGTGGCAGGGGCCATTCGTCGCCTGATGGGATCGTGTGAGATCGTTGTCGTCACCGGTGGACTGGGACCCACGGCCGACGACGTGACCCGTCAGGCCGTTGCCGAGGCGTTGGGCCGGTCTCTTCACCATGATCCGAAGGTCGAGGCGTGGATCAACGAACGCTATGAGAGGCACGGCCGGAAGATGCCGGCCATCGGGCGATCAATGGCGATGGTGATCGAGGGGTCCGAGGTCATCCGGAATATGGCGGGATCGGCGCCGGGCATCATCATCGAGGAGGCCGGGTCCCTCCTGGTGGTCCTGCCGGGGGTGCCTTGGGAGATGCGGGAGATGGTCTCAGGCCACCTGGTTCCCCGGCTCGAGGCCAGGGGAGGCGGGACGCGCCGCCGATCAAGGACGCTGCTGGTTGGTGGTGTGGTGGAATCGGATGCCGAACAGCGCATCAGCCACCTCTACGATGTCTTTGGCCGGGAAGACATTACAATTCTGGCGTCGTTCGGGGTCTTGCGACTGGTCTTGACGGCATCTGGGGATGGGGACGATGCGATCACCCAGTTGGACCGGATGGAGAAGGCCTTCCGGGACGTCTTGGGAAGGGACGTTGCCGGCGTCGATATACCGGGCCTGCCCGATGTGGTTGTCAGGGCACTGGGCGGCGCCCACCAGACCCTTGCGACGGCGGAGAGCTGCACGGGCGGGCTGGTTGGGGGCGTCCTGACTGGAGTCTCAGGTTCATCGGAGGTTTTTGTCGGCGGCGTCATCAGTTATTCCAACGAGGTCAAGGAGGCAATGGTGGGCGTTCCCCATCAAACGCTGGTTGATCATGGGGCGGTCTCGGAACAGGTAGCCCGTGCGATGGCCGAGGGTGTCAGACGGCAGTTGTCGGCCGATTGGGGACTCGGGGTCACGGGTATTGCGGGACCATCGGGCGGGACGGACGAGAAACCGGTCGGACTTGTCCACTGGGCGGTCGCGGGTCCCGAGGGGACGATCGCTCAGCATCGGGTCTTTCCCGGAGACCGGGCGATTGTGCGCCAGTGGAGTGTCAACATGGTGTTGGATCTTCTTCGGCGGGAAGTGTCGGGAGGATCGTGACGACGGTGCGGACTTTTGTCGCCCTGGAGATTCCCCGGGAGATTGTTGATGTCATTGGTCACGGCAGGCGGTTCCTGGAGCAAAGGCTCCCGCCGGCACGGTGGGTTCGGCCCGAAAATCTCCACCTGACGCTCCGTTTCCTTGGGAGTATTTCCCGGCCGACTCTCGAGGAGCTGGTCCTCGAACTGGAGAGGCGCCTCAAGGGGGTCGGCGTTCCGAAGGTGGCTCTTGGGGGTTCCGGCGTTTTTCGAAGGGCCCGGCAGGCCCATGTCGCGTGGATCGGTGGCGAGGCCGAGGGCATGGAGGAGGTTCTCTTGGCTCTCGACCGGGGAGTCGAGGCCGTTGGATTGGGCCGAAGGAATGGACGGTGGAACCTTCACCTGACCGTCGCCCGATCGAAGAAACCCTGGTCTTCCGAAGCCGTTGGGATCTTTACCGAGTGGGGTGATGCCTTGGCACTGCCGGCCTTTGCAGCTGAGGAGGTTCTGGTCATGACCAGTGATCTACAGCCAAGCGGCCCCGTGTACACTGTCTTTGAGAGGATTCGATTGACGTGATTGGCGAGGTTGTCATAGTGGTGGGGGCCTATTTCCTGGGTTCATTGCCGACCGCCCTGCTGGTGGTTCGATGGGTTACCGGCGCAGATGTCCGGCTGACGGGCTCGGGCAATGTCGGCGGCACCAACGCCGCCAGGGCTGCCGGCCTGAGGATCGGCGCCGTCGTGACCCTGATCGACATGGCCAAGGGAGCGATCCCGGTCATGGTGATGCAGTGGTATGACCCGGCCAGTCGGTGGCTGGCCCTGGCGATGCTGGCTGCGGTCATCGGCCATATTTATCCGGTGTGGCTTCGTTTTCGCGGGGGCAAGGGTGTGGCGACGGGTTTTGGTGCGTTCTTGATGTTGGCGCCGGGGGCTACCGGCGTTGCTTTCCTGATCTGGCTGGTCATTGTTGGAGTGGGACGATTTGTTGCCCTGGGTTCGATGATCGCCTCCGCATGCTTTCCACTGCTGCTCTATTCAATGGATCATCCGGCAGAGCCGGTGATGTGGGCCGTTGTCGTCGTTGCGGCGTTGATCGTCTTGAAACATCGTCCCAATATGAAAAACCTGGTTCAGGGCACGGAACCCCGCATCGGTTTTGAGGACTGGGACCAGAAGGGGAAATCATGAAGGTCAGTGTTTTTGGTACGGGTTCCTGGGGTACGGCCCTGGCGCAGCAGATGGCTAGGCGGGGCCTGGATATTCGATCCTGGGCACGGGAAGACGAGGTCGCCGAGGGTATCAACCGGGATCACAGGAACCCCCTGTTCCTTTCGGATCTTGAACTTCATCCGGGATTGATCGCCAGTTCGGATCTTGAGGAAGTCGCCCGCCATTCCGACGTGTGGATCTGGGTCGTTCCCGTTCAATTCAGCAGACCGGTGATGGACAGGTTGAGCGAGTTTCTGGGGCCCGAGGTCATCGTGGTTTCCTCTTCCAAGGGTATCGAGGGTGAGACCTTGAAGAGAATGGACGAGATCGCCCAGGACGAACTCGGATTGCCCCCAACCCGGTTCTGCGCACTGTCCGGTCCCACCTTCGCCCGGGAGGTTGTTCAGGGCCTGCCTTCTCTTGCGGTCCTTGCCTGCCCGGATATCGAGGTGGCGACCCGCCTCCAGGAGGCTTTCTCTGACCGCCATCTCCGGTTCTACGCGGGCCGAGATCTGGTCGGCGTGGAACTGGCCGGGGCGTTGAAGAACCCGGTCGCCATTGCGGCCGGAATTGTCGATGGGATGGGGCTGGGCGCCAACACCCAGGCAGCCCTGATGACCCGTGGTCTCCACGAGATTACCCGATTGGGTGTGGCGATGGGTGCCGACAGTTCGACCTTCAGGGGGTTGGCCGGCATGGGGGATCTGGTCCTGACCTGTACCGGGGGACTGTCAAGGAACAGGACGGTCGGATTGCGAATGGGCAAGGGAGAGTCGCTGGAGGATATTTTGGCCTCGATGAACGAGGTGGTCGAGGGTGTCAGGACGACGCCGGCGGCAGCCGACCTGGCTCACCGGCATGGGGTCTACATGCCGATCGTCGATGCCATCAGTGACCTCCTGCAGGGGAAGACCAACCCCGAAGAGGCAGTCCATGCCCTGATGACCAAGGAGCTCAAGGAAGAGGCGAAGTTGTAGGAGCTATCAGCTATCAGTTGTCGGCTGTCGGCTTCCGGGGGGAGCGGGGACTTCACCTTTGGGGACTCTGAGGCCCGGGACGAGGTGACGCTCGGGGATGACGGCGATGGCCCGGGGGCGTACGGGGCAGGCTTTTTCGCATAGGCCGCAGCCGGTACAGGCGCCGCTTCCCACAAGGGGTCGACCTCCGATCATCATCAAGGCGGCGTGAGGGTAGGGACAGGCCTGAAAGCAGAGATCGCAGACCTCCCCCTTGAAAGTCAAGCAGGTCAGGGGGTTGACCCTGGCGATGCCGATCCTGATCTTTTCGGCAGTTTCGGGCTTGATCAGGGCGCCCTCCGGACATGCAGGGGCGCAGGGGATGTCGGTGCACATCAAACAGGGCCCTCGGGTTGGGACGATTGCCGGGAGGATCCGGCCTTCCTCGTCCCTGGTCTTGAAGATTGCACCGGGGGGGCAGGCCGTCATGCAGTCGTCGCAGCCGGTGCACTTCTCGAGGAATTCTTCATCAAGGAGGAGAGCGCCAGGAGGCCGGAGCAGATTTTTTGGTGCAGTCGCCGGCGCCGATTTTGAAGCAGCGGCCGCGTCCTTGAAAGCGTCTAACCACGAAGTAAAAAGCTCTCTCCGTGTACGACTCACGATGGATCCTCCGCGCCTGGAGGAATGGGAATCTCGGTCCATGGAACGGGCTCATCGATCGTGATGATCTCGACACCCTGGAGGGCCTCCGACACCAGAGCATCTACGTCCAACAGCTCTTCGGCCTGGGAGAGTTCTCGATCATTCGATTTCGTGGCGGGTCGTTCGGGGACCAGGAAGGAACAGCAGTCGAAATGGGGGAGGATCGAGGTCTCAAACGAACCCATACGACGGGCCGTGTTGATGATCTCCTGCTTGTCCAGGGCGATCAGCGGACGAAAGACCGGGAGGGTGGCGATCGCCTCGACCGCCGACAGGTTTTCGATCGTCTGCGATGCAACCTGTCCCAGGCTCTCGCCGGTGACCAGGGCAGGGGCCTTGAAACGCCAGGCGATGCGTTGGGAAATCCGGACCATGAAACGACGATAGAGGAGGACTCTCAGTCGAGCGGGGCAGGCCGCGACGATCTTTTCCTGAATTGGAAGCAGAGGCACCATCGCTAGACGACATCGTCCCTGGTAGCGAGCCAGGATACGGGCGAGATCCTCCGTCTTTTCGAGGCTGGCGGGATCGGTCCGGGGTACCGAGTGGAAGTGGACGAAATCCAGACGGACTCCGCGTTTCATCATCTGGTAGGCGGCGACTGGAGAATCAATACCTCCCGAAAGAAGGCAGGTCGCTCGACCGCCGGAGCCCGAGGGGAGGCCTCCAGGACCTGCGATCCGGAGGGTCCATAGGTAGAGACCGTCCCGGTCGATGAGGATGTGGACCGTCAGATCCGGCTCGCTCAGGTTGACCTTCCAGCCTTTCAGGGTGACGATCTCGCCCCCGATGTCTCTTTCCAGTTCAATCGAGGTCTTGGGAAAGGTCTTGTCTGAACGAAGGCAGCGGACGGCAAAGGAGGATGGCGCCAACCCCTCGAGTCGTTGAGGGAGGGCGCTGACGAGGTCCTCGGTCGTATGGCCGACCCATTCGACCGGCATGATCGAGGCGATGCCGAAGACGGTCGCCATACGCCGGGCGGCCTCGGGAAAGGGGACCGGTTGGGCGAAGGTCACCATCACGCGCCACGCCGGTCGCTCCACCCGGTCAACGGGAAGATCCTTGAGGGCTCGCCGAACATTCTCGGTGATCTTGTTTTCAAACCACTTGCGGTTTTTTCCCTTGAGGCTGACTTCGTTGGTCGTTGCGAGGATCTTGGTCACATGCTCCATGGGCGGACCTTAGCATGATCGTGGTATGCCGATTATCAATAAACCCCGGCGGTCTGACCGCCGGGGTTGGAGTTGAATAAAGAGTGGCCTTTTTCAGTTGAGTTCGCGGAGGCCCTTTCCAGGCTTGAATCTGATGGTCTTCCCCGGTGGAATCTCGACCTCGCGGCCGGTCTTTGGATTGCGTCCGATTCCACGCTTGCGGTCCTTGATCTGGAACTCGCCGAACCCGCGAAGTTCGATCCGGTCACCCTCAATCAGTGCCTTCTTGATCCCCTCAAAGAGAGCATTGACTGCAATGATGGCTTCGGGCTTCTTGAGATCGGTAGCGTCCATTACTTTTTCGACCAGGTCCACTTTGATCATCCCCAACTCCTCCGTAAGAGCATCAGAACAGGCAACATACAACTATGCCCGTCAACTGTCAAGCCGATCAGTCCAACGGTTGATCAAAACGGAGGCTCGTTGGGGTCGTTGCCATATCCCCCGCCCGGCATTGGACCGTTGTCTGCGGGTGCCGGCCCTGAGTTCTGGCGGTCCCCACTACTGTAATTTCCGGAGTCTCCTCCGGATTGCCGAGAACCTACAAATTGAATCTCCCTCGCGTGAATCTCGGTGAAGTACTTTTTTTGGCCGTCTTTTTCGTAGGTATCGTACCGGATGCTGCCTTCGATGTAGAGCTGAGTCCCCTTATGAATATACTTTTCGCAGAAATCCGCCAGAGCTGCCCAGGCCACAATGTTGTGCCACTCGGTCCGAGGATTTCCATCCCGATCCTTGGAACGGTGATCGGTCGTTGCCAGAGAGAATTTCGCGAGCCGGGTTCCCGATGAAATCGAACGAACTTCAGGGTCCCGTCCGACGTTGCCGACGAGGATTACTTTATTGACTCCCATGATGTCTCCTTAGATGTACCCGCGTGGACGGGTTTCCATGATAGCACCCCGGTTGTATTTTGCAGAGGCATGAAGAGTCATTTTTTCAAGATGTGGGAAATAGCGGACAACAAATGACGCAGGACCAAGGTGCTGTCAGGAAGCTGTTAAGATTCAGGCGTGACCGACACAACCGTACCCGATGACATTCTGAAGACCGGGGGCGCTCTTGACGGGGGCGTTGGGGAATCCATTTTCGGAGACAGAGCAGAAGGCCGCCTGATTGGCCGGCATATCGGCAATGTTCGAATTGAGGAGTTCATCGGCGCCGGAGGGATGGGCGAGGTTTACCTCGGAATGGACGAACGCCTCGATCGAAAGGTGGCGGTCAAGTCCCTGAAACCAGGATTGAGGGTTTCGGAGGATGTCCGCAACCGATTCTATCGGGAAGCCAGAATCCTGTCCCGGCTGGACCATCCCTCA
This sequence comes from uncultured Thermoanaerobaculia bacterium, assembly GCA_964430905.1. Taxonomy (GTDB): domain Bacteria; phylum Acidobacteriota; class Thermoanaerobaculia; order Thermoanaerobaculales; family Sulfomarinibacteraceae; genus DAOWGJ01. The sequence goes on along the minus strand of CAYSHZ010000058.1, from coordinate 8,559 downwards.
ATATGCCGACTGTATGACCTTGTGGACTCCACCGATCCGCCCTGCCTTCTCCTCGAGTATTTGGATGGCCGACCTCTGACCGAACTGGTCGGTGACCTTAAAGAAGAAGAGATTCTCGACATCGCCATTCAAACCGCCGAAGCCCTGGCGGCTGCCCACGGAGAGGGTGTGATCCACCGGGACCTCAAACCCGACAACATCATGGTGATGGATGACGGCACGGTCAAGATTCTGGATTTCGGGATCGGTCGCTTGATCGAGGATATCGGTCCGGAACCGGTGTTGCCTCAGGAACCGGACCGTTCCAGGGTCCACCATGGTGACACTCCGACCGTCCATGGCGCCATCATGGGCACCCCCCGCTATATGAGCCCCGAGCAGGCCATGGGGGAACCGGTGACCCCTGCGACCGATGTTTTTTCGCTGGGAATCGTGCTTTTCGGGTTGTTTGAGGGTCGGTCCCCCTATCCAACCGAGGATCCGCTTGCACTTCTGGCCCAGATTCCTACAGCAGAGATCGAGGCCCCGCCATCGGCTTCTCAGGCACTCCGAGATCTCGTGACGCTTCTTTTGGACAAGGATCCAATGGCCCGTCCCTCCGCCGCCGAGGCCGCAGCCAGTCTCAAGTGGATTCGGGAAGCCCCCAAAAGAAAGAGGCGGAGGATCTGGGCTCTTGCCGCCGGCTGTGTCGGGGTGGCAGCCTTGATTGGCGCCCTGGTGGGGGGGAGAATTCTCGGAGAGGGCCGCTATCGATGCAAGGGGTTTGAACGTCATCTCGATGGGATCTGGGATCCCGGGGTTCAAGAGGCTCTTGGGTACGGTTATCGGTCGATCGGCAGGGACTCTTCATGGCAGTTGCTTCAACCGGTGCTCGAGGACTACTCTCGCCAATGGCTCACATTGAGGGAGGATGTCTGCCAATCGACCTGGATTCACAGAGAACAAACTCCGGAGCTTCTGGATCTCGAGATTGAGTGCCTCGATCAGCATCTTCAGTCGATGGCATCTCTCCTTGAAGTGCTTGCCCGGGATCCGGCCGCGACCGTGGATCGGGCAGTCCTGGGCGCCCTGGCTCTTCCTTCGATGGAGGTGTGCCTCAATGCCGACCTCGTTCGTTCTCGGGTGCCTTTGCCCGAGAACCCGGAGGTCAGGAGTCGTGTGGATGCGGCGCGCAAGGCGATTTCCGAGGCACGGGCCCTCTATGACACCGGGGAGTACGCCAGGGGTTGGGAAGTCCTTGAGCCCCTCGATCAGTCGATCAGGAGCATCGACTACAAGCCCTTGAGTGCCCTTTATGACTATGTCAGGGGTCTCGTTCTGGAGAAACGGGGAGAAATCCGACAGGCCGAGGATATTCTGAAGGAGGCGTTGCTGGAGGCGGAGGTCGGCCGGGATGATCGTCTCGCGGCACAGGCATGGATTCGGCTGGTCTGGATCCGGGGTGTGGTCTTGTCCGATGGGGAGAGGATCGAGGAGACCATCGAGTTTGCTCGTGCCGCCCTGGGTCGGTTGGGTGATGATCCGGAACTTGAGGGCGCTCTCGCCAATCATGAGGGTGCCATCAAGAGGGATTTTGGCGATCCTCAGGGTGCGCTCGATCTCTGTGTAGAAGCGCTTCGTCTGAGAAAGGTGGCATTCGGAGAGAAACATCCCAAGGTTGCCTCGACCCTCCAGAACTGTGCAAATGATATGAGTGATCTGGGTGATTTGGAAGGCGCCCTGAAAATGGCCAGGGAAGCCCTGGAGATGCGAATCGATCTCCTGGGGCCCTCCCACCCTTCGGTCTACATTTCCTTGATGGGTGTCGAACAGATTCTCAGGGGCCTGGGCAGAAAGAACGAGGCGCGCGAACTGCTGCGGAGGGCCATCGTGATTGCGGAGAATGCCTATCCCCCCGAACATCCTCAGATTGGGACCCTCAAGAGCAATCTCTCGGTGCAGGCCGTGAGAAATGGCGAATATGAGGAGGCACGCCGGTTGGCCGAGGAAGGTTATTCCATTCTGAAGGCGAGCCTGGGACTCCATGCCCTTGCTACAGAAGATGCACTCCTCAACCTGGTCGTGGCCTGCTCACGGCTGGAGGATTGGGATTGTGTCGTCGAGAACGGGAAGTTGGGGGAAGGGTGTTATCTTCATGACGAACGGGCTCGGATCGCAATGCGGTCGATGTTGGGAGGAGGGCTTTTGGAACTCGATCGCCCGGACGAAGCGCTTGTGGTCCTTGGGCCGACCCTGGATTCGGCCGAGGCGTTCCTTTCGCCGGGACATTTGCTCTCTATCGTTCGGTTTCGCTACGCCATCGCAGCCGTGATGGACGATCGACCTCGGGCGATTGCCCAGGCAAGACGTGCCCTCGATGAACTCAACGGGATCCAGGATTCTGCCCTGGATGAGTTCCGGCATGAGATCGAGGCGTGGCTGGCGGTCCAGTAGTTTCTTCGGTCAACGCTCCTGGCCCTCATATTGTTCTCCGCTTGCCCGAAATTGGGTTGGCGATAGACAATCCCTGTTTGATTTGGCCGGATTTTTCCCCGGATGTCGTTTCTTCATGTAGAGGCGCTCAATTTCGAGAAGCCACAGTCTCTCCGAGGAGGAATGAACACATGAAAAAGACAGTGATGATCATCAGTGTGACGGCACTCGTTATTCTTGGTACCAATGTTTGGCTCCATGCCGCAGATCCTGCGGATTACGATCCAACCTTCAATCCACCCGACGGGTACGTCGGTGTGGCGATGGCCGATAGTCAGACCGTCCTGGACGTCGTCACGGATTTTGCCGGATACATCTATGTTGCCATGGTGACCGAGACCTCGGAAGGGACAACAGGCTTCAGGCCGGCGGTTCTCGTCCTGACCCCCGAGGGGGATGTTGATGCCACTTTTGGAACCGACGGTGTCTACGAGGTACCGGTTGATCTTCCCGCATCCTACACGAGCAGCTATGTCGATATTGCCTTGGCGAACGACGGGATGATCTACCTGTCCTTCCCCGGAGAGGGTGGCACGCCTTCCAGCTGGAACTTCTTTCTGGCTCGGATTCTGGCGGACGGAAGCGGTCTGGATACGTCCTTTGGTTTCCTCGGCCTGACCGTTGCGGCTTTCGATAAGGTCGGTGCGGATGATCATCCCGGAGACGACGTTCCACACGACATGGTCGTCCAATCGGACGGGAAGATCGTTGTCATCGGTGAGGTCGAGAGGGTCGGCGGCACGGATTACGATTTCGGCGTCGCTCGGTTCACCGTTTCCGGCGGGAATGACACAACCTTCAATTCGGATGGTCAATCCGTTGTGGCATTTGACCTCGGCGGAGGATATGCGGACTACCCGTGGGGCGTTGCCCTGACCGGGTCGGGAGAGATCATCGTCGTCGGCAATGGGCAGACCGCAACGGGCTTCGACCTGGTGGTGGCAGCCCTCGACAGCACGGGGAGTCTGGAGATGTCCTTCAGCCATGATGGAAAGGCCAGTTTCCAGTACGAGGATCTCGCCAGCGGTCTGACGGCTAACGACAACCGAGGGTTCGCAGTGACGACCGTTCCGATGGTCATCGAAAAAAGGGCGAAAGGCCTGATATTGGACACGATCTTCATCGGAGGCTGGAGTTTTGATCCCGTACTCTTCCAGGGCACCAAGGAGATGTCGGTCCTGTGCATCGATGGCGAGGGTGATCCATGCGTTGGCTTTGGAATGCAGGGTTGGACCTTGTTGGATTTCAGTGACGGGAGTTTCGAGGGCATCGGGGATACCGATGACAGTGTCGGAAATATCTTCTATGACGGGGATGCAGACTCAATTACTGTTGTCGGTGATGCCACCCAGGTCACCGGAAACCAGTGGTCCTACAATGCCGTGGCCCGCATTTCTGCATTGAACGGGGCTCTGGACACCTCTTTTTCCGGCGACGGCCAGCGGTACTTCACCGAAGTTGGGGGATATGCGCATTTCATCAGTGGATGTGTCGATTCATCGAAGAGGATCATCATAGCGACCGATCAATACTCAGATTCCAACAGCTCGGAGAACCCCTGGGTTGCACGCCTGGGTGCGACCGTCGTGGATGTGCCCTTTTTCAGTGACGGTTTTGAGAGCGGGGATGTCAATCAGTGGAGTGGCTCGACGCCATAGTGCAGGAGAATTCAAAACCGCGGGCCGAGTCACTGCCCTTCGAGAAAAATGATGACCAAGATGCGGGCCTCAATTGGGGCCCGTTTCTCGTGGACAGTATCGGAACACACGAGACATCCGATACAATCGCCCGGTGTCCGAAAAGATCGTTCTGAAACATGCAACCCGAATGGCCGTGGTGACGATGCTCTCCCGGCTGACCGGCTGGGTCCGGGACAAGGCCCTCTTTTGGATCCTGGGGGCAAGTGACCTCAATGACGCCTTCCGGGTGGCCTTTCGGATTCCAAACGCTTTCAGGGCATTACTGGCCGAGGGGGCACTGCACGCGGCCTTCGTGCCGGCCCTGTCGCGGTTGGCGGGAAGGGAGGAGGCGCGGGCTGAAGCCCAGGAGCTGATCCGTGGTCTTCTCGGTGTGCTGCTGATGATCCTGGCGGCCGTCGTCGGTTTGGGAATGCTCTTCGCCCCACTCTTGGTTCGTGCCTTCGCGGAGGGCTACACGGAGATCCCCGGAAAACTGGAGATGACGGTGTTGATGACTCGGGTGATGTTTCCATACCTGGGCTTCATCTCGGTCGCCGCCCTGCTGCAGGGGATTCTCAATTCCAACGAAAAATTCCTCCTTCCGGCGGCAACGCCGATTCTCTTCAACCTGACCTTGGCGGGCATTGCGGTCTTCTTCGCCGGAGGATCGGAGAATGTGGCTCTTTGGCTGGGGGCCGCGGTCCTGGCCGGAGGCGCATTCCAGGCTGCAATCCAATGGCCCGCGGTTCGGTCGTTGGGTATCAGGCTGAACCCTCTGTGGACGGGTTTCAGGGATCCCGCGGTTCGCCGCGTTCTCATCTTGATGCTGCCCGGGATCCCCGTTCTGGGCATCAGCCAGCTCAATCAGCTGATTTCGACCCGGTTCGGCTCCTACCTTGGGGAGGGCGGGGTCAGTATTTTGTCGGGCGCCTACCGGGTGACGGAGTTGATGTTCGGCGGGATCGTCGTTCAGATGACGACGGTGTTGCTGCCGGTGTTGTCCCGCCAACTGAGGCAGGAACCCGAGGAGGCGCCGAAGACCCTGCTCGACACGATCGCCCTGATTTCCTTTGTCACTCTGCCGACGGCGACCTTCCTTGCGGTCATGGCCGTTCCCGTCATCGGCCTGGCATTCGGCGGCGGACGATTCGGACCGGAGGCCGTTGCAGTGACCGGAGCGACCCTGGCGGCCTATGCATTCAGCCTGGTTGGTCTGGGACAGGCCAAGGTGATGGCCAGTGCGTTTTTTGCCCAACGCAATACAAAGACCCCGATGTGGTGCAGCCTGGTTTCGCTGGGGGCCTTCACCGCCGGGTGTTTCGCATTGGTCGGGCCGCTGGGTGCGCCGGGAATTGGATTGGCCAACACGATAGCCGTGTGCTCCTATGCCGTCATTCTTAGTGTCGTCTACGGCATGGTCTACAGTTTTGGCGGGGTTTCCTTTGGACCGCTGATGCTCTCGGTCGGCCGCCAGCTGGTTGGATGCGGGGCGTTGCTTGTTGTGGCATGGAAGATGGCGCCGTGGCTGGCCGACGTTCACACGACCTCGTTGTTTTCCCTGGCCAAGGTTGGGGGCGCCGCCCTTCTTTCGGGTGGGACCTTCGTTGCGGTTGTTACGGTGCTTGGAGGGCGAGAGATCCTTTCGATGTGGAGTGGCTTCAGGGGGCGGTCGTGAAGATGGTGATACAGCGGGTCTCGAGAGCCGCCGTCCGGGTCGAGGGTAGGACGGTGGGGAAGATTGACATTGGTTTTCTGGTTCTGGTGGGGCTCGAAAGGGGAGACACCGAGGTTCAGGTCGAGAGGGCGGCGAAGAGGGTTGCCGGCTTGAGAGTCTTTGAGGACGCCGACCAAAAGATGAACCGGGGGCTGGATGAGGTCGGCGGCGCCGTGCTTGCGGTCTCCCAGTTCACCCTGGCCGGGTCCATTCGCAAGGGTCGGCGGCCGGGATTCGACAAGGCGATGGCAGGGAACGAGGCCGAGCCGTTGTTCAACCACTTCGTCGACAGGGTCAGGGCTGCGGGTATTCGGGTCGAAACCGGGGTCTTCGGGGCGATGATGGACGTCGAGCTGGTCAACTCGGGTCCGGTGACGCTCTTGTGGAAGGACCCTGAATAATTCTTCATCCGACTGAGTGAGCCTCTGTGGGCTCTGAGTCTCTGTGGTGAATGATGCGAGAGGCTCGGAGGGTCACCACGGAAGGGCGTCGAGGTTGACGTTGCCCCCCGAGAGGATGACGCCGATCGTCCGGCCGGAGAAGGTCTCAGGGTGTTCGAGGATGGCCGCCAGGGGAACGGCAGCCGAAGGTTCTACCAGGAGTTTTGCCCGTTCCCAGAGCAGGCGCATCGCCCGAATGATCGTCTCCTCGGTAGTTGTGACAATGCCTTGAGTCCTTTCCCTGATGATTCGAAATGTTCTCGGGGACAGGGAGGTCAGGAGGCCGTCCGCGATGGTCCTGGGGTCAATTGACGGATGGAGTGTCCCATCCCGGAGGGAACGGTAGGCATCGTCGGCCCCAGCCGGTTCGGCGCCCCAGACCGTGACATCGGGTCTCAGGGAGGCCGCGGTGATCGCCGTTCCCAACAGCAGGCCTCCGCCACCGACGGGGGCCATGATGATCTCGAGATGTGTGATCTCATCAAGCAATTCGAGGGCCGCGGTTCCCTGGCCTGAGATGACGCGGGGGTCGTCGTGTTTCAATTCTGGTCCGACGTCAGGGTCTTGGTGGCCACCGTGTAGCCGATCAGGGGCAAGAGAAGCGGAATCCACCGTAGACCCAGCCAACCATCACCGCCGATGCCGCCCAGGGCCAGCATGGCCAGACCCAGGCAGGTGATGACGATGCCGAGAAGCTGGCGCCAGATCGGCGCAGATCCGGTGGGTTGACCCGGTCGCTCGAAACGGGAAAAGACCAGAAGAAACGGAAAGGTCGCCACCGCGTAGGCCAGGAGCCACGCGGGTCGGGTCGCCCACCAGAGACCCGAGTCGGGCTGTGCCGACAAGAGGGCCGGCCAGACCCAGAAGGCGAGTCCGACCAGGAGCATCATCACGGTCGAATGCCACAGGAAGATCGTCATGATCATTCCGTTGATCAGGATTGTTGCCGCCCACGGTTTTCGGTGTGAGAGCCATCGCTTGAGGGGCGCTTCGAAAGCCAGGACCAGCCCGATCTGTGCGGCGCCCAGGGCCAGCAGGGGCAACTTGGGTGGCAGGGTGTTGCTGATGGCATCGCTGGGGACACCGACAAGGCTCAGGGGATAGGGTCCCAGGTGGGTCAGGGCCACCAGAGACGCGAGGCCCCCGGAAAAAAGTGCCAAGCCGGTGCCCAGACCGGCCAACCGACGCTCGTGCCAGGCATAACCCGCCTGATGAACCGTCAGCCAGACGAAGGGATAGTTGAGCCAGCCGAGGGCATGCTGGCCGGCCGAAAAGAAGGCAATGTCAATCACGGCTGCTCCGACGATTGGGGCGATCACCGTGGCGATACCCCAGCGGTTCCAGGCGGCGTGGGTCAGGGGAACCAGGGCAACCACCAGGATATAGACCGCCAGAAACCAGACGGGGATCAGGGCGACCTTCGAGGCGATGAAGATCATGCCGGGGCCGACGCCGTTGGAATGGGCGATGGCGACCATGATTGCCCACATGCCGATCAGGGGCATGACGGGGCCAATCAATCGCCTGGTTCGGCTCTCGAGCCAGGGTCCGTAGCCGAGGTCCTTGCGCCTGGCTGACTCCCAGGAAATGAAATTCGAGTAACCGCCGACAAAGAAGAACACCGGCATCACCTGGAAGATCCAGGTCAACCACTGGGACCATGGCGCCAGGTCGAGGATGTGGGAATAGGCCGGGCTCCCTTCAGAAAAATAGGGAGCGGAGATGATCCAATGGCCCAGGACCACGGCGAGGATAGAGAGTGCGCGGAGCAGGTCAACGGTTCGGTTGCGGCTCTCGGGCGTCCGGTCGGCCATCCAGAGGGACTTCGCCCAGAGACCTCGGGGGGGTGTTTCGATGTTGGCATTCTTCATCTGGGCAGTATAGGGGAGCACCATACTTCTCTCCACGAAACACTCTCCTGGCGGGGGCCGACAGCCATGATATGCCGTTGGATGCGGAGAGAGCATATTCCGAGAGTCGTAGTCGGGCGTGCTCACTACCTCTGGTTTTCCCGGAGCACACCAGCTCGCTCGGGAAAGCTCAGTCAGTCCGACCCTTGTTGACCTTGAATTCGAACTCGATTTCTTCAAAGCCTCCCACCCAGAAACACCACAAACGCGAGCACAGAAACGGAGAGAGATTCGCAACACAATCGAGCGCAAAACCCAAAGCCGAGCCCACAAGAAACACCGGCATCGGCATTGCTGTCCTCTTAAGATAAGGCTGAGCAAACCATCTCAAACGGGCCTTGATG
>CAYSHZ010000057.1:4367-15429 GCA_964430905.1 uncultured Thermoanaerobaculia bacterium | reverse complement strand
GGTGAATGCCAACCGGCGCCGGCTTTTGAGGGCCTGGAAAAAGGAACTGACGGAAACCGAGAAACCCAATCTCGACCGCTCGTGGCGGTAGCAATAACGCGACCGACGCCAGAGAGGAAAAAGTCCCGATCGGAATACTCTGGGCAACTTCTTTTGGATCTTGCGGATTCGATTGCCATGAGGGCAGGGGCGAAAATGCGATAACGGGTGTTGTCGTGAAGCGGTGAATTCATAGAGGGATTCTAGCGGAGAACGGCAACGTAAGCAATCGTTAACCACTTATTTTACAATAGGTTATGGCGATTTCTGACGCCAATGTTCTTGCTGTAAATGCCCCTGAGCGGCGCTGTGGGATGTCTGGAATGCACAGCGAGGTGGGCCAAAAGGAGCTCTACGCTCCGAAAATTCCGAAGCAACCAAGGTCACAATATAGGCCTTTGTGCCGCGCTGCTTGCAAACAATTCCTGGGAACTGACAACACCGTTGATGTTGTCTCCTTTTTTCTGTTGTCTTCTGCGCCCATTTTGGGTATTGGTTATTTGGAGTACCTATGGTATGTTCCTACAGGAGGTTCCTATGGATGTCGTTAATGTTCGTCAGCTCAAGAACAACCCATCGGAGGCTCTTCGGAATGCCGAAAAGGGTCCTGTTCTGGTGATGAAGGGCGACAGTCCAACCGCATGGATTCTCGGTCTCGGCAACGGGAATGTGCCGGACGACGTGGAATTGAGATTGGCATTGGCCGCTTCTCTTTTTAAAGATCGAGTCCTGTCGTTGGGACGGGCCGCCCGCCTTGCCGGCGTGGGAGTCGAGAGGATGATCACCCATCTTTCCCGCCTGGGTTTGACGATCGGGAATGATGGTCAGGATGTTGAAGCAGATGTCGAGACCATTGAACAATGGCTCGCCTCGTCCTGAGTGATGCCAGTCCGTTGATCGGCCTGGCTCGGGTCGATGGGGTGTCCTGGCTTCATGCTCTCTTCGGAGTTGTGGTCCTGACCTCAGAGGTCGAACGGGAGCTTTGGGCTGGGGGTGTTCTGGAGAGGGCGATTGAGCGGGCCCTTGATGAGGGATGGTTGCGGAGATTCGACGGCTTCTCCGAAGTCACGGGCGGCCGGTCGGACGCCGACCTTCCGGTTCGACCTCCGCATCTCGGAGACGGCGAGTGGAGCACGATCGTGGCGGGCCTTTATCACAAAGGACCAACCCTACTCGTGCTCGACGATCGTCTCGCTCGTCGTGAGGCCCGTGCCCACGGTCTTGAAATGGCCGGGACTGCGGCGGTGATCGTTGCAGCTGCTCGCCGGAATCTTGTGGACTCACCACAACTGGTTTTCGATCGGCTCCTCCAATCGGGTTTTCGACTGTCCCCCAGAGTTATTCGGGAGGCTCTAGACTCTTTTCAAAGACCGACCGAATCTCGCCCTTGAGGAGGCGATCTCCTCGACTACGCGCGCTTTCCGGTCGTGTCCTCCGTGTTTCAGACACCGATCCCCAGCCGACCCATCTTCACCGTCAAACCGTTGCGGGTGACGCCGAGCAGACGGGCGGCCTCGGAGTGATTGCCGTCGGAGTGTTCCAGGGCCTCAACGATCGGGTGTCGTTCGAGGATTTCGAGACGGCGATTTCTCGTAAAGAGCGCAGAGGACGTCGGGGGAGAAGGATCGAAAAACCTTGGGGATCCTTGCGAGATGATTCTCCAGGTGTCGGCCTGCCCTCAATCATCGTTTCAGACTCTCGGGTTAGCCCCGTCACAATTTCCCAGCCTTTCCAGGTGCATAATGGGGAGGGAGTTCTCATGCGATTCTCGTTCTTCTTCTTCGTTGGCGTTCTCCTGGTCGCTTCTTTTGTGGTCGGTACACCTCCGGGTCCGCCGTGTACTGCGGGTTCTTCGGGCGGCCCGGTCCAGACGCCGGTCTTTGTTGACAACCTTGCTGGACAGACCAGCTGGTTTGCGGCGCCTCTTGTGGCCGATCTCGATGGAGACGGAAACAGCGAACTGATTGCGGCCTACTACGATGTCTACGTCTTCGATTCCGCGATGACCCTGCTCGATGTCGCAGACGACGGCAGCAGTCGAATTTACGCACCCCATGTTGTTGCCGATCTCGACGGTGACGGCACGGTCGAGGTTGTGGCGGGCCGGGCCCACGAGGTCTATGCATGGGAGTGGAACGGCAGCGAATTGGTGGTCAAGAATGGATGGCCGGCCGACACGACCTGCGCCGGGAGTTCGATGGAGATTCGGGGCATGGCCGCCGCCGACCTTGATGGTAACGGCATGATTGAGGTTGTTGTGACGACGACCCAGACGCTCTCGACCGATCAGGGCGGCGCCCAGGTCTTCGTGTTCTCACCCGACGGCAGTCTCTACCAGCCCCCCGGCGGCCACAATCCGGCGTGGCCGCGTTACAACAATCTCAGTGGACCCGGCAACGATGCCGACCGGAACGGGATGGGTCATAGCGGATTCGGTTGCTACGGGCTCAACGTCGGCATCGGCAACATCGACGACGATTCAGAACTCGAGATCCTGGCAACCTATGACAATCATCACATCCAGGCCTTCGACTACGACGGCGTCGCCATCGATGCCTCTCCCTATTTCACAAACCGTGATTCCCAGTATCTCGGTCTGCCCCTGACCTGGGGCCAGTTCATCCGGTGGGCCGATCCGCAGGTTGAGGAGAACCACTACCATCTCCACCAGGGAGACTGGCCCAACCCCAGCTGGACGGAGTGGCTTCAGTGGACAGCTTCTCCGCCCTCGGTCGCCGATCTCGATCTCGATGGGAAGAACGAGGTCATCGGTGTTCCCAACGTCGAAATGAATGTTCCCTACGTGACCCAGGCCTATGCGGTGATGGTCCTTGAGGGCAGTCACGGTGACGGTTCGCGATCGGCGATGCGCAAGGCGGGGTGGGAGGATCTCCCACGTGGCGGTACGCCGATCGACGTCGATGGCTGGTATCCGCCGTCCGGCATTCCGGCACCGACGATTATCGATATTCGCGGTGACGCCCGCCCCGAGATCATCGTATCCCTCAATGACGGTTACGTGCATTGCTTCGATGCGAGCGGAACGGACCTCTGGCAGGTCGACTACCGGCACGGCAAGACCATCATGTTTTCAAGCGAGGTGACCGTTGCGGACCTCAACCAGGATGCGCAGCCCGAGCTGCTGTTGGCTACCTTCGGAGATCCCGATGTTCATGACTCGGGGAATCTGATGATCCTCAATGCCGAGGGTGTCATCCTGCATGACATCCCGCTGCCCAACCCCGGCCACAACGGCAACGGCAACGGAGCGCCGGCCGCTCCGGCGGTCTATGACCTCGACGGTGACGGAGACCTGGAGGTCTTTGTCCAGACCTTCGACCACGGTCTCGATGTCTTCACAGTCCCGGGTTCCGCCGACAATTGTGTTCCCTGGCCAACCGCCCGCGGAGGCCCTCTACGGACTGGCGCCCCTTCGGGAGACTGGATGCTCGAAGCAGTTTTCGCTGACGGTTTCGAGACGGGTGGCACAGGGGCGTGGTCCTTGGTCGTTCCGTAGGGCGTTTCTTTCCGAAATGGGATTCGTTATGTAGCCTCGGAGTTGTTGCTGCTCCAGATCTTCGGAACCACCCAGAACAAGACGCCGGCGGTGAGGGCCGCGACTGTCCAGCACAGGGCGCCCTGGAGTAGCCTGCCGTAGAGCAGGGCGCCGGTTCCGAAGAGGGCGGAGTAGACGAAGGTGCAACCGCAGACCCAGCCGAGGAGTTCGAGAGACAGACTGTCGGGCGATTCGCCAGTGTCTCCCTCCTGGATTATCGCAGCCCAGCCGTTTCCGGCCGGTTGAATCCTGCGATAGAAGCGGCGCAGGGTTTCTCTGTCGGTCGGGCTGGTCAGCAGGGTGACCGTGACCCATACCAGGGTCGTCAGGCCGACCGACCACACCAGGGCGCCGTGGGAGGACAATTCAACCCCATTCTTCCGGGCGATGAAGAGACCGACGGTGAAACAGAAGGACGCAGCCATGGCCGAGATCTCGGACCATGCGTTGATCCGCCACCAGAACCACCGCAGGAGGTAGATCAGGCCGGTACCGGCGCCGATCGACAGGAGGAGCTGAAATGCCTCGCCGGCCGTCGAAAGCGCAAAGACCAGGGCCCCGGACACGACCATCAGCACGGCGGTCATGACGCGAGACAGCCGTACCAGGTGGGGTTCGGAGGCTTTGGGATTGAGGAAACGTCGGTAGAGATCATGGATCAGATAGGATGAGCCCCAGTTGAGGTGGGTGGACATCGTCGAGACGTAGGCCGAGAGCAGGGAGGCGACCAGGAGGCCCAGCAGGCCGGCCGGAAGCAGGGTTAGCATGGCGGGATAGGCCAGATCGTTGCCGATCAACTCATCTGAAACATGCGGCAGGGCGGTCTGGATGTCTCCCAGGTCGGGAAAGACCAGCAGGGAACACAGGGCGACGATGATCCACGGCCAGGGCCGGAGGGCGTAGTGGGCGATATTGAACCACAGGGTTGCGGCCATCGCGTTCTTCTCGTCCTTGGCGGCCAGCATCCGCTGCGCAATGTAGCTACCGCCTCCCGGCTCCGCCCCCGGATACCAGACCGACCACCACTGGATCGTTAGGGGAATGATCAGGACCGACAGTGTCAGGCCCCAGTCGGAGAAATCGGGCAACAGGCTCAAGGTCTGGGGATCAATTTTGGAGATCAGTCCGGAGAGTCCGCCGACCTCGGGTTGTGACAGTGCCACCGATGCGGCGGCGATGACACCGACCATGGCGATGACGAACTGGACCATGTCGGAGGCCAGGACTCCCCAGAGTCCTGAAACGGTCGAGAAGACGATGCAGATCGCCCCGCAGACGATGACGGTCTGAAGACGGCTCCAGCCCAGCATGACGTTGGCGATCTTGACCGCTGCGAGGGTGACCGACGCCATGATGGCGCAGTTGAAGAAGAAGCCGAGATAGACGGCGCGAAAACCTCGGACGAAAGCTGCCGAGCGGCCCGAGTACCGCAGTTCGTAGAACTCCAAGTCGGTCAAAACCCCCGAGCGTCGCCACATCCTGGCGTAGAAGAAGACGGTCGCCATACCGGTCAGGAGGAAGGCCCACCAGAGCCAATTCTGGGATACACCGCCGGTACGGACGAAGTCGGTCACCAGATTTGGGGTGTCGGTCGAGAAGGTCGTGGCGACCATTGAGGTGCCAATCAACCACCACGGCGCCGAACGCCCGGAGAGAAAGAACTCCGCCGTACCGGAACTCGCACGCCGCGCGAAAAAGAGCGCCGGTGCAAAGGCCGCCGTCAGACAGACCCCGATGACAATCCAATCGATTGATGCCAGCTGCATAGGCGCCCCCGTCTGTCGGAGAGAGTAACCGAACCGGTGGCGGTTGCGGGCAAGGTGGGGGAGAATGGCCCGGGATTGAGTGAGCGTTCGGCGGGGGATGTATGAGACGTGGCGTGGGTCTGGTGGTTCTCGTTCTTCTGTTTTCATTCTCGGTGGAAGCTGTCGGTATCGACAGTTCTCCGGTCCTCGATCTAATGCCGGTTCCGGCCGAAGTCGAGGCAGGATCGACGGCCTTCCACATCGATTCTACCTTCTCGGTCTCGATCCAGGGTGGGGGCGCCACACCACGCCTCAAGCGAGCCGTCCGTCGTATGCTTCGCCGTCTCTCCGATCGATCGACCCTGTTCTTCGAGCCGACGACCTTCCTGGATCTCGGCCCTCGATCCGGTACGTCGATGACCCTTCGAGTCGAAAGGGCCGGTTTGCCGGCTTTGGGTGAAGACGAGAGCTACCGGTTGACGGTCGCCGCTGAAAGAATTCGGCTCGAGGCCGAGACCGATATTGGAGCGATCAGGGGCATTGAGACCTTTCTCCAGCTTCTGGTGTTCGATGAGAATGGTCTTTCGGTGACGGGAGTTTCCGTGACCGACCGGCCACGTTTTCAGTGGCGCGGCCTGATGATCGACTCCAGCCGTCACTTCATGCCGGTCGGTGTCATCAAGCGAAACCTGGACGGGATGGCCGCGGTCAAGCTCAACGTCTTCCACTGGCATTTGGCGGACGACCAGGGTTTCAGGGTCCAGTGTCTGGCCTCTCCGGAGCTTCACGAGTTGGCCTCCGATGGTCTGTTCTACACCCGGGCCCAGGTTCGGGACATCATTGCCTACGCAACCGATCGGGGCATCCGGGTCATACCGGAGTTTGATCTTCCCGGGCATGCCACGGCGTGGCTGACCGCCCGCCCCGACATTGGAAGCGCCCCGGGACCATACGAGATTGAGCGTTCCTGGGGAATCTTTGACGCTGCGGTCAATCCGACGATCGAGGAGACCTACGCATTCCTCACAACCTTTTTCGGCGAGATGGCTACCCTGTTTGATGACGAATACATCCACATCGGTGGTGACGAGAACAACGGTGAACACTGGCTGGCCAACCCGGAGATCGTTCGTTTCATGGAGGAACACGGCTTCGAGGAGCCGCCGGATCTCCAGCGCCACTTCAACGAGCGCGTGGTCGAGATTCTGGCCGCCAACGGCAAACGCATGATCGGCTGGGATGAGATCCTTCAGGAAGGGTTGCCGAAGACGGCAGTGATCCAGTCGTGGCGTGGCCCGGAGGCGTTGGTCGATGCGGCGCGGCGGGGGTACTCGGGAATCCTTTCCGCCGGCTACTACGTTGATCTCAACCAGTCGGCTGAATTCCACTACCTCAACGATCCCTTTCCAGACGGGGCTCTGCTCGGTGCCGAGCAACGGGCCCGGATCCTCGGTGGAGAGGCGACGATGTGGGCGGAATTTGTCAGTCCGGAAAATATCGACTCCCGCATCTGGCCGCGAACTGCCGCCATAGCCGAACGACTGTGGTCACCGGCGGACGTTCGTGATGTCCCCGATATGTACCGGCGGCTGGACATCATCAGTCTTGAGCTGGAAGAACTGGGGTTGCAACACGAACGCAACCGGCCGATGATGCTGCGTCGTTTGTGCCGGTGCCGTGACGTGGAACCGCTGGAAGCACTGCTGGGTGTTATTGAGCCGGTCAAGAACTATCGAAGGAACGAACTGCGGGCCCATACCCAGTTTTCGCCCTTGACGCGGATGGTCGATGTTGCCTGGCCCGACGCCGGCCCCGCCCGCCGCTTCAGGGAAGCCGTTGCGAGGATGCTCGGTGATGGTCCCATGGATCCGGCCGACGTGGCTGCTATTCGGCAATCCCTCATGGAGTGGGAGGCCAATGCCACGGAACTCAGTGACATCCTGAAGAACTCTCCAGGATTGGCCGAGGTGGCGCCAATGTCTATGGCGCTGACCCAGATCTCGAAGATTGGTCTTGAGGCCCTCGATTCGCTGATGCTATCGGATGTTGCGCCTGGGATTGAGTGGTTGGCGCCGCGGATTGAGCGCCTTGAGGCGGCACGCCAACCTTGGGGACAGATGGAGTTGATGATCGTTGACCCGGTCCGGGATCTTCTCTGCGCTGTTACCTGGCCTGCGAGCGCAACGGTGGATGCGTGCAGCGAAAACCCGACGGCGGCGATGGATCAGGAGGGATGACAGTAGTTCAGGGTGTTGTGACATCGACGTACAAGGCCGCCGCTCCGAGAATCGCAGCATTATCGAGTCGGCTTGGTGTCAGCACCAGACGATCGATGACGTGAGGGTAGGCAAAGCCTCCCAGGCCCTCGAGGAGACCCATCTCGAAAAACGACCAGGCGTGAGCGATGGATCCTCCGAGGACGACGATCTCCGGGTCATAGGCGTAGAGGGACATCATCACCGCCTCCGCCAGCTCGCGGCCGAAGTGTTCGAAAGCGGCGAGTGCAAGGGGGTCCCCATCCTGTGCCCTGGCGAAAACAACGTTTCCCTCAAGTCCGTACTCGCGGGGGAAGAGACGGCCGGAGCAGTAGTCCTCAAGGGTCAGCCCCTTGTGGTTCATCATCCCGATTTCGCCGGCGCCGCAGTTGACGCCGTTGAAGAGCCGCCCCTCGATGATCACCCCGGCGCCCAGTCCGGTGCCCAGGGTCAGACCGACCAGATTTCGGTATCCACGTCCCATGCCGAAGACGTGTTCTCCGACGGCGAACGCGTTGGCATCGTTGTTGATGACTGCGGGAACCCCGAAGTAGTTTTCGAAGGCCGTTTTGAGGTGGACCTTGCGCCACGACGGGATATTTTCGACATCGAAGACGATGCCTTGATCGACGTCGACCACGCTGGGGACTCCACATCCGATGCCGACGACCGTCTCGTCGAAGACTTCGGCAATAGCGTCGGTGATTTCCGCCAGAACAACGTCTTCGCTCTCGAGTGCCGGAACCTCACGTTTGACCGTCTTGAGGATGTTGTCTCCCGAGACGGCGCCCACGGACACCTTGGTGCCGCCAAGGTCGACGCCGATGATCGTGCCCCGGGTGTTCATCACTCGGCCCTCCGTCGGGTCAGTGAGCGGAAGAGCTCGCCCGGGCTGACGGTTGCGTTGTCGATCAGTGGTTTGGCCCAGAGACCGATCGAGAGGATGTAGGCCAGTGTGATGAAGAGAATGGTCATGCCTGTTCGCAGGCCAAAGGAATCACCCAGCCATCCCACCAGGGCCGAGACCACTGCGCCTCCGACAATTCCGGTACACAGGATTCCGGAGAAGGAGCCGTGATGCTGGGCAACCGAGTTCAAGGCCAGAGAGAAGACCACGGACCACATGACCGACAGAAAGAAACCGACCATCATGAATGCGATATACGAGGCGTTGGCCGGTCCGGTCAGGGCGATTCCCAGGCTGACCATCGCAGCTGCCGAGAACCAGATCAGGACCTTGCGGGCGTCAAAGAGTTTCAGCAGCACCAGGCCGAGGAGACAGCCGGCCGTCAAGAGACCCCAGAAAAATGACACTGCACGGGCGCCTTCGACCTGCGGATCCAGCCCATGGTAAGTCTGAAGGAAGCGGGAGACCCAGTTTGCAACGCCCTGCTCGGTGCCGACGTAGGCAAAGATTCCGAAGAAGAACAGCCAGACGTACCGGTCCTTGAGGAGTTCGAAATAGGATGAGGCGGCGCCTGCTTTTTCGTCCTCCATCAACTCGACACGGGGCAGTCGTACGGCGAAGAGGATCAGGATCATCACCAGAGTGACCACGGTGAAGACCCAGTAGAGTGAGACCCACGGAAGTTGGGTCGGCACAACTCGGGAGAGGATGCCCAGGATGCCGCCCGCTGCCGGGTTCTCCCCATTGAGGTTGGTGACAAGATAGGAGTAGACGTGGGGACTCAAGAACGAGGCCGAGCCGAAGACCAACTGTCCCATGACCGAATAGAAGGCGAAATTCTCTTCGCCCCCGGCGACCCTCAGCAGGGGGTTGATGGCCACCTGGAGCATGGTCATGCCGATGCCGATCAAAAAGAGTGACATCAGTGCCACTGGGAATGTCGGAAAGGAGGCAAAGAGAAATGACCCTGCGAATGCGAGAACGAAGGCCGCGATCAGGATGGGTTTCTGCCCGAACCGATCCAGCAATACTCCAGCGGGGATCGACATCACACCATAAGCGACGAAGAACGAGAAGGGCAGGAAGCCGGCCAGCGTCAGACTGAGGCTGAAACCCTTGATGATGTCAGGTACCAATGGGCCGAGGATATTGGTCAGGAATGAGATGACGAAGAAGATCAGAAAAACAAGAAGAACGATACCCATGCTGCGTTTCATTGACGAACCCCTCTTTCGGCTGGATGATTCGGATTGGGCATTCAGTTGACCTCGAGCTGGACCTCGACCCTGGGACTGTTCCATCCCCGGATCACAAGATGTGAGCCGCCAAGATCGCCGGAAGGGGGCAGCTGTGCCGTCAGGTTCCGCTGGTCTCCCGGCAGGATTGAGATGAAATTGTCGTCCCACAGGACCGGCAGGATTGTATTGCCATCCCGATCAGTGACGGCGAGCTCGATGAAGAAGGCCAGACTCTTCGACGGATTGGAGATGTGGACCCGGACATTTGTGTCGTTCGATACCGATGCAGTGACATTCAGATCGACCTTCGGCAGCTCTTCGAGGCCGGTGAAGTCTGCAAAGTCGATCGTCGGAGTCGTGAACCACTGGGCGTTCTCGGTGTCGAGAATGTCCGGCTTCGTCGACAGCCAGTAGAAATTCCGGGCCACCTCCGTGCCGACACTGTCCCTTAATCGAAGATCGAGGAAGAACACCGGAGTCGGGGAGTGCAGCGTATCGAGGTTGACGATGGTGATAGATGATCCCGGATTGAGGCTGAGTGTGACGTTGGTATTGAAGAACTCGGTTGACGAGAGGTCGAAGGCTCGCACTGTCGCCTGCAGTTCCAGGGCAGCATTTCTGGAATCATTGACGGCATTGACCGTACGAAGATCGTAGTCGAAGGACAGCGTGATCGGTTGACAGGCAGTTCTCGTTCCGTAGAACGCTCCGTTGGGCATCAGGTACCAGTCGTAGAGTTGCCAGAAGGTCTCCGGCCATGCCGAGTTGAGCATCCACTGAATGACGCCGGTGGCTGTCGGCCTCTTTGAGGCGAAGCTCTCGAACATAGGTCTTATTGCTTCGTAGCTCGCTACCTGTGCCTTCTGAAGGAATTCTTCGACCGAGTCGGATGGCCCATAGCGGCGGTCGAGAGCCTGGACATATCGGTCCATGGTGTTGAACTCGTTTCGGCCGCAGTGGAAGTTCCAGACCTCATCGATCGGCCAGAGATGGTCCTCCGGAATCATCTTCGAAATACTCTCCAGCGGGGGAGGTTGTGGGCCTGGCCCGGTCTCGGTGTTGAAGCCGAACGCGCCGCCGTTTTCGGTGTCGGACCACCAGTAGACCGGAGGGACCCAGTCATAGGGCCCGTTCATCTTGACACCACTGGGACCGCTGACCTCGCTCTCCACCGACGCGCACGACACCAGGGCGGGTCGGGTCGGGTCGGCCCGAGAGAGGACGGCCTGATATTTCCTTTCGAGATCGGGATGAGGCTGAAGGTCGCTGCCCACGGCCCAGGTGAAGATGCTGGGGTGGTTGCGCAGGTAGTTCACCTGATC
>CAYSHZ010000057.1:0-4357 GCA_964430905.1 uncultured Thermoanaerobaculia bacterium | reverse complement strand
CCTGATCGCCCAACGACCTGGCCACCAGGTTCATTTCGTCGAGCTCAAGCACACCGCCATAGGTTTCGTCGACCGCCTTCCCCAGGTACTCTGCCCATTCCCACTGGCAACTCCAACCGGGCATGACCAGGACCCCCTCCCGGTCGGCGATGTCGTACAGGGTCTGTCCGCTCCCCCAGAATCCCTCAAGGCGGATAGTGTTGAGGTGCATCTGCTTGACGTAGGCAATCTGGGCCTCGATCATTTCGGGGCTGTTGGAGAGAAGGAGGTCATCGACCCAACCGCCTCCCCGGATCAGGATGGGGACACCGTTGACCGTATAGCCCCGGTGGCCTTCGTCGTTGAGGGAAGTGGCAAATTCCCGAATCCCGAAGGTCGTAGAGGTCGTGTCCGAGGACCTCCCGTCGATGGTTGCGCTGATTTCGGCCGTGTAGAGTTCAGGTGTGCCCAGTGTGTGGGGCCACCAGAGTCGGGGAGAGTCCATCTTCAGTCCGGTGACCGTGTCCGGGGTGAACTCGATGATCCGCTCTTCCTTGGGATCAAGAATGATGTCGGAGGCAAAGGAGATCTCTTCGATCTGCCCTGTGATAACGACGTTGACCTGGGTAAGGGTGAGGTTGCGGACCCGTGCCGAAATCGTGATCCGGGCGGCATTGAGGGTCTCGGTGTCGACATCGGTCCGCACGAAGAGATGATCGACCGACACGTCGCCGGTCAGGCGCAGGACAACCGGGCGCCAGATCCCCATGTTGAGGTCGGGAGGGTGGGGGTTCCAGTCGACGAAGCCGATGGTGAAGTCACCCGGTTCCGGTGGGAAGACCTTGACGGCAAGGACGTTGGGCCCCGGCCTCAGGCCTCCCGGAACCTCGAGTTCGTGGACACGGAAGGCGCCGGTGATGCTGTCCCGGCCGGCAATCTGGGTGCCGTTCAACCAGACCTCGGCCGAGTAGTTGATGCCTTCGAACACCAGCTGTGCATGGCGAGCGGCCTCGTCAGGCGTCAGGAAGATCTCGGTTCGGTACCACCACGGCCCGCGGAACGGTTCGATGTCGACGTCCTCGAGATGGGTGCCGAGATAGAGATCCGGGTAGAGACCGTGGGCAACAAGAGCGGCCATGGGGGTCGATGGAACCTTTGTTGAATACCAGCCGTCGATGTCAAATTCAGGACTCGAAACGACCGTCGGCTCGTCCGTGACCTCGGCAGTTGCCTGGAGGAACCAGTCTTCGGTCAGCTGTTTGGCGGGCGTCGTTCTTTCATTTGGCCGGCTGCAAGCCCAACCGAAGATCAGGGCCATTGCCGTGGCCAACCAAAGCGTGGCGTTCAGTCGTGTTCTGGGCATCCCATTCTCCTTGTCGGTAGGTTTCACTATTCCCGTTCACCGTTATGAGGTTTTTCTCGTTCGATCCGGGACTTGAATAACTGTGCCTGATTGAGGGCCTCCGCCAACTCTCCTTTACGGCCCTGCCGGGAATAGGCGTCGGCGAGAAGGTAGTAGCCGAGAGCCTTGAGTGTGTTTTCATCCGTTCGGTCGAGACCCGCTCTGGCCAGTCGTTCGACCTCGTCGGGATCTCCGTTCTTCTTGAGGAGAATTCGGGCCAGGAGGAGATAGGCCCGCGGTTCTTCAGGGGCGTTGTCAATCAGCATCCGCATTTCCCGCTCCGCTCCCGAACCATCACCCATGCTGAAGAGGAGATTTCCCAAGTTGAACCGGGCCGGTGTGGCGTTGGGAAAGAGCTCGACTTCTATTGAGTACGCAGCCCGGGCCGCGTCCAGGCGCCCTTCCGCCTCGTACAACAGACCCAGGTGGAAGTGGGCGTGGGGAAACCCGGGGTATGCGGTGAGGATGTCGTCGAGCATCACCTTGGCCTCGTCCAGACGGCCCAAACCGACCAGACATGCGGCCAGGTTGTTTCGGTTCCGGGTCAGCTTGGGTTGAATCTGGGTCACCCTCTCCAGCAGTGGCAGGGCGGCGAGGTGGTCGTTCTCACCCATATGGATGCCGGCCATCAATTCCAGGGCCTGGGTGTTGTGGTCGTCCGAGGCGAGAACCCGTTGAGCGATGGCGAGGACGCCATCAGAATCGCCCTGGTCGGAGAGGATCTCGGCGAGAATCAACAGGGCCGGGGTGTTGTCCGGATTTGACTTGAGGTACCGGTCGAGAATTACTCGTGCCTCGTCGCTGCGCCCGGTCTTTCGGTAGCAGGTTGCCAGGAGGAAGAGCGCCTGTGGAATCTCGGGATCTTCGGCGAGGACCGCCTCCAGTGCCGTTGCCGCCGCATCGTATTCCTCCCGGTTGATCTGCTGGCCGATTTCTCCAACCGACTGATAGAGGTTGAGCATGTCCTTGGGGTCGGCCAGAGCCTCCCCGGCGGTCCGAACGGAGGGCCCCGAGGCATATCCCAGTGCGGCCAGCATCGACTGGGTGTCTTCGTCGAGATTGGCCTCCGGCGCATCTGGCGCCCCGTTCTCGATTATTTGCCGGAGTCGATCCAGGGCTGTCCGCATTTCGGCGCCGACATCGGGGATCTGCTTCAGCCGGTTGGTGCTTTCCGTGGGATCAAGACCGAGGTCGTACAGCTCGCTTCTCGGCGCCTCAATGAACTTGAACCTGTTGGAGCTCAGGGCGTAGAGCGGACTCCATCCGAACTGGAGGTTGACGGCCATCGATTCGCTGTAGGCATAGGTGGGACCGACGTGGTCGGGATCGACCATCATCGCCGTCAAGGATTGTCCCTGTACCGTCTCGGGACGCTCGGCGTCTACAAGGTCCAGGACCGTCGGCATGATGTCGATGGTCCGAACCAAGCCGGGAATCCGGATGCCCTTGCGATCCGAGTGAGGCAGGCGAATCAAGAGAGGAACGTGGATGGTGTCATCGTAGATGTAGTAGCCGTGGTAGTTCTCTCCGTGGTGACCCAGTGATTCACCATGGTCTGCGGTGACGATCACGATCGTGTTTGAATCCAGGCCTCGATCCTCGAGCCACTCCAGTACCCGCCCTACCTGCGAGTCGGCGAAGGCGATCTCGCCGTCGTAGAGACGTGCCAGTCCTTCATCATTGAAACGCGAGAAGAAGGGCGCCGGCGGTTCGTAGGGTGAATGGGGATCGTAGAAATGCAGCCACGCAAAGAATGGCCGAGGGTCATCCTGGTCAAGCCAACCGAGGGCGGCATCGACTACTTCGTTGCCCGGGCGCTGAACGCCGGCGAGATCGAGGCGTTGTCCGGGTGCAATATCGAAGTCGTCGTCATAGTGCTCGAAACCCTGGTTCAGGCCCCAGCGTCCGTCGAGAACGAAGGCTGCGGCAAAGGCGCCGCAACGATAGCCCTTGGTGGACAGGCTCTCCGCAAGGGTCGTGTGAACGTCGGCAAGAGCGGCGCCGCCATTGAGACGAACGCCGTGGAACGGCGGATAGAGTCCGGTCATGATCGAGGAGTGGGAGGGAAGGGTAAACGGGCTTGAGGTGATGCAGTGTTCGAAGAGGGCGCCCTCGTGCGCCAGCGCATCGAGGTTCGGAGTTTCGGCCCGCCGGTCGCCGTAACAACCAAGGTGATCGGCCCGGGTCGTATCGAGAGTCACCAGGACGACGTTGGCCCCGTCGAAGGATGGCATTTCGGCAACGCCTTTAGTCTGATGGACCGGCTGGGTCGGGAGTTGGGATCGAGAGGCCTTGAGGGCGACGATCCCGATGGCAAGAGTTACCATCACTGCGCCAAAGCCAAGAATCACTGTACGTCGTTGTGACATGGTCGTAAGGGTACCTGCTTTCGCCAGGGTCGGGAAACAGGGCAGGAGGGTCCCTCAGGACCCTCCGCCCGTGAGAGTGTCAGTCAGGTGAGTTCACCAGATGAACTTGAGTGTCAAGCGATACCGTCTCGGATTGACCAGTGAGTAGACTCGGCCGTAATCCGCCTCGGTGTATCCGACCTTGTTCGGACTGTCCTCGTTGAGGACGTTGAGAGCATCAAACGCGATGTTGAACCCGTAGTCCCCCTTGAATTCGAAGGTCTTGTTGAGGCTGAGATCGATGATCGTCGTCGAAGGCATCCAGTCTTCACTGTCCGCAACGATTTTCTCGTCGCCTCCCACGCCGACGATGACGTCGGGCAGGAATTCCTCGTCCCAGGACTGATAGCTCGGCACGGTCTCGATCGGGAAGATGGCCCGGCCGTCGTCGTAACGTACCCGGAAGCCGAGGTCCGTTTCAATCACGGGAATCGTGTAGCTTCCGGAGAGTTTGAACATGAACCTCGGCGTCATCAACATCGGCCCCTCGAGGTTGTTGACGAAGTGGTTCAAGGTGCTTCCGAAGGGAGTGTCCATGACCATCGGGCCGTCGATGTACCAGTTCTGA